>NZ_MSJL01000007.1 GCF_001921825.1 Streptococcus acidominimus
AAGTCAATGGTAAGTTTGTAGCGCCCATGATTTACAAACAAAGCATGACCAGTCACTTCTTTGTCAAATGGTTTGAAAGTCAGTTATTGCCGGCTTTAGATAGCCCTCACATAGTGATTATGGACAACGCTACCTTTCATCCAAAAGCACAATTAGATGAGCTTTGTATCGCAAATCACCATTTCTTCCTACCTTTGCCACCCTATTCTCCTGAACTGAATCCGATTGAAAAAGCATGGGCTAACCTTAAGAAGAAAGTCATGGAGTTACTACCCAAATATAACTCGGTGATAGAATGTCTGAACAATGTTTTTTAAAGTGAAACAACTATAGTATAGCAAGACGAGTTAACGAAGTAATAAAAATATAAACTAAATGACTATAAAACGCAAAAGAACTTGTTATTTTCATGATTTTAGCGCATAATATATTTATAAGAATTAAAAACCTTATTCATTCTTACACAAAGGGGGGACTCTCTATGGTAACCATTGTTCCGCTGCGGACAAATCAGGAAAAAGAAGGCAAAGCCTATGTCCATTGGAAGGCATGGCAGGAAGCCTATGTCAATCTGTTGCCGGCAACATTTTTAGAAGCACATTCGCTCGACCAATGTCGTAAATTGGCTGTCGAGTTTCCACAGAATACCTTTGTGGCGAAGATGGGTGATACAGTAGTGGGCTTTGTTTGTTGTGCAGCTTCTCAGCAGGAAGATTTGGAAAATGCTGGGGAAATTTATGCTATCTATGTCTTAGAAGAATACTATGGCCAGCAGATTGGTTACCGCATGATGCAGTTCGCCTTAAAAGCCCTACAAGATTTTTCGCAAGTCGCCCTATGGGTTGTTGAAGGCAATGAACGAGCAATTCGCTTCTACGAACGTATCGGTTTTCGCTTTGATGGAGCAAGCAAGAGGGTTTGTCCCGATCAGGAGATACTGGAAAAGAGAATGATTTATGGACAGTAAGGAGGACGCATGTCACGTAAAGAAATGGTCACCTTGACCAATATGTGCTTAATCGAAGACAGTGAGGGGCGCGTGGTTGTTCAGCGTAGGGATCCCAGCCTGTATCGTTGGTCTGGTCTTGCATTTCCTGGGGGCCACGTTGAATCTGGGGAGAACTTTCACGATGCAGTGGTTCGAGAGGTTCAGGAAGAGACGGGCTTGACCATTGAGGCACCCAGCTTAGTTGGGATCAAGCATTGGCCCGATAAGGACGGACACCGCTATATGGTCTTTCTCTACAAGGCTATCCACTTTTCAGGTCAGCTTCAATCAAGCGCAGAGGGTGAGGTCTTTTGGTTACCAAAGGCAGACCTAGCTCACAAGGAACTGGCCTACGATCTTCTTGAGGTCTTAAAGGTTATGGCTGACCCTGTCTTGTCTGAATTCTTTTATACCCACAAAGGAACAGATGGAAAATGGGATAAGCATTTTCGATAATAGAGAAAAGGCTTGGCAAGATACCAAGTCTTTTTGAAATGTGGAGGAAGGGTGACATCAGCTACCTATTCTATTTCCCACTCAATCTTTGCCAAATGTTGTCAGAGACTTGTAGCCTGTGTACTATTGGGCAAGAAGTTTTTTGAAGAGTAGGAGGCGAGAAGCCTCTTTAGTCTAGGGGGTGTTGGGATTTGCAAGAAAGTTTTACTGATGTCTCCCATCAAGAAATGCTTCAAAAGGAAACTGTCAATGGAGACTAAGTATTAAACATTTTGTATTTTTTCGCAGAAATAATGAATAAAAATACACAAAATGATTGACAAGTGAATAAAAATACCGTAAAATGGAATTAGTTTTGAAAAGAGGAGTAATCAGATGAAAATGATAGCTAAAGTCCGATGATGTTCTTGGAATGAAGAGGTATCATAAAGACGATATATTTAAAGAACTTGAAAATAGAAAAAGGAGAGATCAGATGAAATTGAAAAAAATGATGACAGCGCTAGTAGCACTTACAGCAGGATTGAGCTTGGCAGCTTGTGGTTCAGGCAGCAAGGATGCAGGAAAAGCACCCTTGGATAAGATTAAGGAAAAAGGAACCTTGGTGGTTGCGACCAGTCCAGATTATGCCCCGTTTGAATTTCAGACCTTGGTAGATGGAAAAAATAAGGTCGTTGGTGCAGATATATTGATGGCAGAGAAGATTGCTGAAAAACTAGGTGTTAAATTGGAAGTATCTTCAATGAGTTTTGACAATGTTTTAAATAGTGTCCAAAATGGTAAGGCTGATATTGCGATTGCAGGGCTTTCTGTATCTGAAGACAGGATGAAAGTGTTTGACTTTTCAGAAGCCTACTACCATGTCCAAGATGTCTTACTGGTCAAAAAAGATGTAGCGAACACTTATACTTCAATTGATAGTCTAGCTGGTAAAAAATTAGCTGTTCAAAAAGGTACGACTCAGGAAGTTTATGCCAAAGAGAACTTGAAAGATGCTAGTGTCGTTTCTCTTACTCAAATGGGCGAGGCAATTAACGAGTTGAAGTCTGGTCAAGTTGATGCTGTCCTATTAGATTCTCCAGTAGCCTTGGGGTACACCACCCAGAACAAGGATCTTGCTATGGCGGAAGTGAGCTTCCCGGAGACAGATGCCAATACCAAGGCCATCGTTATGCCTAAGGATAGCGGTAGCCTAAAAGAAGAAATTGATAAGATCATCAAAGAACTAACGGAAACAGGCGAATATGAAACCTATCTGAAAGAGGTAGCGAAGTATACAGCTGTTGAATAGCTTGAAACCCCCAATCCAGTTTAAGGATTGGGGGTTCTTATGTCTTAGCCCGAGTTCAATTAAACAAGATATAAGGGCGTATAAAAAGCGACTGAAAATTTATCCGACTTCAATTTGCTTTTCGTGTAGGAGCTTCAAATGACAGCTTATTCCTAGCTCCACCGTCCGGCTGGTAGAGAGATTCACAGGGGCTTATGTCTTCTTTGTCGTGCCTTTATCAATCCGCTTGAGATAGTAGGTAGTCAGGCGTGGAATGGTGATATGGGCTCCATTTTCATCTGCTGTTAGGGTGAAATCTGCTGTCGGGATACTATTGGAAGAAAAGACAAGCTGGTAGGTAGCACCTTCCGGCAAATCGAGCGATAAATCGTAAACCTCTTGATCGTTGAAGTTGTTGACGACGAGAATTTTTTCCGTATCGCTATAACGACAGAAAGCGTAGCAATTGGCTTCTGCAAATATATTTATCCACTTAAATCCTTTTTCATGAGCCTGATAGTCATATTTCCAGAAAGCCTCGTGTTCTCGGTAGAATGTCGAGAGGGATTTCATCATCTGGGCAAAGGATTGGTGGATTGGAAAATCAAGTAAATTCCAGTCCATTTGCGTGTACTCATGCCATTCGCGGATATGTCCCCATTCATTGCCCATAAAGAGGAGTTTTTTACCGGGATGTGCAAAGAAGAAGCTATAATAGGCACGCGCCAAGTGGAACTGATCTTCATAGTCACCACTCATTTTGTTGACAATGGAGAGTTTACCATGAACGACCTCGTCATGTGATAGGGGTAGAATAAAGTGTTCACTCGGATTATAGTACATGCCAAAGGTTATTTCGTTAGCATGATACTTACGGTAAATGGATGGTCGTTCCATGTGTGTAAGGGTATCGTTCATCCAGCCTAAGTCCCACTTCATATCAAAGCCAAGCCCACTGTCTTCGAGTGCATGAGTGACCTTTGGATAGCTGGAGGAATCTTCGGCAATCATGACTACCCCTTTAAATTCAGCATGAACCAAGGCATTGACCCGCTTTATAAAGTCGATTGCCGTGTGATTGAGTTTGTCCTCTTCTGTCTCCCCTCGCCAATAGAGGAGATAGGAAAGAGCGTCGACACGAATGCCGTCAAAATGAAATTCTTGAAGCCAGTATTTGATATTGGAGAGCAGGAAAGAGCGTGTCACTCCTTTTCCAAGATCGAAATTAGCAGTTCCCCACTGTTGATTTTCCCGGTCACCCTCAATCTCATACTCGTAGAGCCAGCTACCGTCAAATTGATAGAGTCCGTGGGCATCTTTGCAGAAATGGAGTGGTACCCAGTCGAGGATAACACCGATTCCTGCCTGATGGCATTGGTCGATGAGGTATTTCAATTCATCCGGCTTACCGTAGCGACTGGTCGGGCTGTAATAGCCGGTTACTTGGTAACCCCATGAGGCGTCTAGAGGGTGTTCTGTAATCGGCAATAGCTCGATATGGGTAAACTGGTGTTCCTTGACATAGTTGATGAGAAGCGGCACAATTTCCTTATAGGAATAAAAACGGTCTGTTTCCTCGTTTTCACCTGCTTGTTTTTGCTTCCAAGAGCCTAAGTGGACTTCGTAGACGGAAAAAGGTTTTTCCTTGAAATCATAGTTGACCCGGTGATACATCCAAGTGTCATCCTTGAATTTGTAGCGGGAATTGTAGGTGGTCGAAGCGGTATTGGGACGAAGTTGGCTAAAGAAAGCATAAGGGTCTGCCTTGTAGAGTTCCCTGCCGTCGTGAGTAATGATGAGGTACTTGTAGTTCTCAAGCGATTTTAGTCCGTCAATATAGAGTTGAAAGACGCCGGTATGTTCCTGTTGCAGGGGATGGGTCTTTTGCCAGTGGTTAAAGTCCCCTACTAGGAAAACAGCTTGTGCATTGGGTGCCAAAACCCGAAACTGGGTACCAAGAATTTTGTTGCCTTTCTTGATGATATGGGCACCGAATTTTTCATAGAGACTGGTATGTTCACCAGTATGCAAATAATATAAATCAAGATCTGTGAAGGTCATAGATTCTCCTTTCACATAAGATACAAAGGGCGTAAAAAGCGAATGAAAAATAGGAAATACGACGAAGAAGTCTCTGCTTCTAGGAGTATTTATCTTTTTTCCGAGCTTTTAGCCCGTGTTCAATTCCAAAATACAAAGCCCGTTAAAAACTCAAAGCGCACTCCTTTATGTATTAACAGTCACCTCCCTGACTGTTAATACCATATCTGTAAAACAGGCATAGCCTGCAACAGCTACGGCAAACTAGAAAATTCGACGCAGAAACGAGGGAGAGTTAGCTTCGCAAACTTCTATTTCCCACCTCCTAAGGTATCCCATACCTTTAGAGCTAGAAAGAATTTGTACCTAAAGATAGCCATACTTGACACGAGTTTCACTCGTTTTATCTCCCACCTTCCCCAGCCTATTCCTAGACTGGGGAAGCAACTAAAGCTGAAACAGTTATGGCTCTTTTTCGGACAGCTTGTATCCCAGTTCAATTATAAAACATATAAAAACTATTATACCAAAGGAGAAGGACTCTCCCCATGGGATTAGTCAGTGATTTGGTTGTAGAGGTCAATGTAGCGTTTGGCAGAAGCGGTCCAACTGACCTCTGCTGTCATGGCTTGACGGATTAACTGTTGCCAATCATCTGGACGATTATAGTAGGTATCAAGAGCCAAATCGTAGACTTGTTTCATATTGTAGGCATCCTTGCCCCAGAAGCTAAAGCCAGTTCCCTCCTTAGTCACCCAATTGTAGGGACGCACGGTGTCACGGAGTCCGCCTGTTTCACGAACGAGTGGCAGGCTACCGTAGTGCATGGAAATCAGCTGACTGATGCCACACGGTTCAAACATAGATGGCATGAGGAAGAGGTCGCTAGCGGCATAAATCTGATGAGCCAAGGGTTCATTGTAGCCTTGATAGAAAGCGAATTTATCTGGGTGAGCCTCCTTGAAGTAATGAAAGGCATTTTCAATATCTGCCTCCCCATTTCCAAGGATGACAAACTGGACATGGGCCTGCAAGAGCTGGTTGAGCACTTCAGTCAAGAGATAGAAGCCTTTTTGCCAAGTCAAGCGGGACACGATTCCAATGAGCATCACATGTTCGTCTTGAGGTAGACCGAACTGGGCTTGGAGGGCGAGCTTATTGGCTTTCTTGTCGTGAATGCTTTCAAGAGAGTAGTTGTGGGCGAGGTAGCTGTCTGTCTGGCTATTCCAAGTATCATAGTCGATTCCGTTGACAATACCGAATAAATCGTGACGGCGCAACTCCAAGACATGCTCCATCTGTTCACCAAATTCTTCTGTCAGAATTTCTTGGGCGTAGGTCTCAGATACAGTTGTCACCTTATCTGCATAGAGGATACCTAGCTTCATAAAGCTGATGCAGTCCTCATGGAAGCGGGCAATCCCATCAACATAGTAGCTATAATCCATACCCAAAGCAGACCAGAGAGCCTGCTTGTTGAAAATCCCTTGGAAAGCAAGGTTGTGAATGGTAAAGACATGCTTCATTGCCCGAAACTCTTCGCGATAGCTATAAAAGGTTCGGCATAAGAAAGGAATTGCAGCCGTATGCCAGTCATGGCTATGAATGACATCTGGGAAGTAGTGGAGAGCTTCTAATAAGCGACAAGTAGCATGCTGGAAGAAGCCAAAGCGCATGGCATCATCATCGTAGCCGTACAAGTCCTTGCGCTCGAAGTAGTCACGATGTTCAATGAAGTAGAAGGTAACGCCGTCTACAACCTGTTGATAGACATTAGCCATAGACTGAATATCGCCTGCTCGGACATCAAAGCTAGAAACATAGTCAAAATCCGCATGATTGGTGACAGCGATTTTTAGATAGAGTGGAAGAACCACTCGCACGTCCATTCCTTGTTTGACCAGTTCTTTGGGGAGGGAGCCGATAACATCTGCCAAGCCCCCTGTTTTAATAAAGGGAAGACCTTCTGAAGCGACAAAGAGAACAGATTTTTTAGACATAGTTCCTCCTAAATAACTTGATAGGCTTTCAAATAGGCAGGTGCGGATGCACTTCCTTTAATATCGACCGGGTGTGCGATCACGGTTGCTTTATCGATAATGGCATTTTCGATGTTAGCCCCGCTCTTAATGCTGACACCATTTAAGATGATAGAGTTTTTAATCACAACGCCCTCTTCAATGACGACATCACGGTCAATCACTGAATTTTCCACCTGACCATTGATGGTACCACCATTTGAAATGAGGCTGCGTTTGACTTCAGCAAGCGGTCCGTAGAGACAGGGCGAGCTGTCACTGGTTTGCGTATGGATGGGCCAGTTATTCTTGAAGAGAAGTTTACGGGTATCTGGATCAATCAGGTCAAGCTGGGTTTGGAAATAGGCTCCCACTGTATTGATACAGGCAACAAAGTCACGGTGGGCATAGCCGACAATCCGGTATTGGTCTACAACATCATGCAGAATATCCTTGAGCCAGTAGAGAGCAGATACCTTGTTGGCGCGTTTAATCAATTCAAGGAAGAGGGTGCGTTTCATAAAGTAGGCTTCAAGAGAAACAGGACGATTCTTGTATTTCCCATGATTTTCTTCAAATTCAACAATCTGCTTGTCTTCACCAAATTTAAGGGTTTGGCAGCCGATAAAGTTTTCTTTAGCATTGGTGACATTTTTGTACAAGACAGTAATGTCAGCCTTTGTCTCCAAATGTTGGTCTAGTAATTTGGAATAATCTTGGCTGTAAATGAAGTAGGATGGGGCAATCAGGACATATTCCTTATGGGAATTTTCGATATAGTGAATATTGTCTGAAAAGGCCTTGATGTCGTGCTGGTAGATTGAATTTGGGTCTGTCACGCTGTTTAAGAGGCGTAATTTCCCGCGCTTACTATTGATATTATAGTGTTTTCCTGTTCCGACGTGCTGGATGGTTGAGCGCATTTTAGCAGGCATGTAGACTTGGAAATCATTGATACCAGAATTGGACATGTTGGAAAGGACAAAGTCAATCAAGCGGTAGCGTCCTAAAAATCCAAAGGCTTGAATCCCGCGGTGATCCATGACATCTCCAAAATGAACATTGTTTCCTTCAATATTTACAATTCCTAATGTATTTCTTAGCATGGCAATCCTTTCTTACTTGCTTACGTTTTTATCGATCAAGAGAATAGAGTCAGCAGTACCGGAGAGTTTTGTTCCTTCTGCTATCTTCACGTTTTCGGCAACGATAACATAGTTTAGCTGAACATTTTCTCCGATAATAGCTCCCGGCAGGAGGACAGAATTTTTTACAGAGGCATTCTGGTTGACCACTACATCAGTGGAGATGACAGAGTGTTCGACCCTGCCTTCAATGATCGCTCCCTTATCAATATAGGCGCTGCGGACAGTCGCCTGACTGCCGATTACTTGGGCTGGCGAGCCAGAATCTTCTGAATAGATTCTCCAAGAGGAATCGGAGAGATCCAAATCATCCGCATGGTCGATCAAGTCCATGTTGGACTCCCAGAGGCTGTTGACCGTCCCCACATCTTTCCAGTAGCCACGGAATGGATGAGCATAGAGGCGTTTGCCGTCTGCTAGGTATTTTGGAATAATATCATGCCCGAAGTCATGGGATGATCCATCGAGCTTGTCATCTTCGAGGAGGTATTTCCGTAGGGTTTTCCAAGTGAAGATGTAGATTCCCATTGAAGCCAGATTGCTCTTTGGTTTGGCTGGCTTTTCTTCAAATTCTTCGATACGGTATTCACTATTTGTATTCATGATACCAAAGCGGGATGCTTCTTTCATCGGTACTTCGATTACGGCAATGGTTGCATCTGCTTCATTTTGAATATGAGTGTCAAGCAACTTATCATAGTTCATCTTATAGATGTGGTCACCCGATAAGATGAGAACATATTCTGGGTCGTGAAGATCAACGAAGTCAATATTTTGGGTAATGGCATCAGCCGTTCCTTTATAAAGACCGAATCCCTCAATTTTCTCACTTGGAGGAAGCACAAAGACACCTGAACCTTGCACATCCAAGCCCCAACGCTGTGATTGGGCAACATAAGAATTGAGGAGGACAGGCTCGTACTGGGTTAAGACACCAACAATGTCAATCCCTGAGTTTGCACAGTTACTAAGTGGAAAGTCGATAATACGGTATTTTCCACCAAATGCAACAGCAGGTTTTGCCACTTTTTTGGTTAACCCTTCCAAGCGTGTTCCACGTCCGCCAGCAAGAATCATTGCTAATAATTTATTTTGTGCCAAAATAGATCACTCCTTATATATATGATAGAATTATTATAGCATAAACAAAAGCATTATGGAAGCGTTTTCCGAAAAAATAATTCAAATATTTTCATTTTTTCTTGCGATACGCTTTCATAATGCTCGGTATTTGTAGGAAAGAGGGGCTTAGTCGGAGGAATGACCGTCAAATTTTACTTCTTCAAGCAGGTAATGGATAAATTTTTCACCCATTTTAGAGAGTGTGGTCTTTTCGTGTTGAATATAGACCAACTCGATCTCATCCTCGTAATCAAGAGGGATGGAGATAATATTGTCGCCATTGAGGTTGGCGTTCAAAATCCCTGTGGCAATGGTGTAGCCATCCAGTCCGATCAGGAGGTTGAAGAGGGTGGCGCGGTCGGATACGACAATGGACTTTTTGTGGTGTTCTTGTGAGAGAATCTCTTCGGAGAAGTAGAAAGAGTTGTGGATCCCTTGTTCGTAGCTTAGGTAGGGAAAATCAGCCAAGTCCTGTAAGGTAATGAGTGATTTTTGAGCCAGTGGATTGGTTTTGCTGATAAAAACATGGGGTCTAGCTGTAAAGAGGTGGGTGTGGCTCAAACGATGGTCGTCCAGCATTTTGAGTAGGACATCTCGGTTAAAACTGTTGAGAAAGAGAACACCGATTTCAGAGCGAAAATTCTTGACGTCGTCAATAATCTCCCAGGTTCGTGTTTCCCGTAGGAAGAGCTCATAATCTTCCATATCGGTTTCTTTCAGGAGGGAGACAAAGGCATTGACCACAAAGGCGTAGTGTTGGGAAGACACGCTAAAGAGCTGGCGTTTGGCACCCGGATTTTTATAGCGTTCTTCTAAGAGTTCGGTTTGCTCGACCACTTGGCGGGCATAAGAGAGAAATTCCATACCATCTCTTGTGAGGGTAATCCCCTTGGGGTTACGGTAGAAAATCTCAATGCCCATTTCTTTTTCTAGATCACGGACAGCGTTTGATAGGCTAGGCTGGGTGATGAATAATTGTTTGGCAGCTTCGTTCATGCTACCCGTTTCAGCAATTTTAATGATGTAGTGTAATTGTTGGATTCTCATGCTCTTATTGTATCATGATTTGACAAAAAAAGATGAAAAATGTATAATGCAGAATAATAAAACCTTTAATTGAGTCCAGAGAGGCAAAAAAGGCGAATACAGATACAAAGTGACTGGCAATTTCAGACGATATGGCGTGCATGATTCACAGGCATGATCGGTCTTTCATTTGCTTTTAGTAGGGAAACTAACCGCAGCGATCACTAAATGATAGCAGAAAGCAGGGGAGTTGACGTGCGAACAAAAGGCAAGGGAAAGGACTGTGGAATATACGCTACTAGATTGGAGTTGTGAAGGACTAGTTCTTTTCGTGTAACCTTGCCTATGGCAAGGTTTTTTTGTAGGAGGAAACATGATTTTAAAAGAAATGATGACCATTGTCCGTCAAGACTGCTTGGCTCCCAATATTTTCTCCTTGTACCTAAGAGGGGAGATGGTGAGCGAGATGAAGCCGGGGCAATTCCTGCATTTGAAAGTGCCGGACAAGTCCATGCTCTTGCGCAGACCGATTTCTATCTCGGAGATTGATCTTGAACAGCGTGAAGCCCGCCTGATTTACCGAGTAGAAGGTCAGGGAACAGCTCTTTTCTCCCAGATGCAGGAGGGAGAAAAAATTGATGTTATGGGTCCGCTCGGTAATGGTTTTCCACTCGATCATTTAGAAGCAGGTCAGACCATTCTGATTATCGGTGGCGGTATCGGTGTTCCTCCCTTGCTGGAGCTAGCAAAACAGGCCTATCACAGAGGGGTCAAGGTGGTTTCGGTGATTGGTTTTGCAGATCGACAGGCAGTCATTTTAGAAGAGGAATTGCGACGCTACGGTGAGGTTTTTGTGACAACTGATAACGGTAGCTACGGTCAGCAGGGCTATGTCACGACGGTGGTCGACAGGCTATCTGATTCCTTTGCTGCTGTCTATGCTTGTGGTGCACCTGCTATGATGGCCTATGTGGACAAGCGATTTCAAGATCACCCACATGCCTACCTGTCTCTTGAGGCTCGTATGGCCTGTGGAATGGGAGCCTGTTATGCCTGTGTCGTTCGTCCGAAAGGAGGTCAAGAACATGAAAATCAACGTGTCTGCAAGGAGGGTCCCGTCTTTGCGACAGGTAGTCTTGTCTTATGAGAAAGGAGTAGGAGATGACAGAGAATCGTTTACGGATTTCCTTACCGGGGCTTGAGCTGAAAAATCCCATCATCCCAGCCTCAGGTTGCTTTGGCTTTGGTCAGGAATACGCAGAGTATTTTGATTTGAATCGTTTGGGGTCCATTATGATCAAGGCGACGACCCAGCACCCACGCTTTGGCAATCCAACTCCTCGGGTCGCTGAAACACCGTCGGGCATGCTCAATGCCATTGGTCTCCAAAACCCGGGTGTAGAGGCGGTGTTGGCAGAAAAGTTACCTTGGCTAGAGCAGCATTTTCCCGACCTCCCCATCATTGCCAATGTTGCCGGTTTTTCCAATGAAGAGTATGCCTATGTGGCAGGAAAGATTTCCCAAGCGAAAAATGTCAAGGCAATTGAACTGAATATTTCCTGTCCCAATGTAGATCACGGCAATCATGGTCTTCTGATTGGTCAGGTACCAGACTTGGCATATGAAGCGGTGAGAGCAGCCGTTAAGACTTCGAGTGTGCCCGTCTATGTCAAGTTGACGCCAAGCGTGGCGGATATTACCTTGCTAGCTAAGGCGGCAGAAGATGCGGGAGCAAGTGGCTTGACCATGATCAATACCTTGGTAGGGATGCGCTTCAATCTGAAAAGTCGCCAACCGATTATTGCAAATGGCACAGGCGGGATGTCAGGACCCGCAGTCTTTCCAGTTGCGCTAAAATTGATTCGACAGGTAGCGCAGGTAACGAATCTACCGATCATTGGGATGGGCGGGATTGATTCAGCAGAAAAGGCGCTAGAGATGATGATTGCAGGAGCTTCGGCTATCGGTGTCGGCACTGCCAATTTTACAGATCCCTTTGCCTGTCCAACGATTATTGAGGACTTACCAAGGAAAATGGATCAATATGGCATCGCAACCTTGGAAAGATTAGGGCAAGAAATTCGCCAAGAATTACATTCCTAGCAGGTAGTGGTTGACAATCGTCAGATAAATTACTAGAATAAGAGTAGGAAAATAGGAATAACAGTTTACCCCTTTAACTCAGTCCAGAGAGGCTAGAAAGGTGTTCATGGTAAAA
The DNA here is from genome assembly GCF_001921825.1 of Streptococcus acidominimus. Taxonomy (GTDB): domain Bacteria; phylum Bacillota; class Bacilli; order Lactobacillales; family Streptococcaceae; genus Streptococcus; species Streptococcus acidominimus. The sequence continues at coordinate 12,284 of NZ_MSJL01000007.1, forward strand.
GTAGGGTTCTACCCTTCTTTTCGTGCAACCTTGTCTAGTTAGGCAAGGTTCTTTTTGTGGAAAGGAAGAATAAATGAGAGAAAAGCGTCCAGTCATTGCCCTTGATTTTCCAAGTTTTGAGCAGGTGAAAGCCTTTTTAGGTCTTTTTCCTAGCGATGAAAACTTGTATGTCAAAGTAGGTATGGAGTTGTACTACGCAGCAGGTTCGGAGATCCTAACCTACATCAAGGATTTAGGGCATAGTATCTTTTTAGATTTGAAACTGCACGATATTCCCAATACAGTGGAGTCAGCTATGCGGGTCTTGGCAGATATTGGAGTGGATATGACAAACGTCCATGCTGCAGGCGGTGTTGAGATGATGAAAGCTGCCAAACGAGGTCTGGGGAACGCAGCCAAGCTCATTGCTGTGACACAGTTAACTTCAACATCAGAAGAGCAGATGAGGGAAGATCAAAACATTCAAAGCAGTTTAAAAGAGTCTGTACTACACTATGCCCAAAAGACCTATGAGGCTGGTTTGGATGGTGTAGTTTGCTCGGCTCAAGAAGCGTCAGCTATTAAACAGGAGACTGCTGATGACTTTATCTGCTTAACCCCGGGCATTCGTCCACAAGGTGCGGCAGTCGGTGATCAAAAGCGGGTGGTCAGCCCAGCTGATGCTTACAGCATAGGGAGCGACTACATTGTTGTGGGACGTCCCATCACGCAGGCAGAAGATCCTGTAAAAGCCTATCAAGCTGTTTACAAAGAGTGGAACCAATTATAGTCGTTTCGTTTATCTTTTAATATAATCTTCAATAGCGGTTGAAGATTGTCAACTATTTATCAAAATCAACAGAGTAGAAAAGGAGTAACCCATGACATTATCCAAAGAAATTGCAGCACACTTACTTGATATTAAGGCGGTGTATTTACAGCCAGACGCGCCATTTACATGGGCATCAGGGATACAATCCCCCATTTATACAGATAACCGTATTACCCTATCTTATCCAGATACCAGAACCTTGATTGAAGATGGGTTTGTCGAGAAAATCAAGGAATCATTCCCAGAAGTGGAAGTGATTGCGGGGACAGCAACAGCGGGTATTCCTCATGGAGCCATTATTGCTGACCGTATGAATCTACCGTTTGCTTATATCCGTAGTAAACCAAAAGACCATGGGGCGGGTAATCAGGTTGAAGGTCGCATTGTTAAGGGGCAGAAGATGGTCGTGATTGAAGACCTGATTTCAACAGGAGGATCAGTCCTTGATGCTGTAAGAGCTGCAGAACGTGAGGGGGCAGATGTCCTCGGTGTAGTAGCCATTTTCACCTATGAATTACCAAAGGCAACTGCTAATTTTGAGCAGGCAGGAGTTAAATTGGTGACCCTATCCAATTATAGTGATCTCATAAAGGTTGCCAAGGTTCAAGGCTATATCAATGCAGACGGTTTGACCTTGTTGAAGAAATTTAAAGAAAACCAAGAAACCTGGCAGGATTAAGCAGTCTGAAAGCAAAGAGTGGGAATGGCGGATGATTCAGCCTTCCCTCTTTTTTTGCAAGATAGACACTTGGTTATTATAGTTGTAGTCCAACCAGTCTGGGGGACTGATTGAGGTGGGAGATGAAGAAGAGGAAGTTTTCGTTAAAGGTTGCAGGTAATTGGGCTCTTTAAAAGTCAAAAAGAGATTTTGTCAAGATTGAGTTCGTAGCCCGAGTTCCGAGTTCAATGATATGAAGATAAACGAAATGACTACAATAGAAATCGGCTGTCTAAAGTGGTATAATAAGTAGCATGTATCATCTATTTTTTAATTGTCTTCAGAAATTGATGTGGTTGATGACACTCTTTTGGCTAGTCGTGGTGGTTCGGGAATTGTGGAGTTTTCCAAGACTGTTTCTCTATCTGGCGATAATCTTCTTGCTCTTGCTCGTGTGGAAGAAGAAGGCAGTCCTTAGAGCCTATACCTATGCGATGGCTCATAAGAGGCTTCTAATTGGTTTAGCGATTCTCTTTCAGTTACTGGTCATTGGATCGGCTAATTTGTTGGTCAGACGGGACGCGGCGGTCGTTATTACAGGCGCCTTGGAGATGATAGAAGATCAGTCTATTTCCAACTATCTGACGCGCAACCCCAATAATCTTCCCATGTTCTTGTATGCTAGAGCGCTCTATCGTCTCTTCGGGACTGCCTCTCTTTGGGTTCTGCAAGCCTTGGGAATGCTGTATATAAATGGAACAGCCTATATTCTCTATCGAACTGGTCGTGACTTTTTTAGCCAGCAGGTGGCAGATATTCTTTTTATCCTCTATCTATTGCTGCTTGGCTTCTCGCCTTATGTTATTCAAACTTACACAGATATTACCTCGCTTCCCTTTCTGGCGGGTCAACTCTATTTGATGGTTGCTCTCTTAAAAGAAGAGCGCAAGGTCACACAAGGTTTGTGTCTGCTCGGGATACTGACTGCGATTGCGAGCATTTTCCGCCCCACAGCGCTGGTTATTGTGATTGCCTTTGTCCTGCTCCTCTTTTTGAGAGGAAAGTGGCGACGATTTATTCGCTATATGGCGGTATTTGTCTCTAGTTTTTCTGTGATGTTTGCAGGGCTGACCTATGGTATCCATCATCAGCAGGAAGTCAAGATTGTTCATGACGAGACCTTGGCCAAGGGGCTGACAACCTTTATCAATCTAGGTTTGACCTATTCAGGAACGAATCAGGAAGACATGAAAGAGGGGCTCCTCGTCTATATAGACCCTGAAAAGCATGGCGATTATAACAACGGTATGTTTGCGAAAGAAAATGAGATCAAAGAGATTAAACGCAGACTGAGGAATTACACGCCCGTGACATTTGCCCAACACCTCCAATACAAACTTGCCATGACCCTGTATGACGGTTCTCTGAATTGGCTCTATCGAAAGCCAGAAGATGAGAAGACACCCCTCGTATCACCCCTATACAAGTATACGAAAGAAAATAGGTTTGCAGAAGTGATCCGGCAGTCGGTGATTCAGTATGATGGGGACTATTATCACTACTATCGAGGGATAAAACAGCTTGTCTGGCTTGTGGTAGCGCTCGGTTTGTTTGCCGCTGTATGGCGCTATCGTTCAGACGAGACCATCAACTTTTTAAGTCTAGCGATCTTTGGAGGTCTCTTGTTTCTCATGATCTTTGAGGGCGGAAAGACCCGCTATCTACTACAATTCTTCCCGCAGATTTTGCTCCTATCGAGCCTTGGGTTAAACAAGATACGAGAGCGTTAAGCGAGCAAAGCAAAAATAGGAGTTTTGACGAAGAACTTTAGGCTCTAGGAAAAACTATCTTTTTTGCACAGCTCGTAGCTCGAGTTCAGTTACACAAGATACGAGGACGTAAAAAAAGCGACTGAAAATTAGGAGTCTTGACGAGTGAAAAGCTCCTGTGGAGGTTTTCAGCATGTAGTCCAGTAATTGTGTCTCTTTTTCATACAGTGCTTAGCTCGAGTTCAATTCCCAAAGCTACGAGAGCGTTAAAAGCACACAGTGAAATAGGAAATCTGACGCAGAGACTAGAGAGAGTTTGCTTTGCAAACTTCTATTTCCCGTCTCAAAAGGTATCCACACTTGACACGAGCTTCACTCGTTCTATCTCCCACCTTCCCCAATCTATTCCTAGATTGGGGAAGCAACTAAAGTTGTAGCAATTGCGTCTCTTTTTCACATAGTGTTTAACTCAAGTTCAATTAACAAGATAAACGAATGCCTATATCAATCGAAATGGAATGACCAGAACAAGGAAAGGAAACTATGATTTCAGTCATTATCCCCTGCTTCAATGAAGAAGAAGCAATCCCCCTCTTTTATCAGGAAATGGAGAAGATTCGTGCGCAGATGGAGGAAAGTTTTGAATACCTCTTTATCAATGACGGATCGCAGGATCAAACCCTAGAGGTGTTACGAGGTTTAGCCAGCCAAGATGAGGCGGTACATTACCTCTCTTTCTCCAGAAATTTCGGTAAGGAAGCAGCGCTTTATGCAGGCCTCAAGGAAGCCAAAGGTGACTTGGTGACCGTTATGGATGTGGACTTGCAAGATCCACCCGAGATGTTAATCGAGATGAAAGCCATGTTGGATGTGAATCCGGACTTGGACTGTGTCGGTACTCGGCGTGTGACCCGTGCTGGTGAGCCACCGATTCGGAGTTTTTTTGCAAGCCTCTTTTATAAGATTATGAATAGGATTAGTCAGGTTGAAGTAGTGGATGGAGCACGTGATTTTCGCTTGATGCGCCGTCACATGGTTGACGGGATCCTAGAAGTATCAGAATACAATCGTTTTTCAAAGGGAATTTTTGCCTGGGTTGGTTTTGAGACGGAGTATCTTCCCTATGAGAATGTCGAGCGTGTGGCTGGCGAGACCAGCTGGTCTTTCTGGAAATTGCTCTCCTATTCCATTGAAGGGATGATCAATTTTTCTGAAGTGCCCTTAAATATCGCCTCCTATCTAGGGCTCTTAACCTTTCTCTTTTCCCTCTTGCTGATGGGAGTGATTGTCTTTAAAACTCTCGTATTTGGAGATCCGACAATCGGGTGGCCCTCAACCATTTGTATTATCTTGTTTCTAGGAGGCTTGCAGCTAATGACCATAGGAATTTTAGGTAAGTATATCTCAAAAGTATTCTTAGAAACCAAGAAACGCCCGATTTACTTAGTGAAAGAAAGAAGTAACTAGCAGGGGCTAGGACTATGAAAAGGAGGAAGGAATGGCTAATGTAAACTGGAACTGGGCAACCCTAGGAACCGGTGTGATTGCACATGAGCTTGCTCAGGCCTTGCAAGGATTGGGAGGAAATCTCTACTCGGTAGCGAATCGGACCTATGAAAAAGGAGTAGCCTTTGCAGAGCAGTATGGGATTGAAAAAGTGTACTCTGAAGTGGACGAGGTCTTTGCAGATGAAGAAGTCGATATTATCTATATATCAACACCCCATAATACCCATATTGATTTTCTACGCAAGGCTTTAGCAGCCGGAAAGCATGTCCTATGCGAAAAGTCCATCACCCTAAATAGTGCGGAATTAGAAGAAGCAATGCAGCTTGCCGAGGAAAATGGTGTCGTACTGGCAGAAGCCATGACGATCTATCATATGCCGCTCTACCGCAAGTTGAGCGCAATTCTTGCATCAGGCAGTCTTGGTCCACTTAAAATGATTCAGATGAATTTTGGGAGCTATAAAGATTATGACATGACCAACCGATTTTTTAATCGTCACCTAGCAGGCGGAGCACTTTTAGACATTGGGGTCTATGCCTTGTCCTTTGTGAGATGGTTCATGTCTTCTTGTCCACGTCAGATTGTCTCACAGGTCAGTTTGGCTCCGACAGGTGTAGATGAACAAGTCGGTATCTTGTTGACCAATGAAGAGGGGGAGATGGCAACGGTCAGTCTTAGCCTCCATGCTAAGCAGCCCAAGCGGGGGCTCTTGGTCTATGAGCAGGGCTATATTGAAATAAGGGATTACCCGCGCGGACAGCGAGCGGTGATCACCTATACCGAAGATGGGCATCAAGAAGTAGTGGAAAGTGGCGATACAAATCAAGCCCTCCGCTATGAGGTACTTGATATGGAACGGGCGGTCTCAGGCATTGATCAACAGATGTATCTAGCTTATAGTTATGATGTGATGCAGATGATGACGGACTTACGTCAAGAATGGGGCCTGACCTATCCTGAAGAAGAGTGAGAAAGGGGACGCAGATGGAACATTCAGCTTGGCATAATTTAATAAAAGAGCAGCTCCCACAGGGGTATTTCGGAAAAATCAATCAATTCTTGGATTACGTGTATGGGCATGGGGTCGTTTATCCTCCAAGGGAAAAGGTCTTTCATGCCATCCAGACAACAGCCCTAGAAGACGTAAAGGTGGTGATCTTGGGACAGGATCCCTATCATGGTCCCAAGCAAGCGCAAGGCTTGAGTTTTTCTGTTCCCAACGACTTACCAGCACCCCCTTCCCTGCAAAATATCTTGAAAGAATTGGCAGATGATGTGGGGGAAAAACCTCACCATGATTTGACCCCGTGGGCGGAGCAAGGGGTCTTGCTGCTCAATGCTGGTTTGACAGTTCCTGCTGGACAGGCCAACGGTCATGCAGGACAAATCTGGGAACCCTTTACGGACGCCATTATCAAGGTGGTCAATGCCAAAGAAAGTCCCGTTGTCTTTATTCTTTGGGGTTCCTATGCTCGCAAGAAAAAAGCTTTGGTGACCAATTCCCAGCATCTGGTGGTAGAATCAGCTCACCCAAGTCCCTTGTCAGCCTATCGGGGATTTTTCGGGAGCAGACCCTTCTCACGAACCAATCAATTTTTAGAAAGCAAGGGCTTGGCGCCGATTAACTGGCTTTTGTAGGAGGAGAAATGGTAAAATTAGCAACGATTTGTTATCTTGATAACGGAAAAGAATTGCTCCTGTTGCACCGCAATAAAAAGAAGCAGGATGTTCATGCGGGAAAATGGATTGGCGTGGGAGGTAAGCTGGAGGCAGGAGAAACACCGCAGGAATGTGCCGTTCGGGAAATCTTTGAGGAGACAGGCTTACGAGCAAATCCAATTTTAAAGGGGATTATCACCTTTCCAGAGTTTACACCTGACCATGATTGGTATACCTACGTCTTTACAGCGACAGAGTTTGAAGGTGAGCTAAGCGAATGTGATGAGGGAACGCTTGAATGGGTGCCTTATGAGGATGTTCTTTCAAAGCCAACCTGGGAGGGAGATCGTACCTTTCTTTCGTGGTTATTGGAAAACAAGCCCTTCTTTTCAGCTAAGTTTAGCTACGAGGGCGATCGACTGGTAGACAGTCATGTGGATTTTTACGGGTAAGATAAAGGAGTAGAGATGTTACTGATTAAAAATGGACGGATCATGGATCCTAAGACAGGCTTTGATCAAGTCTGCGATGTCTTAGTTGAAGGCAAGAAAATCGTGCAGATTGCAGAAACAATTGAGGTAGAAGCTGACCGAGTGATTGATGCGACAGGCTTGGTTGTTGCTCCTGGTTTGATTGATATTCATGTGCATTTTAGAGAACCGGGTCAGACCCATAAGGAGGACATTCATACAGGTGCCCTAGCAGCAGCTGCTGGTGGTTTTACCCGAGTGGTCATGATGGCGAATACGAATCCAACGATTTCAAGGGTTGAAACCCTACAAGAAGTCTTGGCGTCAGCGGAGCGTGAAGCGATTCACATCCATTCTGTCGCAACCATTACGGAGAATTTTGACGGCCAGCATCTGACAGACTTCAAGAATTTATTGGCAGCTGGAGCAGTTGGTTTTTCAGATGATGGGATTCCTTTGACCAGTTCCCGTGTTGTACGAACAGCCATGGAAGAGGCTAAAAAAGTAGGCAGTTTCATCAGCCTACATGAAGAAGATCCAGAATTAAATGGTGTATTAGGCCTTAATGAAGAGATTGCACGCACGCATTTCCATGTCTGTGGAGCGACAGGGGTGGCGGAATACAGCATGGTAGCGCGTGATGTTATGATTGCCTATGCGACCAAGGCACAGGTTCATATTCAGCACCTGTCTAAGGAAGAGAGCGTAAAAGTCGTTGAATTTGCCCAGCAATTGGGTGCCCGGGTCACAGCAGAAGTAGCCCCGCAGCATTTTTCTAAGACGGAAAATCTGCTCCTAACTAAAGGTAGTAACGCCAAGATGAACCCGCCCTTACGCTTAGAGTCAGACCGCTTGGCTGTCATTGAGGGCTTGAAATCAGGGGTTATTTCTATTATTGCTACGGATCACGCCCCGCATCATCAAAAAGAGAAAGAGGTAGACGATATTACCCAGGCACCATCTGGCATGACAGGTCTTGAAACCTCGCTGTCGCTTGGGCTGACCTATCTGGTAGCAGCAGGACACTTGACCCTGATGCAGCTCTTGGAGAAAATGACCCTGAATCCAGCTCAGCTCTATCAGTTTGATGCAGGCTATTTAGCAGAAGACGGTCCAGCAGACATCACTATTTTTGCTCCGGATGAGGAGCGGACGGTCACCCCTGACTTCCAATCCAAGGCTGGCAATTCACCCTTTGTCGGTGAGGAACTAAAAGGGCAGGTTCACTATACCATTTGTGATGGTGAGATTGTCTACGGCTCTATTTAGAAAAGTAATTCTCAATAAAAATTAAATTTATACTCTAGATAAAAATCAAAATCTGGAACTGGCTAAAGCTGAAACAGTTATGTTCCAAAGGGGATCACACTGTGACACGAGTTTCACTCGTTCTATTTCCTACCTCCAACAATCTCTCCCCAGACTGGGTTGACGAAAACTTCGTTTTCTTTATTTCCAACCTTCACCAGTCTATTCCTAGACTGGTGAAGCAAATAGAACTCTGTTCTTTCTTGTTTTTAGGGAATAGGCTAAAAACTTCCACTGGGCTTTTTACTCAGCAAGGTGAATCAACGACGTCAGAATTTGATTTTTGACGAGTATTACTACGTCAGCCTTGCCTGTCCTAGGTCAGTAGTGTGGCATCTTTATTTGGGTGTAAATCGAGAATTTTTACCATAAAAAATGCCTCAAACACTGCTGTTTCAGGCATTCATGAGAGAGTGGGACGATAAATCGAACTCTTAGAGTTACCGGTTTTTGTCCTATTCTCTTTTTTGATGTTGTTTTGTTAGGTTTAAGCCCCAAGGCACCAAGTTTTCCTCTTTTTTTAGAATCCGCTCAATGTTGTCCTTGTGTCGGACAATGACAAAGGAGCCTAAAAAGAGGATGACGAGGGTAAAGACAGGATCGTAGCCCTGAATGAGAAATCCGATACTTGGAAAAAGCAGAGCGCCGATCATGCCTAGTATTGCTCCCATGACACTCGAGAGCGATACCATAGAAGTTATATATAGGGTAAGTGCAAAGACGAGGACTAAATAGAGACAAAAGAGCGGTGCAAATCCCATCAACATACCTGCGGACGTTGCAACAGCCTTGCCTCCTTTGAATTGGGCAAAGACAGGAAAGGTGTGTCCCAATACAGCGATCAAGCCAAAGATGACAGGAGAGACCCCTTCAGCATGTAGCCAGATAGGTAGGAGAACTGCCAAGGTTCCCTTTAAAAAGTCTAGGATAAAGACCGCTATACCAGCCTGTTTTCCCAGAACTCGAAAGGTGTTGGTCGTCCCGATATTTCCTGAACCATAGTCACGGATATTCTTATGGAAAAAGACCTGACCGATCCATAAGCCAGACGGGATAGATCCCAGTAAATAAGCAATCAATAAAAGTATCATCGTTTTCATCATAGTCCCATTATACCACGAAATCGCTCAAGAACCTATTTGATAGAAGAAAATAGGATGATGGAAATGTGACAGCGGAAATCAAGATACGAGAGCGTAAAGCAACTCCTAGACAAAATAGGCAATCGAAGCAGGTTGCTTTGCAACCAATGAGATTGTTCTTTTTGTCAGAGAGTTGTAGCTCGAGTTCAGTTACATCAAGATACAAAGCCCGTTAAAAACTCAAAGCGAAAATAGGAAATTTGACGAGTGAAAAGCTCCTGTGGAGTTTTTCAGCCTACTTCCTAAAAGTATCCGTAAGCAAGTAAACCTCGCAACGGCTTCGTCTCTTTTTCGCGCAGAGTTTAGGGCGTGTTCAATTACTCAAGATACGAGGGGTGTAAAAAACGAATGTACCTGGAGAGCATCCGCATCTGTAAAGCAGGCATAGCCTGAACAGATACGGTAAAAATAGGAAATACGATGAGTGAAAAGCCCCAGTGGAGTTTTTCAGCCTACCTCCTAGGGAGCGTTTGCTCCGCAACCGTCTATTTCTCGCATGTTATGCCTTTAGAGCTAGTTAAAGCAAGAACATCTGCGTTTTTCCCTACCTCTTCCGTATCAATAAAGTGGAAACAATTTGTAATCGCTAAAATATATAAATGTGCAAGGAAATTATAATCTTTCCAGCCCTGCTAGACATTGTCGGAGATTCAGTACGCTTGTGTTAACCTTATCTTTTTGAGAATCCAATAAGGAACAAGTAAAGTGATAGCTTTATCGTCTTTTATGACCCTTATAGGTGGTGTTGGGGGAGCTGATAACAACCACCATTTGCAAAAATAGCAAAAAACTTGTAAGATAGTAAGGATGAACAACACAGGAGGGTCCTTGTGACAAAAAAGGAAATCACTATTAACAATTACAATGACGACGCGATTCAGGTCTTAGAGGGTCTGGATGCGGTTCGAAAACGTCCCGGTATGTACATCGGTTCAACCGACGGGGCAGGACTTCATCATCTGGTCTGGGAGATTGTGGACAATGCGGTTGATGAAGCCCTATCCGGTTTCGGTGACAGGATTGATGTCACCATTTATAAAGACGGAAGTCTTAGTGTTGCTGACCACGGACGGGGAATGCCAGTCGGTATGCATGCGATGGGGATTCCAACGGTAGAAGTTATTTTCACCGTGCTTCATGCTGGAGGAAAATTTGGCCAAGGTGGCTACAAGACTTCAGGCGGTTTGCACGGGGTGGGTTCTTCGGTCGTCAATGCCCTATCCAGCTGGTTAGAAGTGGAAATTACCCGTGATGGAGCTGTTTACCGTCAGCGCTTTGAGCAGGGCGGAAAACCCGTAACAGGTCTTGAAAAAGTTAGCACAGCTCCCAAGTCCAAATCAGGTACCAAGGTTCGTTTCATGCCAGACAGCAGTATCTTTTCAACGACTGATTTTAAGTACAATACCATTGCAGAGCGTTTGAATGAGTCAGCCTTTCTCTTGAAACAAGTGACCTTAACACTGACAGACGAAAGGACAGGCGAGGAAAGCCAGTTCCACTATGAAAACGGTGTACAGGATTTTGTCAGCTACCTAAATGAAGACAAGGAAACCTTGACCCCAGTGCTCTATTTTGACGGCGAGGAGGGAGGCTTCCAAGTCGAAGTGGCACTTCAGTACAATGACGGCTATTCAGACAACATCCTCTCCTTTGTCAACAATGTTCGCACCAAGGATGGGGGGACCCACGAAACAGGTCTTAAAACGGCGATTACCAAAGCCATGAATGACTATGCTAGAAAGACGGGTCTGCTCAAGGAAAAGGATAAAAACCTAGAAGGATCCGACTACCGTGAGGGCTTAGCTGCCGTCCTGTCGATCCTAGTTCCCGAGGAGCATTTGCAGTTTGAAGGGCAAACAAAGGATAAGCTCGGTAGCCCCCTTGCTCGTCCAGTAGTTGACAGCATTGTCTCTGACAAATTGACCTTCTTTCTCTTAGAAAATGGCGAACTGGCTTCTAATCTCATCCGTAAGGCTATTCGCGCCAGAGATGCGAGAGAAGCTGCGCGCAAAGCCCGTGATGAAAGCCGTAACGGTAAGAAAAACAAGAAAGACAAGGGGCTTTTATCAGGGAAGTTAACCCCTGCCCAGTCGAAGAATGCGGCTAAAAATGAACTCTATCTGGTCGAGGGAGATTCAGCGGGTGGCTCTGCTAAGCAGGGGCGGGATCGTAAATTCCAAGCCATTTTACCCCTAAGAGGAAAGGTCATCAATACTGCCAAGGCGAAAATGGCGGATATTCTGAAAAATGAAGAAATCAATACCATGATCTATACGATTGGGGCGGGTGTCGGTTCGGACTTTAACCTAGAAGATGCCAACTACGATAAGATTATCATCATGACTGATGCGGATACGGACGGCGCCCATATTCAGACCCTCCTCCTGACTTTCTTTTACCGTTATATGCGCCCGCTAGTGGAGGCAGGCAAGGTCTATATTGCCCTGCCACCTCTTTACAAGATGAGTAAGGGGAAGGGCAAGCAGGAAAAGATTGCCTACGCTTGGTCGGATAACGAGCTTGAGCAGCTCCGCAAGGACTTTGGCAAGGGGGCAATCTTACAGCGCTATAAGGGACTGGGAGAGATGAATGCGGATCAACTCTGGGAAACCACTATGAATCCAGATACGCGTACTCTTATCCGCGTGACCATTGAAGACCTAGCCCGTGCTGAGCGTCGCGTATCGGTCCTTATGGGAGACAAGGTTGAACCTCGCCGTAAATGGATTGAGGACAATGTCACCTTTACCTTGGAAGAAAGTGGAGTATTTTAGCAGAGTACGTTTATTAGACCGCAGAATCCTAATGATGCTGATACAGATAAAATATTGAGGATATAAAATGGACTGGAAATTAGAAACAGATGTCAATGACTGGGTAAAAAGTCAGTTTGCACGAATTGGTTTAGAGAAACATAAAGACTATAATGAAGAATCGAGTATGAGTGACTATCTAAAAGAGGCACTGAAAGGTTCTGCGAAAACCGCGACTAAGACTCATTTTGGAAAACCAGATTTTCATATTGAAAAATACAAAGTTCCTGTGATTATTGAAAATAAACTAGGTCTCAAAAAGCTAGTCTCAGAGACAAAAGAGGGGATTAAGACGGACGAAAAGTCTATACAGGCTTTTGCAGTCAATGGAGCCTTGAATTATGCCCGTTTTGTGATTGCTTCGGATAAATACAAAGAGGTCATTGCGATTGGTGTGGCTGGTGATAGTGAAGAAAACGTCACAATAAATGTCTACTATGTTTTTGGTTCAGCTCCTAACGCCTATAAAAAAATGTCAGGGGTTTCAACTTTGGATTTCTTGGAAAATAAAAACTCTTTTGAGGAATTTTACAAGGAAGCTATTCTGACAGAAGAAGAAAAACATCAAATTTTGATTGATAGTCAAGCAGTTTTACAGTCTTATGCTAAAAAGCTCAATCGCTTGATGCACAATCATAATATTACAGCTCCTCAACGTGTTCTCTACGTATCTGGTATGCTTTTAGCCATGCAAGAAGTGGTCGATAAGAAGGGAAATCACGTAGATGACGGTTTAATTCCAAATGATTTAAAAGGCATACAGTCAGATACGAAGCGCGATGGTAAGAAAGTCGTTGATCAGATCAGAACATTTTTAGATGAGCGTGCCATCGCCCCTGAAAAAAGAGACCTCATGCTATCTTCTTTCAGTGAGATTTCCAAAGACAGCCAGCGAGATGAGTTGACAGAAAATGATAAAGAAGTGGCTAAATTTATCAATAGAAAATCATCTGTTACTAGACAAATTTTTACCTTTATCTACGAATATATTTTTAAATCTATTGACGGTTTGGGTGGTCATATTGATATTATGGGGGAGATGTATTCTGAATTTCTGAAGTATGCTCTTGGAGATGGGAAGGAAATCGGAATTGTCTTAACACCCCCATATGTAACCAAAATGATGGCACAAATCTTGGATATTGATAAAGATAGGAAAGTCATGGACTTGGCGACAGGATCAGCTGGCTTCCTTATTTCAGCAATGGAGCTCATGATAGAAGATGCCAACCGTAGTTATGGCAAAGGAACAACTAAGGCTGAAGAGACCATCCTAAAGTTAAAGAAAGATAATCTCTTAGGAATCGAATTAAATGCCGAGATGTATACACTGGCGACAACCAATATGATTTTGCGTGGTGATGGTTCTAGTCGTATTGAGAAAGGTTCCGCTTTCAATCGCCCAGAAAGTCTTTTTGATCATTTCAAAGCTGACCGCGTATTGCTTAATCCTCCTTTTTCTTATCGTGAAAATGGTCTCCCTTTTATTGAACATGGCTTGAATAAGATGAAAAAAGGTGGTCTAGGAGCCATCATTATTCAAGACAGTGCGGGTTCGGGAAAGGCGGTTACAACAGCGCAAGCAATCTTAAAGAAACATACGCTGTTAGCTTCTATTAAGATGCCTGTTGATTTGTTCGTCCCCATGGCAGGGGTACAGACTTCTATTTACATCTTTAAAGCCCATACCAAGCATGACTTTGAAAAGGTTGTCAAGTTCATTGACTTTAGAAATGATGGCTATAAACGTGCGAAGCGGGGAATATCAGAGATTGATAGCCCGACAGAACGCTATCAAGACATTATTAAAATTTATAAAGCAGGAAAGCAGGCCAGAGTGCTTGCTGACTGGGATTTGGAAAAAGCCTACATTGAAGACTTTATCACCGATAAAGGAAATGATTGGAATTTTGAACAGCATCAAGTCATTGATACTAAGCCAACGATAGAGGACTTTAAAAAGACAGTTGCAGACTATCTCTCTTGGGAAGTTACCCAGCTTCTACAACAAAGAGGAGAAGACCTCTCAAAAAAAGTGTGAGCCCCAGATTGGCAAAGTTGGAAGATGATTTTGCCAAAGCTGGGGGAGAATGGAGAGAAACTAGGGTAGGAGATTTGTTTGATATACGTCCTACAAAGAATTATGGATTGACCAATCAAAGATTGTTTGAAATGAGAGGAAATACTCCGGTTGTAGTTAATTCAAGTCTGAATAACGGAATAGGTGGATATGTAGATTTAGAACCAACCGAAAAGGGAAACATCGTTACATTTTCAGATACAACAACATCAGATAGTATTTTTTATCAACCGAATGATTTTATTGGCTATTCTCATGTTCAAGGAATGTTTCCTTATATTAAATGGTCTAAACATTCGTTGCTTTATTTTGTTATCTCATTTCGCGCAGCAACTCGAGGTAAATTTGATTATGGAAATAAATTTAATCGGGATAGGGCGAAAGAAGTTATTGTGACTATTCCATATAAAAACAAAGAAATAGCATTTCAATATATGGAAAACTACATTAAGACGCTCGAGGCTGAACGCATCGAGACGCTCGAGGCTTATCTAACAGTCACTGGATTAAGAGATTATCATCTAACTAAAAATGATGAAGAAATACTTGACAAGTTCGCAAAACTCTCCGATACTAAGAGTAGAGTAGAGGAATGGGGAATTTATGCTATTTCGTCATTATTTAGTAAACTAGATTTGAAATGTCGGCGGAAGGATTTTGACAAGATTCGGGACACATCAAAAATACCAACTGAAGAATTTAATCTTCCACTAGTAAATGCTAAGATTGGAGATAATGGTGTGATGTTTTATGGTCGAGAAGAAGATTTTGATACTGCAGAGTTAACGATTGATATTATCAGTAATGGTGCAGTAGCAACAGGAACTGTCTATCCTCAAATTAAAAAGGTTGGTGTCCTTTGGGATGCCTATCTGCTGAAATCGAAGATTGAAGTTGATAGGCATCCGTTGATATTTTTATCAACCTCCTTAGAAAAATCTATTAAACAACGGTTTGGTTGGGAAAATAAAGCTGTTTGGAACAAGGTACAGAAAGAAAGCATTTCACTCCCATCCATAAACGCTAAACCTGACTACAACTTCATGTCCGATTTTATCAAAGTCATTGAAAAACTTGTCATCAAGGATTTAGTAGAATGGACAGATAGGCAGATTGAGGTGGCGAAAGAGGTAGTAGGACATGTATAAGTTTTGTTATGAGGAGAAATTGTTGGAAATTGAAAAATTAATAGTAGGCTATACACAACTAAAGCAGTTGGCAAGTAGTGAATTAAGTTTTATTTCTATTTCTGAAAATATGATAAAGACGATTGAAAACTCTCTTGTGATTGCGATTTATTCCTTATCAGAACAATTATTAAAGGATAAGATTTATAGAGTTTTAAGCGTTCGATTTGATACAAATGAGCAGACACCAAAAGATAAGTATATTTTGAAGCAAATGCCACCAGAGCGCTATTCGGTAACACCTACTTTGTCACGAATAAGACAAGAATTAAGGATATATTATCCCAGCTTTACATTATACATGCCAAAAATTATTTCAAATTATAAAACCTCATATGAAAATTTAGTGAACGCTAGGCATGATTACGCACATGCTAATAACCATACTCAAAATATTGACTTTGATGCTGCTAAAAAATTTGTAGAATATTTGAAATTACAGTATGATGACATTGACTATCAAAACTATATTTTGAAAATTAAGAAATTGTATACATATTTAAAACATTACAACAACAAAGATACGTTTCAAAATTTTAAAGGGCACTTTGAAAATAAATCTGACGAGATTGAACATTTAGTAGTGGAAATTGAAGAATTGTATAATGATGATGCTCGTTATGACTTAGATTATCTGAACGATATATACGAACCATTAAAAGAGGTCTATACTATACTTAAGGGGATAACAGAGGAAAGTTTTTCTGATGATATTGAGGAATTTAAAGAACTCTTTACAACTATCTAATAGTTGACTACAAATTAAACATACATAGGAGTGACTATGTCAAACATTCAAAACATGTCCCTTGAGGATATCATGGGAGAGCGCTTTGGGCGCTACTCCAAATACATTATTCAAGAGCGGGCTCTGCCTGACATTCGTGATGGTTTAAAACCTGTACAACGGCGGATTCTTTATTCTATGAATAAGGACGGCAATACCTTTGATAAATCTTATCGAAAATCAGCCAAATCTGTCGGAAACATCATGGGGAATTTCCACCCGCACGGTGACTCGTCTATTTACGACGCTATGGTTCGTATGAGTCAGGACTGGAAAAACCGTGAGATTTTGGTGGAAATGCACGGGAACAACGGGTCCATGGACGGGGATCCGCCAGCTGCTATGCGGTATACCGAGGCACGCTTATCTGAAATGGCAGGCTACCTGCTAGAGGATATCGAAAAGAAAACCGTTCCCTTTGCTTGGAACTTTGACGATACGGAAAAAGAGCCGACTGTCTTGCCTGCCGCCTTTCCCAATCTATTGGTCAATGGGGCGACAGGAATTTCAGCGGGTTATGCGACCGATATTCCGCCCCACAATCTCTCTGAAGTTATTGATGCGGTCATCTACATGATTGATCATCCGACGGCGAAGGTGGATAAGCTCATGGAATTTCTACCGGGACCAGATTTCCCGACAGGAGCTATTATCCAAGGGCGTGATGAAATCAAAAAAGCCTATGAGACAGGGAAAGGGCGCGTGGTTGTACGGTCTAAGACCGAAATCGAACAGCTAAAAGGTGGCAAGGAACAAATTGTTGTCACAGAAATTCCCTATGAAATTAACAAGTCTGTTCTGGTGAAAAAGATTGATGATGTGCGGGTCAATAATAAAGTGGCAGGGATTGCAGAAGTTCGAGACGAGTCGGACCGAACGGGCTTGCGGATTGCCATTGAACTCAAAAAAGATGCCAATCGCGACTTGATTTTGAACTACCTGTTTAAATATACGGACTTACAGGTCAACTATAATTTCAACATGGTGGCAATCGACCATTTCACTCCGCGACAAGTTGGACTTGTGCCGATTTTGACTAGCTATATTGCCCACCGCAAAGAGGTTATCTTGGCTCGCAGTCGCTTTGATAAGGAAAAGGCTGAAAAACGCCTCCACATTGTCGAGGGTTTGATTCGTGTTATCTCGATCTTGGATGAGGTCATTGCGCTGATTCGGGCGAGCGAAAACAAGGCAGATGCCAAGGAAAACCTCAAGGTCAGCTATGACTTTACCGAGGAGCAGGCAGAAGCTATCGTGACCTTGCAACTCTACCGCTTGACCAATACAGACGTGGTGGTTCTGGAGGAAGAAGAAGCGGAACTCCGGGAGAAAATTGCCTATTTGGCGGCGATTATCGGTGATGAACGAACCATGTATAACCTCATGAAAAAAGAACTTCGTGAGGTCAAGAAGAAGTTTGGGAATCCGCGGCTCAGTGAACTGCAGGATACAGCCAAGGCTATTGAAATTGATACAGCTAGCCTCGTAGTTGAAGAAGAGACCTATGTCAGCATCACCAAGGCGGGCTATATCAAGCGCACCAGCCCTCGTTCCTTTGCGGCTTCCACGGTTGAAGAAATCGGCAAGCGTGATGATGATCGCCTCATTTTCATGAGTGCGGCTAAGACCACCCAACAGCTCTTGATCTTCACCAACCTCGGAAATGTCATTTATCGACCTGTCCATGAATTATCGGACATTAAATGGAAAGAAATTGGGGAACATATCAGCCAGACCATTTCTAACTTTGAAGTGAGAGAGGAAATGATCTATGCGGAATTGGTGGATCAATTTGAAGCAGGTGTCTATGTAGCTGCTACTAAAATGGGGCAGATTAAGCGTGTTGAACGCAGTGAGTTTAGTCCTTGGCGGACCTATAAGTCCAAGTCTCTCAAGTTTGCCAAATTGAAGAATGACGAGGATCAAATCGTTATGATAGCGCCTGTTCAGCTGGAAGATGTTATGCTGATCACGAAGAACGGTTATGGGCTTCGCTTTAACAGTGAGGAAGTACCAGTTGTTGGTGCCAAGGCAGCAGGCGTTAAGGCGATTAACTTAAAAGGTGACGATAGGGTGGTTGCGGCATTTCTCGTCTCAAGCAAGGCCTTCTATCTCTTGACCCAGCGTGGTGCCCTGAAAAAAGTAGCAGTGGATGACATTCCAGCAACCAGTCGTGCCAACCGTGGTTTACAGGTCTTACGCGAATTAAAGACCAAGCCCCACCGCGTGTTTGTCGCAGGGATAGTCCAAGGTGAGGCAGTTGATTTTGACTTGTTCCATCAAGTCGAAAAGCTAGAGGAGAGCCAGATCTTAAAAGTGACGTCAACCTCTGGTCGCGTATATGAAGTAAGCCTTTCGGATCTTTCTTTTTCAGAACGTACCAGCAATGGTAGCTTTATTTCAGACACGATTTCAGACGAAGAAGTCAAGGATGCCTATATCCTGTAAAAATCAGCCTTGTGCTGGTTTTTCTTTCCATTAAATTGTCTGAAAATTGAAAAATAATACTTGAAAATATCGAAAAATGGTGTACAATAGTAAGCACATCGTTTAAAAGGAGAAGTCTATGACCGTATCACTTGACTGGGAAAATCTAGGGTTTTCCTATATGAAACTACCCTATCGTTACGTAGCGACCTATACAGATGGAAAATGGAGTGAGGGCAGTTTGACAGAGGATGCGACCCTCCATCTGTCCGAATCCTCGCCAGCCCTCCACTATGGCCAGCAAGCCTTTGAGGGGTTGAAAGCCTATCGGACTAAGGATGGGTCTATCCAACTCTTTCGTCCTGATCAAAATGCTGAGCGCCTGCAACGGACTGCTGACCGCCTCTTGATGCCACGGGTACCGACAGAGATGTTTGTTGAAGCCTGTAAAGCCGTGGCGCGTGTTAATCGCGACTACGTTCCCCCTTATGGAACAGGAGGAACCCTCTATCTGCGACCGCTCTTGATTGGGGTCGGTGATATTATCGGGGTCAAGCCCGCAGAGGAGTATATTTTTACAGTCTTTGCAATGCCGGTTGGCAATTATTTCAAGGGAGGACTTGCTCCGACCAATTTCCTCATTCAAGACAAGTATGACCGTGCAGCGCCTCATGGAACCGGGGCAGCCAAGGTCGGTGGAAACTATGCCGCTTCGCTCTTGCCAGGTCAATATGCCAAGAAAAAAGGTTTTTCTGATGTGATTTATCTTGATCCTGCAACCCACACCAAGATCGAAGAAGTAGGTTCTGCTAATTTCTTTGGTATTACGAAAAATAAGGAATTTGTCACGCCGATCAGCCCTTCTATTTTGCCTTCTATTACCAAGTATTCCTTGCTATACTTAGCGGAACACCGTTTGGGACTGAAAGCTGTTGAACGGGAGGTACTGGTGGATGAATTGCCAGAATTTGTTGAAGCAGGTGCCTGTGGAACTGCGGCTGTCATTTCTCCAATTGGTGGCGTACAGCACGGTGAGGATTTCCATGTATTTTACAGTGAGACAGAAGTTGGACCGATTACGCGCCGCTTGTATGACGAATTGACGGGGATCCAATTTGGTGATCTTGAAGCGCCAGAAGGCTGGATTGTAAAAGTAGATGAAAACTAGGGCTTGGACTTGCAAGCTCTATTTTTTTCGTGTAGAATGGAGGAAGTGAGGTTTGCTATGAGTAAGAAAGATAAAAAAATTGAAATCCAACTAGAAGAAAGCAAGGTACAAGTCAAGGGAGAGCAGTTTCCTGGTTATACATTAACCATTGGTAAAAAGGTTATCGGTGAGATTGCAGAACTGGCAGAGCATCATTTTGCTGTCGTAAAAAATGGAAATGCAGAGAGTTTTTATAAAAAGCTCGAAAAAGCTGTCGGAAATGTTATTGAAAATTACAATTTGCACCATTAACCTCTTGTAATAGTCACTTTTTTATGCTAGAATAGTGACTGTTAGTGCTGAGGAGAGATAGCGAAGAGGCTAAACGCGGCGGACTGTAAATCCGCTCCTTCGGGTTCGGGGGTTCGAATCCCTCTCTCTCCATATCCTAGAGATAGAAAGGATTTTAAATCCTTAGGAAAAAGGTGACTGGTGTAAAGTGTCTACACTCAAGGAAGTCTGTCTGTTTTCCAATGAAGTTCATACCCAATGCCTTTCAACCGAGGCTTTGGATAAGGACTTTATCCTATCAATATTGGGGTATAGCCAAGCGGTAAGGCAAGGGACTTTGACTCCCTCATGCGTTGGTTCGAATCCAGCTACCCCAGTCAAGGTATTAGGAAGGTTCCCTAATTCGTCAAAGATGCTCTTTTGTTAGTCCTTGCGTGTGCCTTAAATAAAATATATTTTATGTTGAGTCGAAAGACTTGATTGTCGGAGGTTTTTTTATAATGAACGAATTTGAAGATTTGTTGAACAGTGTAAATGAAGTTGCACCTGGTGATGTGGTAACTGCAGAAGTATTGACAGTTGATGCTGGTCAAGCTAATGTAGCTATCGCTGGAACTGGTGTTGAAGGTGTCCTCACTCTTCGTGAGTTGACAAACGACCGTGAAGCTGACATCAACGAACTTGTAAAAGTTGGTGAATCGCTTGAATTGCTTGTACTTCGCCAAGTAGTTGGTAAAGATACAGACACTGTTACCTATCTTGTATCTAAAAAACGTTTAGAAGCACGCAAAGCATGGGACAAACTTGTTGGACGTGAAGGTGAAGTCGTTACTGTTAAAGCAACTCGCGCAGTAAAAGGTGGACTTTCAGTTGAATTTGAAGGTTTACGTGGATTCATCCCAGCTTCAATGATCGATACTCGCTTCACTCGTAACACTGAACGTTTTGTAGGTCAAGAATTTGATGCGAAAATCAAAGAAGTTGATCCAGCAGAAAACCGCTTCATCTTGTCACGTCGTGATGTGGTAGAAGAAGTAGCAGCAGCTGCGCGTCAGGAAGTATTTAGCAAATTGACTGTTGGTGAAAATGTAACAGGTAAAGTTGCGCGTATCACAAGTTTTGGTGCTTTCATCGACCTCGGTGGTGTAGATGGACTTGTTCACTTGACAGAATTGTCACATGAACGCAACGTATCACCTAAATCAGTCGTAACAGTTGGTGAAGAAGTGGAAGTAAAAGTACTTGCGCTTGATGAAGAAGAAGGTCGCGTATCCCTTTCATTGAAAGCGACTACCCCTGGACCATGGGATGGCGTTGAGCAAAAATTAGCTGCTGGTGATGTCATTGAAGGTAAGGTAAAACGCTTGACTGACTTCGGTGCTTTCGTAGAAGTATTGCCAGGGATTGACGGACTTGTACACATCTCACAAATTTCACACAAACGTGTTGAAAATCCAAAAGATGCACTTACAGTTGGTCAAGATGTAACAGTTAAAGTTCTTGAAGTAAATGCAGCAGATGAGCGTGTATCCCTTTCAATCAAAGCCTTGGAAGAGCGTCCAGCTCAAGCTGAAGGCGAAGCGAAAGCTGAAAAACGTGATTCACGTCCACGTCGTCCAAAACGTCAAGAAAAACGTGATTTTGAACTTCCAGAAACTCAAACTGGATTCTCAATGGCTGACCTTTTCGGCGACATTGAATTGTAATAGATGGCTTGCCCTGCGCAAGTCTTTCTCTTGCCGTCCTTAGTGTAATGGATATCACGTAAGATTCCGGTTCTTGAGATGGGGGTTCGATTCCCTCAGGACGGATGATTGAACATGGAAAGCCTTGGAACTCAAGGCTTTTTGGCTTATGTAGGAGGAAAAGGCGAAGTATGCTACATTTTGAAAATGACTATAACAAGGGTGCGCACCCAGCGATACTAGAGGCTCTAGTAGTAAGTAACAACATAGGCTTACCTGGCTATGGTACAGATGAATATAGCCGTCGTGCCGTTGAGGAAATTCGCCGAGCTATCTCCTGTCCACAAGCAGAGGTTAGCTTTTTGACAGGAGGTACTCAAACCAATCAAGTGGTGATTGCTGCCATGCTGGCTTCCTATGAGGGAGTGATCGCTGCGGATACAGGTCACATTGCTGTACATGAGGCAGGTGCTATTGAGTATTCTGGTCACAAGGTCTTGACCTTACCACACAAGGAGGGGAAACTAGAGGCCAGTGCTGTCCGTCACTTCTTGGAGACTTTCTATGCAGATGCTACTCATGAGCACATGGTCTTTCCAGGCATGGTATACATCTCCCACCCAACAGAATACGGAACCCTTTATAGCAAGCAGGAGTTGTCTGATTTAGCAAGAGTTTGCAAGGACTATCAGATTCCCCTCTTCTTAGATGGTGCGCGTCTGGGATATGCTCTGGCTGCTCGGACGACAGATCTTGATTTACCCGCGATTGCGGAATTGGTAGATGTCTTTTATATCGGTGGAACCAAGATGGGAGCGCTCATGGGAGAAGCAGTTGTCTTTACCAAGTCCAATCAACCCAAGCATTTTATGACCATTGTGAAACAACACGGCGCCCTCTTGGCTAAGGGGCGTCTGACGGGCATCCAATTTGATTGTTTCTTTACAGATGATTTGTACCTGCGGCTAGGAGCGCATGCGATTGAAATGGCAGAGCAGCTAGTCGCATTGCTAGAAGAAAAAGGTTATCGCTTCTATCTCAAATCCCCTACGAACCAACAGTTTTTATTGGTCACAGATGGGGAGTTAGAAAAGCTGGATCAGGCGGGTGTCTGCTATGGACTTTGGGACAAGTACGATGAGACCTATACGATTATCCGTCTAGCAACCAGCTGGTCAACCAGTCAAGAAGACATCAATGCTCTGGCTCAATTCTTGTAATCGAGAGAATAGAAGCTCTGTTGTACCAATATTTTTCCAACCCTCCCTCCTAAAATTTGATATAATGGAAAATAAGCGAATAAAGGAGCTGTATCTGTAAGCAGTTTAAACGGGAATGACTAGATTTCCTTTTTAGGTGCTTAGCTTGAAGAAGGCTTGATCACGTGTCATTTTGATGTTTGAAGACTATAAAAGAGGATAGAAAATGATTTATTTAGATAATGCGGCAACGACCCGTCCGTATCCTGAGGTAGTTGCCACCTATACCGAAGTAGCGACCAAGATTTGGGGGAATCCGTCAAGTCTGCATCGTCTTGGTAGTCAGGCAAGTCGCATCTTGCAGGCTTCTAGGGCGCAAATTGCAGATCTTCTAGGTGTTCTACCACAGGAGATTTTTTTCACCTCTGGTGGGACTGAAGGAGATAACTGGGTCATCAAGGGAGTTGCCTTTGAGAAACTACAATTTGGTCAGCATATTATTGTCTCGGATATTGAACATCCGGCAGTTAAAGAATCAGCGCTCTGGCTTGCGACACAGGGGTTTGATGTCGATTTTGCACCGGTTGATCGGCAGGGCTTTATTGATGTTGAGCAATTAGCAGCTTTGTTACGACCAGATACGACCTTGGTATCGGTTATGGCAGTCAATAATGAGATTGGCGCCATTCAGCCTATCCATGCCATTTCCGATTTGTTGAAAGATAGACCCACTATTTCTTTCCATGTGGACGGCGTTCAGGCACTAACTAAGATCTCCACAGCCGACTATCTGACAGACCGTGTTGATTTTGCAACCTTTTCCAGTCACAAATTCCATGGTGTTCGAGGTGTCGGGTTTACCTATATCAAAAGCGGTAAGAAGATCACGCCACTTTTGGGAGGAGGCGGTCAGGAAGCAGACAAGCGTTCAACGACTGAAAATCTGGCAGGGATTGCAGCAACGGCTAAGGCTCTTCGCATGGCGATGGAGCGCCAGACAGATTTTATCAAGAAAACCAGTCAGATGAAGCAGGTCTTGATCCAAGGATTAAGTGCCTATAAGGACATCACTATTTTTTCAGGTCAAGACCAATTTGCGCCCCATATTCTGACCTTTGGTCTAAAAGGTGTCCGAGGTGAGGTCTTGCTACACGCCTTTGAGGAGTACGATATTTACGTCTCAACGACATCGGCCTGCTCATCCAAGGCAGGAAAGCCAGCTGGGACGCTCTTATCCATGGGAGTTCAGCCTCAATTAGCGACTAGCGCTATTCGCATGAGTTTGGACTTGGAAAATGATATGGGGCAAATCGAGCAGGCACTCACAACCTTTAAGCTCATCTATGAACAAACGAAGAAAGTAAGATAGAAAGAAGATATGCAGTATTCAGAAATTATGATTCGTTATGGTGAATTGTCCACCAAGGGTAAGAACCGGATGCGATTTATCACTAAACTCCGGACGAATATCCAAGATGTCTTGTCCATTTATCCTGCAGTAAAAGTCATGGCAGACCGCGATCGCGCCCATGTCTATCTCCATGGGACGGACTATAAGCCCGTAGCTGAAAGCCTCAAGCAGATTTTTGGGATTCAAAATTTTTCTCCCTCCTATAAGATTGAGAAATCTGTTCCAGCCTTGATTGCGGCAGTCCAAGCAATCATGCTGGACATCTATCAAGAAGGTATGACCTTTAAGGTATCCAGTAAGCGAAGCGATCATGATTTTGAGCTGGATAGCCGTGAACTCAATCAAACCTTGGGCAATGCTGTTTTTGAGGCTATTCCAACAGTTCAGGTCAAGATGAAGGCACCCGATATTGACTTGCGGGTGGAAATTCGGAAAGAGGCAGCCTATATCTCTTACGAAACCATTCGTGGGGCAGGAGGACTTCCTGTTGGGACTTCTGGCAAGGGGATGCTTATGCTCTCTGGTGGTATCGATTCACCAGTGGCGGGCTATTTAGCTTTGAAACGTGGTGTGGATATTGAAGCAGTGCATTTTGCTAGCCCTCCTTACACCAGTCCTGGTGCCCTTAAAAAAGCTCAGGATCTAACCCGTAAATTAACCAAGTTCGGTGGCAATATTCAGTTTATCGAGGTTCCTTTTACCGAAATTCAAGAGGAAATCAAGGCCAAAGCACCCGAAGCCTATCTCATGACCCTGACGCGCCGCTTCATGATGCGGATTACCGATCGCATTCGCAAGGAACGTGGGGGACTGGTGATTATCAACGGTGAAAGTTTGGGGCAGGTAGCGAGTCAGACCTTGGAAAGCATGCAGGCTATTAACGCAGTAACCAACACCCCTGTTATCCGTCCCGTTGTCACTATGGACAAGCTAGAAATCATTGACATTGCTGAGAAAATTGATACTTTTGAAATTTCTATTCAGCCCTTTGAAGATTGCTGTACGATTTTTGCGCCCGACCGTCCCAAAACCAATCCGAAGATTAAAAATGTCGAGCAGTATGAAAGCCGCTTAGATGTAGAAGGACTGGTCAAGCGAGCTGTCAGTGGTATCATGGTGACAGAAATCACCCCACAGGCAGAACAAGACGAAGTGGATGAATGGATCTCCGATTTATTGTAGGTCACCAATCGACTAAGAACATGTCCTAGTGGCGCTTGCGCTGTTGTTATCAACCTTATCATACTGCTGTCTAAATCCCACCTGACTGCGCCTACTATGGTATCTTTTAGCAAGACGCCACTCCCGGTTTCTTTCTTTGCCAGTATCCCCTCCTAATGGTATAATAGCTTATCACGATTTTGGAGGTTCCTCATGCTGAAAGCAATGGAAGTATATTTGATTACCAAGGGTAATGGTTTGGAGGCAATTGAATTTTATCAGGATGCCCTTGGCGCAACGGTTGAGCAGGTAAATTTGTTCAAAGACTTTGTACCAGATTGTCCGGTAGAATTGGAGAACTATGTAATGAATGCACAATTTCGCTTGAATGGTCAGCGTTTTATGCTTTCAGACAATCATCCTGACATGCCTTATACAATTGGTGATAACCTTACGGTTGCTCTGATCACTGATGATGATGAAACAGCACAGGAATTATACAGCAAGCTATCTGTGGAGGCAAAAGCCATCACTATGGAACTTCAAGCAGTTCCTTGGTCGCCAGCCTACGGTAATGTAACAGATAAATTTGGAATTTCTTGGCAAATCAATGCAGAAGTTGAGGGATATGGTCAAGAATACTATGGAGAACAAGAATAGTGAAAAAGGGACATATTCAAGAATCCATATTCTTGACGCTGAACATTTGTTTTTATGTTTTTCCTTTAGATATGGTTGGACACATGATTTAGGTAAGGGATGGAGTGTCGTGTTGACAAACCAGCTCTAGGTAGTAAAACTCGCGAATATGTCTATAATAGCGGGGATGAATATGAAAACCCTAGCCGTGGAAAAATGTTAGATAGTGTTCCGAAAAAATAAAAGATAAAGTGAGAAATTCTCCTGATTATCAAAAAGGAAAAAAGGATATTCAAAAATTTAGGGAAGCTAAAACAGAAATTAATCGCAGAGGACTAAACTTAAACATTAATAAGGACTTAGTTGTTGCAGCAGGTATTGTTGTAGCCTTAGTTGGAGTAGCATATCTTGCCCCAGCATTTCTCCCTGGATTTTTGGCTCTGGTATGAGGGGATGTACATGTATACCGTGATGTTAGAACTGATTTTAGATCATCAACTAATTGTTAGTTTACAAAATAAAAAGAATAATTTGCGTGTATATGTTCTAGTTGAAGATGTTTTTAGAAAAGCAGATTTACATAAAGATTTTTCTCATCTATACCCCGAAATTTATAAAACTGATGAGGACTTTCAACAGGATAATTGCGGTTATAACTTGATAAGATTGACATTGTTTCCGCAATTTAACCTTCAAAAAGTTTCAGAAAGTAAAAAAGGTTTGGAAATTATTCAAGAATTTAATTATATGGCAGAGAATCTCGTTGAACATAGGTACCAAACGGATCATGCTGTTATTTGGGAAAACGAATTGATTGGCTTAAATCCGAGTGATTTTTGCAATCATGAAACTTGGTTGACTTCATTGTACAAGCATATTCTTTCTTTTTCAGAGACAGAGGTGTCTGATTTTAGATATATTCCTGGTCATTTATAAATAGGAGATAGCATAATATAAAAAGGGAATTATATATTAAATAGGCTTAGGTTACGAGGGTGTTGATGGTTTAGTGTTATGTAACAGTATCTGTCGAATATGCTGGATCATTATCTCTTTGGAGTAACAAATAATCAGAGTGGTTGGTACTTTTTCTATTCTTGATAGGTTTATCTAATATATGATACATAGTAGTGCAAAAGAAATACTTTATGCCTATACATAGACAAGGGAAAATCCCTTTGCGAGATCCTACAAACGCAAAGGGATTTTTGTGTGGTCTGCGATTAACTAAATGCTAGCTGAAGATACTTAATTTATAGCCGAGTTTTTTTAGACCCTCCTATCTTAGTTTTAGTATAAAAAAGGTTTTAAGTGACAAGAGGGGGAGGAGAAATTTTCCCTGCCTTTGTTCTGTTTTAATAGTAAATACTTGTCAAATGTGGATAAGAGTGATAGAATAGAAACGTTGACTATGCACAGCCTGTGCAACCGCTCGATCATCGTTTAAGAGGTTTGTCCCACGATGCTAGGCGAGTCTTCACAAAAAATCGGGAGAAATCCCATACTATCATAGGAGGTGCATAATGAGCACATACGCAATCATTAAAACTGGCGGAAAACAAGTTAAAGTTGAAGTTGGTCAAGCAATCTACGTTGAAAAATTGAACGTTGAAGCTGGGCAAGACGTTACATTTAACGAAGTTGTTCTTGTTGGTGGTGAAAAGACTGTTGTCGGAACTCCACTTGTAGCAGGTGCTACTGTTGTTGGAACTGTTGAAAAACAAGGAAAACAAAAGAAAGTTGTTACTTTCAAATACAAACCTAAAAAAGGTAGCCACCGTAAACAAGGTCATCGTCAACCTTATACAAAAGTTGTTATCAACGCTATCAACGCTTAATCTTAGCCTAGCGAAACAACACTCATCACAGAATATTGGAGGAATAACATTATGTTAAACTTGAATCTTGCTAACTTGCAATTATTCGCCCACAAAAAAGGTGGAGGTTCAACGTCAAACGGTCGTGACTCTCAAGCAAAACGTCTTGGAGCTAAAGCTGCTGACGGTCAAACTGTATCAGGTGGATCAATTCTTTACCGCCAACGTGGTACAAAAATCTATCCAGGAGCTAACGTAGGCCGTGGAGGAGATGACACACTTTACGCTAAAGTAGAAGGTGTAGTACGTTTTGAACGTAAAGGACGCGATAAAAAACAAGTATCTGTTTACCCTATCGCGAAATAATAAGCTACTTCTTATTACTAGCCTTATAAGTGTTTACTTGAGAACTTGCCTGTTGGTAAGTTCTTTTTTATTCAGGAGAAAAGTGTAATGGAAATCCAGACAAGAACCCATTTATCAGAAGAGGAAATGCAGCAGGTGCTGGATCTGTTGTATACCTGCCATAAGGCAGACAAGACCATCAGCACTCCCTATTTAGAAAATACCTATCAATTTGACAAGAGTATGCCCTATCTCTTCCTTGCTTATGAAGAAAACAGATTGTTCGGCTTTCTCTCTGTCTATGCAGATGTGCAAGATGATGTGAATGTTTCTCTTTTTGTATTACCGTCAGTCAGGAAGCAGGGGATTGCGAGCGCTTTGATAAGAGCGTTTGCTCAAACTGCCCAAACCTACCAACTGCAAGGAATCACCTATGAAACAGAGCGGGTCTTTATCGAGCATAATCCGTGGTTGCTCCCTCGCTTTAAGTTGGTCGAAACCGACTATGCAGAACTTTGGTTGCGGAGGGAATCCAAGCCGTATGAGCTAGCGCTACGTGATGACTGTCACGTTGTGCTAGCCCAAAAGGAAATGATTGAGGCGATTGCCAAGGTTCAGGCAGCAGCTTTTCAGAAGAGTTTTGATAATAGTGAGCAGTATGCACGCGCAAGTCTTGAGGGGGAGGGAACCTTCTTGTATGTGCTTCTAAAGGATAAGGAAGTCATTGCATCGGTCACTATTGATTTTACTTCCGATTACTATCAAATTTTTGGTCTAGCGGTAGCACCTGCTCATCAAGGACAGGGACTAGGATCGTACTTGATGAAAAATGCTATCAATGACTTGCTTTTGCAATCTGATAAAGGGTGTCAAATTGTCGTTGAAAAGTCCAACCTAAGAGCGGCCTCTCTTTACCGTAATCTAGGCTTTACAGATGTGACAGAGGTACTATATCTGACAGAGACATCCTAATACTCGTCAAAAATCAACATCTGATGTCGTTAACTCATCTTGCTGAACTTCAGTTCTACCTGCGATTTCATTGCCTAGTCAGATGTTGATTTTTATTGGGGAGTATAAGCTCTTGTTTTGAAAGGTGGCAAGGATAAACTTTTACTATATGATATTGATCCTCAATGAAAATCAAAAAGATGGCAAATGCTCTATTTTTAGATAGAATATGGTATAATAAGAAAGATTTTACAAAGGAAGTGACAGAATGAATATCCAACAATTGCGCTATGTCGTAGCGATTGCCAATAGTGGAACCTTTCGAGAAGCGGCAGAAAAAATGTTTGTATCGCAGCCGAGCTTGTCCATTTCTGTTCGCGATTTGGAAAAAGAGCTAGGCTTTAAGATTTTTAGTCGTACCAGTTCAGGGACGTTCTTGACAAGGCGGGGGATGGAATTTTATGACAAGGCTCAAAGTTTGGTCAAGGGCTTTGATCATTTTGAGAATCTGTATTTACAGCATGATGAGGGGGAATCGGAGTTTTCGATTTCCAGCCAGCACTATGATTTTTTACCGCCCCTCATCACTGAATTTTCCCAACAATTTCCAGAATATCCCAAGTTTCGTTTGTTTGAATCAACAACGGTGCAGATTTTAGATGAGGTAGCGCAAGGCCATAGTGAGTTGGGGATTATTTATCTTAACAACCGCAATACCAAGGGGATCATGCAAAAGCTGGAAAAATTACGCTTGGAAGTGGTCGATTTGATTTCTTTTCAGACACATATCTATATTCGCAAAGAACATCCGTTGGCACAAAAAGATGAGATTGAATTGGCAGATCTAGCAGGTCTGCCGACCGTTCGGTTCACTCAAGAAAAAGATGAATATCTCTATTACTCGGAGAATTTCTTTGATACGTCAGATTCGTTAGTAACCTTTGATGTGACAGATCGTGCGACCTTAAATGGGATTTTGGAGCGGACGGACGCGTATGCAACGGGATCAGGCTTCCTAGACAGCGAGAGCGTGCATGGGATTACGGTAATCCCTTTCAAGGAAGGAAAGGGCAACCGTATGGTCTATGTCAAGCGGGAGGACACGGAATTGAGCCAGTGTGCACAAGATTTTGTCCGAGTGACGGAGGCTTATTTTGCCAAGAAGAAAGGATAGTATGAGAAAGATTGGATTTCCACTAGGAATGGTAGCCTTGATTGCCCTAGATCAATGGGTTAAGGCTTGGACAGTCGCAAGGCTCGCCTTGAATGAGCAACGAACCTTTATTCCTAAACTGCTGAATCTCTATTACCTGCGTAATTATGGCGCAGCTTATTCGATTCTCCAGAATCAGCAGTGGTTCTTTACAGTTGTGACCTTAGTCGTGATGTCCGTTGCAATCTGGTATTTTATCAAGCATATCAAGGGGAGTTTGTGGCTGTTATCGAGTCTGTCACTCGTGATTGCAGGAGGGATTGGAAATTTTATCGACCGCTTGCGCCTAGGCTATGTCGTCGATATGTTTCACCTTGATTTTATCGATTTTCCAGTCTTTAATGTCGCGGATATGTGCTTGACAGTCGGTGTAGCAATCCTGTTTATCTATATGATGAAAGAAGAGAAAAATGGAAGTAAGAGTTAAGACAGGTGGTGTCCGTCTGGACAAGGCCTTGGCTGACCTAACCCCTCTATCGCGCTCGGTAGCAAATGAGCAGATAAAGGCTGGTCTAGTTCTCGTCAATGGTCAGGAAAAGAAAGCTAAATATAGCGTTCAGGCTGGAGATTGTATTCAATATGAGATGCCAGAAGTCGAAGAAGTAGACTATGTGGCAGAGGACATTCCGCTTGAGATTGTCTACGAGGATGAAGATGTGGCAGTCGTGAATAAACCGCAGGGTATGGTCGTCCATCCGTCCGCAGGTCATAGATCAGGTACCTTGGTCAACGCTCTTTTGTACCATGTCAAAGACTTGTCTGGTATCAATGGGGTCATGCGACCTGGAATCGTCCACCGGATTGATAAGGATACATCAGGCTTATTGATGGTGGCGAAACACGACGAAGCTCACCAGAGATTAGCGGAAGAATTAAAGGCTAAAAAATCCCTACGAAAATATGTCGCGATTGTTCACGGCAACCTGCCCAATGACCGTGGGGTGATTGAGGCGCCGATCGGTCGCTCTGACAAGGATCGTAAGAAGCAGGCGGTAACGGCTAAGGGAAAGGAAGCTCTCACACGTTTTCAGGTCTTGGAGCGCTTCGGTGATTATAGCTTGGTCGAGCTAAGCCTTGAAACAGGGCGTACCCATCAGATTCGGGTTCACATGGCCTATATCGGTCATCCAGTGGCTGGTGATGAGGTCTACGGACCACGTAAGACCTTGAAAGGTCACGGTCAATTTTTACATGCTAAGACGCTCGGCTTTACTCATCCGCGGACAGGGGAAGCTGTACTCTTTACGGCAGAAGTGCCAGCCATTTTCCGTGAAACATTAGAAAGACTTAGAAAAAATTAACTTGCTCAATTTACGTCAGCATGGTATACTAAATCAGTAAAAAAGAAGAGGAGAAGTCATGGAAACTTTACCAAATTGTCCAAAATGTCAATCAGAATATGTCTATGAAGATGGAGTATTGCTGATCTGTCCAGAATGCGCCTACGAATGGAACCCAGCAGAAGTGGTTGAAGAAGAAGGTGTCGTTGCCATTGATGTCAATGGGAATCGTTTGGCAGACGGTGATACCGTAACGCTCATCAAAGACTTGAAAGTAAAAGGAGCGCCCAAAGACCTTAAACAAGGTACGCGCGTGAAAAACATCCGCATTGTTGAAGGTGACCACAATATCGACTGTAAGATTGACGGTTTTGGTGCGATGAAATTAAAATCAGAATTTGTAAAGAAAATCTAGTAGGATAGATCTGTATAAGACTTGGGAGCAAGGAGCCTGATGAGTTTTTGCTCCCTCTTATTATTTTATAGCCGTTTAGTCTATTTTTGATTTCTTGGGTATTAGGAGGAATAAATTGAAGGATCAAAGTAAATTGTTTTTTTCGCGTTGCCTGTTGGCTACTTTAGCTATTATTGGAACCACGCTTGAGATTGCCAAGCACGGTCTTGGGATGTTGCTGTACTATACCGTGCAATCAAATCTCTTGGTTGCCCTATTCTCGACCTACATGGTCTATGCCCTGTATCAGAAAAAGGACTTGCAGCGTCAGTCTTTTCTGCGCTTGAAAGCAGCAGTAACCATGTCAATTATGATTACCTGTGTGATTTACCATTTCATGTTGGCGCCGCTTGCAACCGATTTTTGGCGGGTAGAAAATCTTCTCTGCCACTATATCGTCCCCCTCTATTTTCTGCTAGATACCCTATTGGTAGACAAGAAGCGCCAGTACAAGTGGTTTGATCCTATCTGGTGGACGGCTCTGCCAGTTGCCTATCTAGCCTTTGCGCTGATCAATGGTCTCTTTATCCAGTTGCCAATTCCTGATGCCAAGGATAGTCCTTTTGCCTATTTCTTCTTAAATGTACCAAAATATGGCTGGCATTATGTCTTGCTCTATGCAGCAACGATTTTTATCGCCTATTTGCTTGTAGGCTATGTTCTTCTTGGGCTGAAGTCGGTGACACGATTGAATAGATTGGAAAAAGAACAAGCTGTTTAAATATTCGGAGTTACTATGAAAGACTAGAGAGAAAGATGAAGCACTCACCAGTCCACCTTGTATCCAAGATGTCAAGAAATGATGAAAAGCGGTCAAAACGCCTACTCATTTAAAAGAATATTGCCTACTTCTAACATAAGAAGTAGGTTTTTCTGACATGACTCTGTTAGAATATACAAAAAATACGAATTTTTTATGTATAAAAATACAGACAACCGTTCTTTTTTATGGTAAAATATCCTAACAGACACGGAAGAGCGTTGTCTGCTGTATACTAAAAATGTGAGGTTGTATTTTATGAGAAAGACAAGTAAAATAATGTCACTAGCCGCAGTTACACTTCTGTCAGCATCCGTCTTGGCAGCCTGTGGCGCAAAGAGTTCTAAGAGTTCATCATCAGCTGAGCAAGCGAATTTGAGCTTCCCAGGTGAAGTAACGAATGACGGTGCTGCGATTAAGGGTGGACAATTTAAGTATGCGATTGTAGCCGCTTCATCTTCAACGGGCTTATTGATTGATGAATTGACCAATACGACTGTTGATTCTACCTTTGGAGTTTTGGTGGATGAGGCAATGTTTGGTTACGATGGTGAGCGCAAACTGGATGATTCAGGTCTTGCTAAAGTTGACTTTGATTTAAAGGCTAAAACCATAACAGTTAGTCTTACTGGTAAGGACTATAAGTGGTCAGACGGGGAGTCCTTTACTATTGATGATTATATCTTTACCATTGAAAAAATGTCAGATAAAGGCTATACAGGTGTGCGTTTCGATGATGGCTTTAAAAACATTATTGGAATGGAAGAATTTGCCGCAGGTAAAGCAGATAGCATTTCAGGTCTTGAAAAAGTAGATGACTATACCGTCGTCCTACATGTTAAGGAAATGTCGCCTTCTATGATGTATGCGGGAGGTGATGTCCCGTCCTATGTCACACCAAAGCATATCTTTAAGGATATTCCAGTAGCAGACTGGGAAAAGAGTGAGTATGCGCGTGCAAACTCTAAGTTTGTCGGTATGGGAGCTTTCAAGATTAAAGAAGTAGTCAGTGGTGAGTCTGTGACTTTTGTTCCAAACGAATACTACTATAAAGGGAAAGTGGAGCTGGATAGCCTGAAGATGGATATCGTTTCACCTGATACCATTGTGTCAGAAATGAAAGCTGGTCATTATGATTATGCGGAAATGCCAACAGATCAATTGGATACTTTCAAAAATGCTTCTAACATTACCGTACTTGGGACCCTTGATTCTTCCTATGAGTATCTGTCATTCAATCTAGGGAAATATGACGCGGACACAGGTAAGAATGTCATGAATCCTGATGCTAAAATGAATGACGTCAAATTGCGTCAGGCTATGGGATACGCGCTTGATACCAAGACTGCTGGTGATAAACTCTACAATGGTTTGTATCACCCAGCAAACTCTCTTGTGATCTCATTCTTTGGTGACCTACATGATGCTGACTTGAAAGGCTATACTTACGACCCAGATAAGGCAAAAGCCTTGCTCGATGAAGCGGGATACAAGGATGTGGACGGAGATGGTATCCGTGAAGATAAGAATGGAAAACCATTCAAGATTAGCCTCGCAGTTCGGAAACGTACAGAAGCCAATGAAGCCCTTATCCAACAATACCAGAACTGGTGGAAAGAGGTCGGCTTGAACGTTGAACTCTACACGGGTCGTACCATGGAGTTGAATTCTTTCTATGATACGATTGAAGCAAATGACGCCAACATTGATGCCTATCTCGCAGGTTGGTCAACTGGCTATGATCCAAATCCGACAGGACTGTGGGGACCAGAAGCGAAGTTTAACTTCTCACGGTATGTATCAGACGAGAATACCAAATTGCTTCAAGCAATTGGGTCAGAAGCGTCCTTTGATGAGAAGAAAAATATCGAAAACTACAAGAAATGGCAAGAAAATGCTGAAAAAGAAGCCTTTGCAATTCCTTTGTTTGAATCTGAAAAGTTGATTGCGATCAATAAGCGTGTCAAATACTTTGATACCAAATACGGATCAGCGTCTAAAGCGCAGTGGACGAAGGTGGAGCTGACTGCTGAAGCAGGAATAGCCGAGAAATAAGATAGGAGATAAGGATTGGACAAGAGCCAGTCCTTATGTTCTGTTTATCACCCCCCTATTTTATTTTCAAGCTAGTATTTGTCTTTTCAGAAAAATTCTGCTATACTAATAAAAAATAAATCCTTTAAGGACTGTTCCGTGAAACAGGCAAGGAGTATCAGCTAAAACAGGTATGTGATAATTTCGTGAACCTCGCAAATAATGAAGGCTTGGAGTCCATGTCAAGACATCAGGCAAGTTGCATTATTCCAAAGGCTCTCGTTACTATCCTAACCTCATTTTCTGGAATCTCCTTGTCTCAAGGAGATTTTTTGTGCCTTTAGGCAAGAAAGGAATGACGATGAAAACCAAAGAAATAGTTGATGAAATGACCATGAAACGTGCCATTACGCGAATTACCTACGAGATTATCGAGCGCAATAAACATTTGGAGAATATTGTCTTGGCGGGTATTAAGACCAGGGGTGTCTATATCGCTAAGCGGATCCAAGAGCGCCTAAAGCAGTTGGAGGGGATCCAAGTTCCGGTCGGAGAACTGGATACCAAGCCTTTTCGAGATGATATGAAAGTAGAAGAAGATACGACATCAATGACCGCAGACGTCAATGACCGCGATGTAATTTTGGTTGATGATGTGTTATATACAGGTCGAACCATTCGTGCAGCGATTGATAATATCGTCTCACTCGGACGCCCTGCGCGGGTCAGCCTAGCAGTGTTGGTCGACAGAGGACACCGTGAGTTGCCAATTCGGGCAGACTACGTTGGAAAAAATATCCCGACCAGTCGGACGGAGGAAATCATTGTCCACATGAACGAATCAGATGGTAAGGATTCTGTATTGTTGCTAGATGCCAATGAAGCAAAATAAGAGGTAGGTTTGAGATGCCAATCATCGATGAAAAAGTGTCACTCCAGCATGTAGTGACCATGGAAAGTCTATCCAATGAAGAAGTTATGGGGTTGATTGAGCGGGGTATAGCCTTTAAAAGAGGAGAGACAGCTTCTATTTCTCAAACCGCCTATGTATCCAACCTCTTCTTTGAGGATTCGACGCGGACCCACAAGTCATTTGAAATGGCAGAGCTACGGTTGGGGCTCAATATGATTGATTTTGATGCCAAGACTAGCTCGGTCAATAAGGGCGAGAGCCTTTATGATACGATCTTGACCATGAGTGCCTTGGGGGTGGATATTTGCGTTATTCGTCACTCTGAAGTGGATTACTACCAAGAGCTGATCGATAGTCCGACGATTACGGCTTCTATTGTCAATGGGGGAGATGGTTCAGGTCAACACCCTAGCCAATCCCTGCTGGACTTGATGACGATCTATGAGGAATTCGGTCGCTTTGAAGGTTTGAAGATTATGATTGCGGGCGATTTGACCCACTCACGCGTAGCCAAGTCGAATATGCACATTTTAAAACGCTTGGGGGCAAGTTTGTTCTTTGCTGGTCCGAGCGAGTGGTATGCAGAAGAGTTTGATGCCTACGGTCAGCATGTATCCTTGGATGAGATTGTTGAGCAGGCAGATGTCTTGATGTTCTTGCGGGTTCAGCATGAGCGTCACGACGGCAATGAGAGTTTTTCTAAGGAAGACTATCACCGCCTATATGGCTTGACGCAAGAGCGTTATGCTCGGATGAAAGATACTGCTATCTTGATGCATCCGGCGCCTGTCAACCGTGATGTGGAAATTGCAGATGAGTTGGTGGAAGCTCCCCAATCACGGATAATCCGACAGATGCAAAATGGTGTCTTTGTCCGTATGGCTATTTTAGAAGCTGTTTTACAGGCAAGAGCCAGTTGATAGAAAGTTCATGCTTGTCGAAAATCAAAAACCTAGCTTGATGAACCGTAGTCTTATCTGCGACTTTATTAGCTAGTTAGCAGAGTATGGACAAGTTCCAAAGAGAGAGCAGACGAGGAGGGAAATGATGGCAAAACGATTGTTAATTTTAGAAGACGGAACGATTTTTGAAGGGGAAGCCTTCGGAGCGGATATTGCGGTGACTGGTGAGATTGTCTTTAATACGGGAATGACGGGCTACCAAGAGTCTATTACCGATCAATCCTACAATGGACAGATCCTAACCTTTACCTATCCTTTGGTAGGAAATTATGGGGTCAATCGTGATGACTACGAGTCTATTACCCCGACCTGTAAGGGTGTGGTAGTCCGTGAGTGGGCACGTCGTGCCAGCAACTGGCGCAACCAGTTGACTTTGGATGAATTTTTAAAGGCCAAGAAAATCCCTGGGATTGCAGGAATTGATACACGCGCCCTCACCAAGATTATCCGCAAGCACGGAACCATGCGAGCAACTCTTGCAGACGAGGGGGATTCAGTAGAGCACTTGTCTGATCAATTGCGAGCAACGGTACTTCCAACTAACAATATCGCCCAAGTTTCTACTAAAACAGCCTATCCCGCACCAGGGATTGGACGAAATATCGTCTTGGTCGACTTCGGACTGAAACATTCCATCTTACGGGAACTTTCAAAACGGGATTGCAATATTACCGTAGTACCATTTGATACGACTGCTGAGGAAATCTTAAATCTAGCCCCAGATGGTGTGATGCTTTCAAATGGACCCGGTGATCCAGATGACGTACCGGAGGCTTTGGAAATGATTCGCGGTATTCAAGGGAAAATCCCGATTTTCGGTATCTGTATGGGTCACCAGTTGCTAGCCAAGGCAAATGGAGCTAGTACCTATAAGATGAAATTTGGACACCGTGGCTTTAACCACGCGGTGCGCGAGATTGCGACAGGTCGCGTAGATTTCACCTCTCAAAACCACGGATTTGCGGTATCGCGTGAAGACTTGCCCGACTGCTTGATGATTACCCACGAAGAAATCAACGACCAGTCAGTTGAAGGGGTTCGCCACCGTTACCAACCAGCCTTTTCCGTTCAATTCCATCCGGACGCGGCACCTGGTCCACATGATGCCAGCTACCTATTTGATGATTTTATGGAGTTGATCGACGCCTTTCAAGCCGAGACATACAAGCAATAAGAGAAGAAGTATTTAATGGCAGCCAGAGAGCTGACGAATAGAAAGGAGAAACAAAGGGTATCGTATTTGGGAAACTGAATACGGGCTACGAACTTGGTCAAAAAGATAATTTCCCCTAGAACCTAGAGTTCTGCGGGAAAATTCCTATTTTGACTGCGTTCGCTACACGCCCTTTATATCTTAATTATGCCAAAACGTAATGATATTAAGAAAATTATGGTGATTGGGTCTGGTCCGATTATTATTGGTCAGGCGGCAGAGTTTGATTACGCGGGGACGCAGGCTTGTCTTGCTTTGAAGGAAGAGGGATACAGTGTAGTCTTGGTCAATTCCAATCCGGCAACCATTATGACGGATAAGGAGATTGCAGACAAGGTATATATCGAGCCGATTACCTTTGAATTTGTCTCTCGTATTCTGCGTAAGGAACGTCCAGATGCACTCTTGCCAACCTTGGGTGGTCAGACAGGCCTTAATATGGCAATGGAATTGTCTAAGGCAGGCATTTTAGATGAACTGGGAGTTGAGTTGCTGGGCACGAAGTTATCTGCGATTGATCAGGCAGAGGATCGTGATCTGTTTAAGCAATTGATGGAAGACTTGGGACAGCCTATTCCAGAATCTGAAATTGTCAATACCGTGGAAGAAGCGATCGCCTTTGCAAATAGTATTGGTTATCCTGTTATCGTACGTCCTGCCTTTACCCTTGGAGGCACGGGTGGTGGCATGTGTGCCAATGAGGAAGAACTCCGTGAGATTGCTGAAAACGGCTTAAAACTATCCCCTGTAACCCAGTGTTTGATTGAGCGTTCGATTGCAGGATTTAAGGAAATCGAGTATGAAGTGATGCGTGATAGTGCCGATAATGCCCTTGTCGTATGTAACATGGAAAACTTTGACCCTGTGGGGATCCATACAGGAGATTCGATTGTCTTTGCGCCAACGCAGACCCTGTCTGATATTGAAAATCAAATGTTGCGCGATGCCAGCTTGAGCATTATCCGGGCGCTCAAGATTGAGGGGGGCTGTAATGTGCAGCTAGCTCTTGATCCCCATAGCTTTAAATACTATGTCATTGAGGTGAACCCACGGGTCTCTCGCTCATCTGCCCTTGCTTCAAAAGCAACCGGTTATCCGATTGCCAAATTAGCAGCCAAGATAGCAGTAGGCTTGACCTTGGATGAAATGATCAATCCCGTGACAGGCACGACCTATGCCATGTTTGAACCAGCACTCGACTATGTTGTTGCCAAAATTCCACGCTTTCCATTTGATAAGTTTGAAAAAGGGGAGCGCCGTTTGGGAACTCAGATGAAGGCAACAGGTGAGGTCATGGCGATTGGTCGGACCATCGAAGAGAGCCTGTTGAAGGCTTGTCGTTCGCTGGAAATTGGTGTTTACCATAATGAAATGAAAGACTTAGCTAAGGCGACAGATGATCTTCTCATTGAAAAGATTATCAAAGCGCAAGACGATCGTCTTTTCTACGTATCAGAGGCACTTCGCCGTGGTTTCACCGTAGAAGAAATTGCCAAGCTGACTAAAATTGACGTCTTTTTCTTGGATAAATTGCTCCACATTATCGAATTAGAAGCGGCATTAGCAGCAAATGTCGGAGATATAGCGCTCTTAAAGACTGCCAAGCAAAACGGTTTTGCGGATCGTAAGATCGCGGAACTATGGCAACAGACAGCGGATCAGGTTCGTCAGTTCCGCTTGGAAAATGCGATTGTTCCAGTCTATAAAATGGTCGATACCTGTGCGGCAGAGTTTGAAAGTGCGACACCTTATTTCTATTCAACCTACGAATGGGAAAATGAGTCGATCCGCTCTGAAAGAGAATCAGTCCTCGTCTTAGGATCAGGTCCAATTCGGATTGGACAAGGGGTCGAGTTTGACTACGCTACTGTCCATTCTGTGAAAGCTATTCAGGCAGCGGGCTACGAAGCCATTATCATGAACTCAAATCCAGAGACGGTGTCGACTGATTTCTCTGTATCGGATAAGCTCTATTTTGAACCTTTGACGATTGAAGATGTCATGAATGTGATTGAGTTAGAGCAGCCGATCGGTGTCATTGTCCAATTTGGTGGGCAAACGGCGATTAACTTGGCTGAGCCACTGTCAAAAGCTGGGGTACGGATTATCGGTACACAAGTTGCAGACTTGGATCGAGCAGAAGACCGTGATTTATTTGAAAAAGCCTTGAAAGATTTAGGGATTCCACAGCCGCCGGGGCAAACGGCAACCAATGAGGAAGAAGCGGTTGCAGCAGCTCGCAAGATAGGCTTTCCTGTCCTCGTACGTCCATCCTATGTCCTTGGAGGACGGGCTATGGAAATCGTTGAAAATGAGACCGATTTGCGCAGTTATATGCGGACAGCCGTAAAAGCAAGCCCTGAACATCCTGTTCTTGTTGATTCCTACATTGTGGGACGTGAGTGCGAGGTCGATGCTATTTCTGACGGGAAAGATGTTCTGATTCCAGGAATTATGGAGCATATCGAACGTGCAGGTGTCCATTCAGGTGACTCTATGGCAGTCTATCCTCCGCAAACCCTTTCAAAAGAAATTCAGGCGACCATTGCAGACTATACCAAGCGCTTAGCGATAGGTCTCAACTGTATCGGAATGATGAATATTCAGTTTGTCATCAAGGATGAAACCGTTTATGTCATTGAGGTGAATCCACGTGCCAGCCGTACGGTGCCATTCTTGTCGAAAGTGACAGATATTCCAATGGCGCAGGTAGCGACCAAGCTCATCTTGGGTCAGACCTTGGCAGCATTGGGCTACGAGGATGGCTTGTATCAAGAGTCAACCAATGTCCATGTCAAGGCACCCGTTTTCTCCTTCACCAAACTAGCGAAGGTCGATAGCCTTTTGGGGCCAGAGATGAAATCTACTGGTGAAGTGATGGGGACAGATCGAACCCTTGAAAAGGCGCTTTACAAAGCCTTTGAGGCTAGCCATTTCCACTTGGAAGAATTTGGAAATGTAGTCTTTACCATTGCAGACGAGACCAAGGAAGAGGCACTTGGTTTGGCGAAGCGCTTTGAAGCGATCGGTTACGGTATTTTTGCAACAGAAGGAACAAGTGAGTTCTTCAAGGCAAATGGGGTAGAGTCTGTCGCTGTCAATAAATTAGGAGAAGCTGAAGATAATGATATTCCTGCCCTTGTTCGGAAAGGTCAGGTTCAGGCTATTATCAATACGGTAGGAACCAAGCGTGTGGCAGAAGGAGATGGACAAGTCATCCGAAGTTCAGCCATTGAAACAGGGACACCGCTCTTTACTGCTCTTGACACCGCTGAAGCGATGTTGAAAGTATTAGAAAGCCGTACCTTTACAACCAATGTGATTTAGGGTACAATAGTGATAGCCTTTCAGTTTTCATTTAGTACTCGCTTCATCAACCTAGGGATAGGTTGATGAAGGTTAGATATAGGGTAGGTAGAACTCGTTTCAACAGTTGCCCTAGCAGTCACCGATGTAATAAGTCAAAACGGAAATGATAATCTTTATAAAAATAAAATTGAGGTAAGAAGAATGAAAGTGAATTTAGTGAGTCCAGTTGGACAATTCAAGCAAGCGCCTGTTGGCTTTTCTTGGACAGCTTTCTTATTTGGATTCTTTGTCCCTGTCTTTCGTCAGGATTGGAAGTGGGCAGGAATCATGTTTGGGGTAAATCTGTTGGTTGGAGCCATTGCGTATCGTTTAGATATTTCTTATTTAAGTATTGGATCAGGAGTTGTTTGGGGGCTTCTCTATAATAAACTTTATATCAAAGAACTCCTTGCAAAGGGCTGGACACCAGCCACGGATGCTGATGCAGAACTGATTCGTACCAAGGCAACCTTATAAGAGCAGGAATGCTAAAAGATGATTTCGACAGAAGTCATCTTTTTTGGTATACTTTCTGTATGAAATGGATTGTTACAACAAGTCTTGGTATGGACGAGCAATTGGTGGCGCGTGCAAAAGCCCTTGCCCAGTCTTTTGGTGTGGCCTATGTGGCGCGTCAGAAAGTTTCTATCAAAAAACTTCAGACCCAGTATGGGCATATCCTAGTTCTCTATCAGGATAAGATGGTTTTCGAGCAGCTAGGAGGGGAACGCCTCTTTTTTCATCCAGATACGGCATTGTTACGGATTAAATCGAACCGTGATCCCTTGCTGGAGCTTCTTGGTG
Organism: Streptococcus acidominimus; assembly: GCF_001921825.1. Lineage (GTDB taxonomy): Bacteria > Bacillota > Bacilli > Lactobacillales > Streptococcaceae > Streptococcus > Streptococcus acidominimus. Next base: position 54,531 of record NZ_MSJL01000007.1, read on the forward strand.
AAAGCCCTAAAAGGATTTGTGATTGTACGATGGGACTAGCATCTGACAGTATCGTTATGGCGAGCGCAGGGCATCAGGTAACGGCAGTAGAATCTGCTAGCTTAATCGCCTTTATCGTCAGCCAAGGATTGAAAGAGTTTGATACAGGAAATAGTCAGGTCAATGCAGCCATGCGATCAATTGAGGTGGTGGAAACGGAGAGTCTCTCCTTTTTACGCCAGCAACCTAGCCAATCCTTTGATATTCTCTATTTTGATCCCATGTTTTCTGAAGCAATTAGCGAATCGCAAAATCTGTCAGGTCTTACAGCACTAGCCAATCCAGCCCGCCTCACAGAGGAGCTTTTGCTAGAAGCTAAGCGAGTGGTAAGAGAAAAAATCATCCTGAAAGCACACTTTCGAGATCCCATTTTTGAAGAACTGGGTTTCACCCGTCTGGTTCGCCCCAATCAGAAATTTCACTATGGTGTCTGGAGTAATACTCGTCAAAAATCAAATTCTGACGTCGTTAGCTCACCTTGCTGAGTAAAAAGCTCCAGAGGAGGTTTTTAGCCTGTTCCCTTAAAACAAGAAAGAACAGAGTTCTACCTCCTTCAACAGTCTAAGAATAGACTGTTGAAGGTTGGAAATAGAGCGAGTGTAACTCGTGTCAAGTGTGGCTCTCTTTAGGGGACGTAGCTGTTCCAGTTTTAACTGATTACAGATGTGATTGCTTTTAGAAAATAGGAAAAAAGCCCCAGTGGAGTGGGTTGTTAGCCTCTTCTCCTAAAATTGGGAGGTACAGTTGAGAAAACTTACACTTTTCTTATCACTCACCTGTCTAGCAATCAACTAGACACCTATCTTCAACTTCGTTTCTTCGCCTTTTTTGATTTTCATTGAGTATTATTTGTGAAAAAAGAGTATAATGATAGGACGAAAGGAGATTCATTATGGAATGGATTAAATTAGTCGGAATCGTCATCATTGTATTGGGATTTGTCTTAAAATGTGATGCGATTGCGACAGTTGTTGTGGCAGGTCTTGTGACTGCCCTTGTTTCTGGAATGTCTCTGACGGAGTTCCTTAGCGTCTTGGGGGAAAATTTCACCTCTCAGCGTGTGGTAACCATTTTCCTATTGACACTTCCATTGGTTGGCTTAGCGGAAAAATACGGTTTACGTCACCGAGCAATTCGGATGATGAAGTCGCTCAAGTCGCTAACAGTAGGTTCCTTTTACAGCCTCTATGTCCTACTTCGCTTGCTCTGCGGTCTATTTTCGATCCGTTTGGGAGGACATCCGCAATTTGTTCGTCCCTTGGTTGAGCCAATGGGACAGGCAGCAGCCAAGGCTAAATATGGAGACTTGACAGACAGTGAAATCGAAGAATTAAAAGGTCGCGCTGCGGCTAGTGAAAACTTCGGTAACTTCTTTGGTCAAAATACCTTTTCAGGGGCAGCAGGAATTTTGCTGATCAGCGGAACCTTGCTTTCTTTAGGTTATGAAGAAAATAAGGCAGGCCTTGCCTTGACCTCGCTCATCATTGCAGGAGTAGCTTTCCTTGTCATTCTTATCTCCAATTATTTGTTTGATAAGAAATTACAGAGAAAGCGTCAGAAATAGGAGGCATCATGGAAACATTTGTACAAATCTTATTAGAAATCGCCTATGTGGTTATGGGCTTACAATTACTTCATACAGCCTTCTGTGTGTTTAAGGACGATAGCAATAAAACTCGCATCGGAACAGGGCTTTTCTGGGGAATTTTGGGAGTGATTTTTGTTGCTGGAAGCTACATTCCCTCTCTTATCACAGGGATTTTAGTGGTCTTTCTTGCCATCCTCACTCTTTTCAAGCAGGTGAAAATTGGAAGTCTACCAGTTTTCAAGGAAGAAAAGGCAGAAGAGGCTTCGCAAAAATTAGGTTTTCTGATCTTTATTCCAGTGATGACCTTGGCGATTGTCGCTTTCTTGGTGGCAAGATTCGCTCCGAAACTAAGTTCAGTTGCCTTGGGAATAGCAGCCCTAGTCGCAACCATTGTGATCCTCTTGGTAACTCGTGCTAAACCAAGGGAACTTCTGGCAGAAAATAACCGTATGATTCAATTGACCTCAACCAGCAGTATCTTGCCGCAGTTGTTAGCAGCCTTGGGTGCTATCTTTACCTTAGCGGGTGTGGGAACTGTTATTTCAAACCTTATCAGTGGTTTTGTGCCAGACGGTAGCCGTTTCTTCGGTGTTGTTGCCTATGTCCTTGGAATGGTGATTTTTACCATCATCATGGGAAATGCCTTTGCTGCCTTTACCGTGATTACAGCAGGGATTGGTGTCCCTTTTGTCTTTGCTTTAGGAGCTAATCCGATTGTTGCCAGCGCCTTTGCTATGACAGCAGGCTACTGTGGAACCTTGTTGACCCCTATGGCTGCCAACTTTAATGCCTTACCAGCAGCCCTGCTTGAGATGAAAGATAAGAATGGGGTGATCAAAGTACAGGCACCGGTCGCTCTTATCATGATTGTAGCGCACATTGTTTTAATGTATTTCCTAGCGTTTTAATCGTACCCAAGTCAAAAGTGAAAAGGAGTATAGCATGAAAATTCTTGTAACAGGTTTTGATCCCTTTGGCGGTGAAGCCGTCAATCCAGCCTTAGAGGCTGTAAAACAATTGCCAGCAAATATTGCGAGTGCGGAAGTAAAATGGGTAGAAGTTCCGACTGTTTTTTATAAGTCTGCTCAGGTGTTGGAAGAAAAAATTGCCTCATATCAGCCAGACGTTGTGCTTTGTATCGGTCAAGCAGGTGGTCGTTTTGGTTTGACACCAGAACGAGTTGCTATCAACCAAGATGATGCCCGTATTCCAGATAATGATGGCAACCAACCGATTGACCTTGCGATTCGTGAAGATGGTGAGCCAGCCTATTTTACAACCTTGCCAATCAAGGCTATGGTCGAAGCTATGAAAGCTGTCGGGCTACCAGCATCTGTATCCAATACCGCAGGAACCTTTGTCTGCAACCACTTGATGTACCAAGTCTTGTACTTGGCAGACAAGAAATTCCCGGGTCTGAAAGCTGGTTTCATGCACATTCCATTTATGACCGAGCAGGTCGTGGACAAGCCCAATACTGCTTCTATGGGCTTAAGTGATATTGTCAAAGGAATCGAAGCTGCGATTGCTGCCATTGTTTCTTACCACGGCAAGGAAGATGTTAAGACAGTCGGTGGAGAGACGCATTAAGATTTAAATGCTTTAAGGCTATTCATGAGGACTACAAGAGAAGCTCATCTTCTCGATATATCACTTGAGTATCTGAACAGTTCAGCTCTGCTGATAGTGATTCGTCTTTCATTCCTCCCCTACAAGGAGGCAGATCTATAAAAATATCAGGTGTCAAGTTTTTTTCTTGACACTTTTAAACAATCTGATATAATAGAACATGTGGTAAATAGTCTTGCTATTTCACCGATAAATCATAAAAGAAAAGAGATTCATAGAAAATGGCAGTAAAAATCCGTTTAACTCGTATGGGTTCTAAGAAAAAACCTTTCTACCGTATTAACGTAGCAGACTCACGTGCACCACGTGATGGACGTTTTATTGAAACAGTTGGAACTTACAACCCACTTGTTACTGAAAATCAAGTAACCTTGAAAGAAGACCGCGTTCTTGCATGGTTGGCAAATGGTGCACAACCATCTGATACAGTTCGCAACCTCCTTTCAAAAGCTGGAGTGATGAAGAAATTCCACGATTCAAAATTCTCAAAATAAAATGAATTAAGAGAGAACACTTATGGACATGATAGAAAATCTAATTATCGCCATTGTGAAACCTTTGATTTCACAGCCGGATAGCTTGACGATAAAAATCGTTGATACACCTGAATTTTTAGAATATCACTTGGACTTAGAACAGTCTGATATTGGTCGCGTTATCGGCAGAAAGGGACGCACAATTTCTGCGATTCGAACGATTGTTTATTCTGTTCCGACAAGTGGTAAAAAAGTTCGTCTTGTCATTGATGAAAAGTAAAAGTAGCGGATTATCCGCTCTTTTTGTTGTCTTGAGAAAATAGCTCAAACGTGATACAATAGGGCATATTATAGAGGTTTGGAGAGAATATGAATTATTTTAAAGTTGGAAAAATCGTCAATACCCAAGGGCTCCAAGGAGAAATGCGGGTCTTGTCTGTGACAGATTTTGCGGAAGAACGATTCAAAAAAGGGAATCATTTAGCCCTGTTTGACCCCAAGGATCAGTTCGTCATGAATGTAGAGATTGCCAGCCACCGCAAGGTCAAAAACTTTGACATCATCAAGTTTAAGGGCATGTACCATATCAATGATATTGAAAAATACCGTGATTATACCCTCAAGGTAGCAGAAGAAGATTTAGCTGATTTGGATGAGGGGGAGTTTTACTATCACGAAATCATCGGTCTAGAAGTCTATGAGAAAGACCAGTTGCTGGGGACAATCAAGGAGATCTTGCAGCCTGGAGCAAATGATGTCTGGGTGGTTAAGCGCAAAGGCAAACGTGATTTACTGCTGCCCTACATTCCCCCTGTGGTTCTTGAGGTGGATGTGGAAAAGAGCCGTGTCCAAGTAGAAATTCCAGAAGGATTAGATGATGAAAATTGATATTTTAACCCTCTTTCCAGAAATGTTTGCGCCCTTGGAACATTCGATTGTTGGCAAGGCTCGGGAGAAGGGCTTGCTAGATATTGCCTATCATAATTTTCGGGAAAATGCCGAGAAGTCGCGCCATGTAGATGATGAGCCTTACGGCGGTGGTCAAGGGATGCTCTTGCGGGCACAGCCGATTTTTGATGCCTATGATCAGATTGAAAAAGAGAACCCTCGTGTTATCTTGCTCGATCCTGCTGGTAAGCAGTTTAACCAAGCCTATGCGGAGGAGCTGGCGCAGGAAGACCACTTGATGTTCATCTGTGGTCATTATGAGGGCTATGATGAGCGAATTAAGACCTTGGTGACAGATGAGATTTCGCTGGGGGATTACGTGTTGACAGGTGGAGAGCTGGCAGCCATGACCATGATTGATGCGACTGTGCGTCTGATTCCCGAGGTGATTGGCAAGGAAGCAAGTCACGCAGATGATAGCTTTTCATCCGGTTTATTGGAATACCCCCAATACACACGTCCCTATGATTTTCGGGGCATGGTCGTGCCGGATGTCCTCATGAGTGGTCATCATGAAAATATCCGCAAGTGGCGCCTATATGAGAGTTTGAAAAAGACCTATGAGCGCAGACCAGACCTGCTCGAACGGTATGAACTTTCAGCAGAGAAAGCAAAGATGTTGGCAGAAATAAAAGCAGGAGGGCAGGGCTGAATCAATCACAAACAGACCTTCACTTACAGTTAATGGGTTTCAAAGGTAGGGCGGGAAACTGAAGTCTTAAGCTAGAGACGACCTTGTTCCAGTTTTAACTACTTACAGATTAGGGGATACCCCTGTTTCACTTTTAATGCTGCCTCCTTTTAGGGAATAGAATAAAAAGCTCCGCTGGGGCTTTTCATTCTATCTTTTTTCTATTTTTCAAGAAATTTCTTGACAGGTCGGTAATGGAGTGGTATAGTAATAATCGTTTTAAGAAACCAGTTAAGTATTTATACTCGTCAAAAATCAAAATCTGACGTCGTTAACTCGCCTTGCTGAACTTCAGTTCTACCTGCGGTTTCGTTGCCTAGTCAGATTTTGATTTTTATAGAGTATTAGCTGGCTTTATTATCACCTATATAGATAACCAGTTAATAATCGGTAAAGGAGTTTTATGAAAAGAAAGAAGCATATTTTTATCTTGCTCTGTCTGCTAGCCTTTTTGGGTATGGTAGGCTGTGGTAAGCAAGTGAAACAGACAGGGCGAGGGCTGAAGATCGTCACCAGTTTTTATCCTATCTATTCCATGGTCAAGGAAATTGCAGGGGAGGTGAATGATGTTCGCATGATCCAGTCGCGTAATGGCATCCATTCTTTTGAGCCACCAGCCAATGATGTGGCAGCCATTTATGATGCAGATGTTTTTGTCTACCATTCCAGAACCTTGGAATCTTGGGCAGGAAGTCTAGATTCTAACTTACAACAGTCAACCGTCAGGGTGATTGAAGCCTCACAAGGGATGACTTTAGACAAGGTCGCAGGGCTAGAGGAGATGGAGGTAGGTGAGGGGATTGATGAAAAGACCCTCTACGATCCCCATACTTGGCTTGACCCCGAAAAAGTAGCAGAAGAAGCCCACATTATTGCCCGCCAATTATCTGAAATCGATCTAGAGCATAAGGAGCTTTATCAAAAAAATGCGGAGAAGCTAAGTCAGGCTGCGAAAGCTCTGACCAAGAAATACCAGCCGATTTTTGAAAAAGCCCAGCAAAAGACCTTTGTGACCCAACACACCGCTTTCTCCTATTTAGCAAAACGATTCGGTCTGACACAGCTAGGGATTGCAGGTATTTCACCAGAACAGGAGCCCAGCCCACGGCAGCTGGCTGAAATCGAGGAATTTGTCAAACGGTATCAGGTGAAGACCATTTTTGTGGAAAGCAATGCCTCACCAAAAGTGGCGGAAACGCTAGTAAAATCGACAGGAGTTGAGCTTAAACCCCTAAACCCTTTAGAGGCAGATCCAGAAAATGAACAATCTTATTTGGAAAATTTAGAAGAAAATATCGCATTATTAGCAAAGGAATTAACAAAATGAAGAAGAACTATATCATTGGAAGTGTTGCCGCTATTACCCTAAGTCTTTCTAGCTATGCCTTGGGACAGCAACAAGGAATAGCAAAATCAGAGAACAGACGAGTAGCTTATGTGGAACAGTCAGTAAGTTCTGAAGACAGGGAGCAGGCAAGAGGTGAGGAATTGACCCCCGAACAGGTCAGTGCCAAAGAAAATAGTACGGCTGAACAAATCGTCATAAAGATCACCGATCAAGGCTATGTCACCTCTCACGGAGATCACTATCATTACTACAATGGGAAGGTCCCCTATGATGCCATCATTAGTGAAGAATTGATCATGAATGATCCAGCTTATCAATTGCAGGAGGCAGATATTGTCAATGACGTAAAAGATGGCTACATTATCAAAGTCAATGGGCGTTACTATCTCTATTTAAAGAATAAAGAAAATCCTACGAATGTCCGGAGCAAGGAAAGGATTGAAGAACAACGACGTCAGTACCGTCAGGGAGAGGAAAAAGCAAGCCAACCGACGAGCGGAGCGCTTGCTGCTGCAAAACAAGAGGGACGCTATACGACTGATGACGGCTATGTCTTTCAAGCGAGCGATATTATCGAGGATACGGGAGATGCCTATATTGTACCGCACGGCAATCATTTCCATTATATCCCAAAGAGTGACTTGTCTCCAGATGAACTGCGTGCCGCTCAAGCCTACTGGAATGGTCGTAATCAGACAACAGTCTCCCACCCAACAATAGGACGAAGACCGCAGGAACCTCGTCTTATTCATCAGGATACTCCCCCTTTTGTATCCCAACCAGCAGGAAGAGTTCTTCCAAACCAAAACCAAGCAAGACCGTCCAATCAGCCAACTCAAAGCAAGCAGCCTTCGAAACCAACTCTACAAGCAGTAGAGCCAGCAGAAGAATTGCTTAATTTGTTGAAAGAGCTGTACTCTCTTCCCTTGAGTCAGCGCTACGTAGAAGAAGATGGGCTAGTGTTTGATCCTACACAGATTAGCAATCGGACAGATCGTGGCGTAGTAGTCCCTCATAGCAATCACCACCATTTTATTCCCTATAACAGACTGTCGGATCTTGAACAGAGGCTGGCGAAGATGATCCCGCTTGGGCAGCCTTTTCCATATGTAACAGATCCCAAGGGAGCAGGGATTGTCGGTGGCTCGCAAGCTTCTAAGCCTACTAACCCTACCAATCCCCCAAAGCCTAATCAAGTCGTTCCAGCACCTACCCCAAGTAAACCAGATTCAGACCACACAGCACCGAGGATTGAACAGCCTATTTTACTAGCTCCTAAAAAAGATGTCAGTGTAGACTACCAAGAGTTCTATCAGGCAGCCTACCAGTTGATTGCATCTGCTGCAGGTGAAAAAACTGACAAAGAGACTTATGAGAAGCTCAACCGATTCATCACAGAATTAAATGGAGAACCGACTGATAAGGTTGGTCTGATCCGAGCTATTCTTTCCCATCTTGCGCTAGTTCAATATCCAGAGCGGAGTGGAAAGCCAAACTCTAAGATTGTCTACACCGCTCAAGAGATTCAAGTTGCGACCTTAGCAGGTATGTATACAACATCAGATGGCTATATCTTTGATGCCAAGGATATTATCAGTGATGAGGGCGAGGGCTACCTAGCTCCACATAACAATCATAGCCACTATATTCCCAAGAAAGACCTGTCTGCAAGAGAGCAGGAAGAGGCGCGCCTTTATGTGGTAGAAGCTGGTCTGCAACAGAAGAAAGAGGAAGAGCAGGCCCCTCCTGTGACAGGCGAGAAAGCAATGGATATTTACAATCGGGTAGTACCAGCCAAGTTGATGCCAGTGGCAGACATGCCCTACCATTCAGCCTATGTAGTCGATATACAAAACGGGCAGTTGATTATTCCTCATCATAATCATTACCATAATCTCCCCCTTTATTTATTTGATACAGGGCTCTATGAGGTGCCAGCAGGGTATACCATGGAGCAATTCCTAGCAACGGTAAAATACTATGTCTTGCACCCCGAAGACCGCCCAGTATCAGACCGAGGATTTGGAATCTCAAGTAACCATGGCAAGGTTGTTCCAGAACTGGACGAGGATGATGCTAGTGACAGCGATGATGAAGTAAGCTACGAACCAGATGAATATGCCCAGAAAGAACAAAAACTAGCAGGAGAATATGGCATGTCATTGGAGGAGTTCCAAAGTAAATTATACAAAATTGTACTCAAGTATGACCTTTCTATTGAGAACTTTAACTTCCATCCTGAGCAAAAGACCCTCTCCTTTATTGCAAAATCTGGACAAAACATTACGATCTCCTTGGAAACGCTGGCTGAAGTGCCGGCGAATGAATAAGAAAAGAAAGTTTATACTCGTCAAAAATCAAAATCTACGGTTTTATTGCCTAGTCAGATTTTGATTTTATAGAGTATTAGTATCGAGAAAAGATGCTAAAGTTTTTCTGGGAGCTTGCTTTTTAAACATTCTATGCTATAATGATGTATCATTATACAATGTATGGAGGGAGACAGAGAATGGTAGCCTTTAGACAAGAGTTAAAAGATTGGGAACCCTATAAGCTAGAGCGGATACTGCCCCATGATTTGGGGAATAATGAGAATCGCTTTATTGATTGGACGGAGCTATTGGAAAGGGTAGAAGATAGGATTTCAGTTAGCGATTTGCTCTACTATGGTGATAATTGTTACCGTGAAGTGACAGAAAAGTACGCTGCTTATGCGGGTGTGGATATTAGCCAGATCACGGTAGGAGTAGGTTCCGACTTTTTGATCCATATGATTGTGACGACCTTCTTGGGCAAGGATGATGTTTTTTTGACGATTGATCCAGACTTTTTCATGTACCAGTTTTACAATCAACTGCATGGTTCGCGTTTTGAGGCCTACCCTTTGGAGTGGAGGGCCGCAAGTCTCCACCTATCAGCAGAAAAACTCTTGACCTATGCAGAAGAAGTGGGGGCTAAGGTGCTTATGCTATCCAACCCCAATAATCCCTCGTCTGTCGCCTTTGAACAGCAAGAAATTGAAAAAATAATACAGGATTTTGATGGCTTGGTGGTTCTAGATGAGGCCTATATTGAATTTTCGGATTGCCCAAGTTTTGTCAGTCTAGTTGAGAAATATGACAATCTCTTGATCTTGCGCACCCTCTCAAAAGCCTTTGGTTTGGCAGGTTTGCGGTTGGGGTTTGCAATTGCTTGCGAACGATTGATTTATGAGTTGGACAAGGCTATTCCGCCTTTTAGTGTCTCAAATGTAGTGGCTAAAATTGGAGCAGCAGCGCTTGACGACCAAGAAAAGGTAGCGGTAGCCATTGAGCAAACCAAGATGAGCAGACAAGATTTTCAAGCCTTTTTAGCTAGTCTTCCAGACTGTCAGGTCTTGCCTAGTCAGACCAACTTTCTCACCTTTACCTTTAAAGGGGCAGAGCAATTTTACCGCAGAGCCTTGACTCAGGGTTTTCATTTTAAATATTATTCTAAGGGAATCTTAGCAGGTTATATCCGTATGACCACGGGCCGTCCCGAGGAAATGGCATTGCTTAAAGAGTTGATTCTCGAAAGTCTCCATACTGACTAGATGTGGTTGGCATTGCCTCTTGCAGGAGACCGATATTAAGCCTAAGGGAGCTTATGACCAAGTAGTTACCGCTGAAGAGGGAGCTAAAAGGAGGGATACGCGCGTCACGGTTTTCGTATCTTGCTGTAAGCCTTGCTTTAAAGATACAGGAAACGGCTAGATTCTTCTTCGATAGTTTAAGAAATAGATGCTAGGGAGCGAGGTGCAGTGGCAATTGCATCTCCTCTTTTTTGTATTTTTGAAAGATTTTGATAGAAGATGATTGACAATGAAAGAAAAAGGTGTATAATAAACTTTGTAAACGATTGCAGGAGGTGAGAGATATTCTCAAATCAGAGCGAAAACAAGTGATTTTAGATACGATTAAAGCACAGAAATTTATCCGATTAGAAGATTTAGTGGACTTGCTTCAGTCTTCTGAATCCACTGTTCGGCGCGATTTGGATGAGTTGGAGCTGGCAGGGAAACTCCGACGTGTGCACGGTGGGGCTGAAAGCCTCCCCCATTTGCAGGAAGAAGAATCCATTGCCCAAAAATCTATCAAAAACATTCAGGAAAAGCAGAAGATTGCTCAAAAAGCAGCCAGTTTTATCGAAGAGGGTGACGTCGTTTTTCTTGATGCTGGGACAACGACCGAACTGATGATTGATTATGTGTCTGCTGAGGATTTGACAGTGGTGACCAACTCTGTCCACCATGCCGTCAAGCTGGTTGAAAAGGGATTTTATACCATTATCATCGGTGGAAAGGTCAAAAGTGCAACGGATGCTTCCATCGGGGCAGTTGCCTTGGAGCAGATCCGGCAGTTGCATTTTACCAAGGCCTTTCTTGGTATGAACGGAGTTGACTCCAACGATTATACAACGCCAGATGTGGAAGAGGCAGCCATCAAGCGGATGGTGTTACAAAATGCCAATCAGACCTATATTTTGACCGATCTGTCAAAATTAGGGCATATCTCCTTTGCAAAAGTGGCGGAGATTGGGCAGGCAGATTTGATTTGTCCCCGCACCGACAGCAATCTAATGGTAACTATAAAGAAAAAAACGAGGGTAATTGAAGTATGATTTATACAGTCACCTTAAACCCTGCGCTTGACTATATTGTGCGTCTGGAGCATATTGAACCAGGTGCTGTCAATCGTATGGATAGCAGCGATGTATTTGCTGGTGGTAAGGGAATCAATGTCAGTCGGATTTTACAACGACTTGGCTATGCCAGCACAGCGACCGGCTTTGTTGGCGGATTTACGGGAGAATTTATTAAAAATGTTCTGGCGGCTGAAGAGATTGGCAGACAGTTTATCCAAGTGGATCAAGATACCCGGATCAATGTCAAAATGAAAGCGGATCAAGAAACGGAAATCAACGGTTTAGGTCCAGTAGTGACGGAGCAACAGTTGGAGGCTTTAGAGGCTGTATTATCACAGATGACAGCAGACGACACAGTGGTCTTTGCAGGTTCAGCCCCAGCCAGCTTGGGCAATCAAGTCTACAAGCGCTTAATACCGCTTGCCAAGCAGGCGGGTGCAGAAGTGGTTTGTGATTTTGAAGGAGAAACCTTGCTTGATTCCTTGGACTATTGTCCTCTCTTGGTCAAGCCCAACAATCATGAATTAGCAGCGATTTTTGGTGTGACTTTTAAAGGGCGCGAAGACATTGTGCGCTACGCTAAGAAAATTCTGGACAAGGGGACGAAGCATGTCATTGTATCTATGGCAGGAGACGGCGCCTTGCTGGTAACACCAGAGGCGACCTATTTTGCTAAACCGATCAAGGGAACTGTTAAAAATTCAGTTGGGGCAGGCGATTCAATGGTTGCGGGATTTACAGGTGAGTACACCAAGTCCCACAATCTGATCGAGGCTTTGAAGTGGGGTGTTGCTTGTGGGACAGCAACAGCCTTCTCGGATGATTTAGCTAGTATTGATTTTATTCAGGAAATGTATGAAAAAGTGGAGGTAGAAACCCTATGAAAATTCAAGATGTCTTGAGACAGGACGTGATGTTGCTCGATTTAGAAGCAACGACGAAAGAAGCAGTCATTGATGAAATGATTACCAGTCTCGTTGAGCATGGAGTAGTTGACGATTTTACTGTTTTTAAAACAGGGATTATGAACCGTGAAGCCCAGACCACAACAGGTCTTGGTGACGGAATTGCAATGCCTCACAGCAAGAATGCGGCAGTTAAGGAAGCAACGGTTCTCTTTGCCAAGTCTAATAAGGGGGTGGACTACGAGAGTTTGGATGGTCAGCCAACCGACTTGTTCTTTATGATTGCAGCACCAGAAGGGGCTAACGATACGCACTTGGCAGCTCTTGCAGAATTGTCGAAATACTTGATGAAGCCAGGATTTGCGGATAAGCTCCGTCGGGTTTCGACACCAGCGGATGTGCTGGCAGTGTTTGATGAGGCTGAAGTGGCTGATAAGGCGGCTAGCGAGGAGCCAGCAGGCTCAAACAGTGTTGCATCAGCTGGCAAAGACTTTATCGTGGCTGTTACAGCCTGCACGACAGGGATTGCTCACACTTACATGGCAGAAGAAGCGCTTAAAAAGCAGGCTGCTGAAATGGGTGTGGACATCAAGGTAGAAACCAATGGTGCGTCAGGTGTTGGCAATAGATTGACAGCAGAAGACATCCAGCGCGCGAAGGGCGTTATTATCGCAGCTGATAAGGCGGTTGAAATGGCACGCTTCAATGGGAAACCGCTCCTATCTCGTCCAGTTGCAGATGGGATCAAGAAGACAGAAGAATTGCTCAACGTGATCTTGAAAGGAGAAGCGAGTGTCTACCATGCCAAAGATGGGGCTAGTGTAGAAGAGTCTGCTGAAAAATTAAGCCTAGGTAAGGCCTTTTACAAACACTTGATGAGTGGTGTCTCACAAATGTTGCCGTTTGTTATCGGCGGTGGTATCTTGATCGCCCTTGCTTTCCTTATTGATAATGTCATGGGTGTACCAACGGATAAGCTATCTAGCCTCGGTTCTTACAATGAACTAGCGTCTATGTTTATGCAGATCGGTGGCGCAGCCTTCGGTTTCATGTTACCTCTACTGGCAGGTTATATTGCTTACTCTATCGCTGAAAAGCCAGGGTTGATTGCTGGTTTTGTAGCAGGTGCAATTGCCAAAGACGGTCTGGCTTATGGAAAGATTCCATTTGGTGCAGCAAGTTCTGAAATCCCCGCAGCGGTATCTTCTGGTTTCCTAGGAGCCTTGGTGGGAGGTTTCTTGGCTGGTGCGGTCATTATCGGACTTCGTAATCTCTTGGCATCCTTGCCAAAATCCCTCGAGGGGATTAAATCTATTCTCCTCTTACCGCTTCTTGGTGCTATGCTTACAGGATTCGTGATGTTTTTTGTTAACATTCCAATGGCAGCTATCAATACAGGTATGAATGATTTCCTCAGTGGATTGGAGGGAAGTTCTGCTATCCTCTTGGGACTTGTCCTTGGTGGTATGATGGCTGTGGACATGGGTGGTCCAATCAATAAGGCGGCCTATGTCTTTGGTACAGGAACCCTTGCGGCAACCGTTGCAAATGGTGGTTCTGTTGCCATGGCAGCCGTGATGGCAGGTGGTATGGTACCTCCTCTGGCAGTCTTTATCGCCACTCTTCTATTTAAGGATAAATTCACGAAAGAAGAGCGAAACTCTGGTTTGACCAATATCGTCATGGGCTTATCATTCATTACCGAAGGAGCGATCCCATTCGGTGCAGCAGACCCAGCGCGTGCTATTCCAAGTTTCGTAGCAGGTTCAGCCCTTACAGGAGCCCTAGTCGGCTTGTCTGGCGTCAAGTTAATGGCGCCACACGGTGGTATCTTTGTTATCGCACTGACCAGCAATCCCCTTTTCTACCTTGTATTTGTCCTTATCGGGGCAGTCGTATCAGGTGTCCTATTCGGTATGCTTCGCAAAGCAAAATAAGGATAGCCGTTTCGTTTCTCTGCGATATAGTTATTTAGTTTACTTTTAGTACTAGCTCAAACAGTCTGGGGATAGACTGTTTGAGGTGGGAAATAAAGAAAACGACGTTTTCGTCAAAACTGATATACTCCCCATATAGTGGACAGTGAAAAAACAAAAATTCACTAGACACTATAAGGGGAGTTTTCACATGTCCAAAAGAAGTCCAAAATCAGTAGAAGAAAAGTTAGAAATTGTTTGCTTATTC
>NZ_MSJL01000070.1 GCF_001921825.1 Streptococcus acidominimus
TTGCGCTGTCCTTTTGCTTAACTGGAACGTTAATTGTATCGGTGGTTCCGTCTGGATAAGTTACTGTTACTTCAACAACTGGATTTTCTGGTGTTCCGCTTACCTTATCGGCTGGAGTAACTATTGTACCCTCTGGTAAGTTGCTGGTGTCCACTTTGTCCGCAACAACTGCCTTATCTGCGTCACTCAATGGGCTTTCTGGAGTGTCAGAACCGTCAATGAGGACTTTACCTGCAGAGATTTCTGGGGTGCCATCCGCATCTGGTTTGACCGTTGGCTCATTGCTTGCGCTGTCTTTCTGCTTCACAGGGATATTCACTGTATCGGTTGTGCCATCTGGGTAGGTTACCGTTACTTCAACGACTGGGTTGTCTGGTGTTCCTGTTACCTTGTCGGCTGGAGTTACAGTAGTTCCATCTGGTAGCTTGCTAGTGTCTACCTTGTCCTTAACCGCTTCTTTATCCGCGTCAGTCAATGGGCTGTTTGGCTTATCTGAACCGTCAATCAAGGCTTTGCCTGTGGAAACAGTTGGAGTGTTTGGTTCGTCAGCTTTGACGCTTGGCTCATTAGTTGAACTGTCCTTTTGTTTAACAGGAACTTCGATTGTATCGGTGGTTCCGTCTGGATAGGTTACAGTCACTTCAACGACTGGAGCGTCCTCTGTTCCTGTAACTTTATCAGCTGGAGTAACAACTGTTCCTTGTGGTAAGTTGCTGGTGTCTACCTTGTCCTTAACAGCTTCTTGGTCGGCTGGACTTAGCGGACTTTCTGGTGTATCGGAACCATCAATCAAGGCTTTGCCTGCGGAAATAGCTGGAGTGTTTGGTTCATCTGGTTTAACCGCTGGCTCATTAGTTGAACTGTCTTTTTGCTTAACTGGAACTTCGATTGTATCAGTGGTTCCGTCTGGGTAGGTTACCGTTACTTCAACGACTGGGTTGTCTGGGGTACCTGTTACCTTATCTGCTGGAGTTACAGTTGTACCCGCTGGCAGGTTGCTAGTGTCTACCTTGTCCTTAACCGCTTCTTTATCTGCGTCAGTCAATGGGCTTTCTGGCTTGTCGGAACCATCAATTAAGGCTTTGCCTGCAGAGATTTCTGGTGTGCCGTCCGCATCTGGTTTGACCGTTGGCTCATTGCTTGCACTGTCTTTCTGCTTCACAGGGATATTCACTGTATCAGTTGTTCCATCTGGGTAGGTTACCGTTACTTCAACGACTGGATTTTCTGGTGTACCTGTTACCTTATCAGCTGGGGTTACAGTAGTACCTGCTGGCAAGTTGCTGGTGTCCACTTTGTCTGCAACAACTGCCTTATCTGCGTCACTCAATGGACTTTCTGGTGTGTCTGAACCGTCAATCAAGGCTTTGCCTGCAGAAATAGCTGGTGTGTTTGCCTCATCTGGTTTAACCGCTGGCTCATTGGTCGCACTGTCCTTTTGCTTAACTGGAACTTCGATTGTATCAGTTGTTCCGTCTGGGTAGGTTACCGTTACTTCAACGACTGGTGCGTCCTCTGTGCCTGTTACCTTATCAGCTGGAGTAACAACTGTTCCTTGTGGTAAGTTGCTAGTGTCCACTTTATCCGCAACAACTGCCTTATCTGCGTCACTCAATGGGCTTTCTGGAGTGTCAGAACCGTCAATCAAGGCTTTACCGGCGGAAACTTCTGGGGTGCCAGTTTCATCTGGCTTCACAGTTGGCTCATTGCTTGCGCTGTCTTTCTGCTTCACAGGGATATTCACTGTATCAGTGGTTCCGTCTGGGTAGGTTACCGTTACTTCAACGACTGGGTTGTCTGGGGTACCTGTTACCTTATCAGCTGGGGTTACAGTAGTACCCGCTGGCAAGTTGCTGGTGTCCACTTTATCCGCAACAACTGCCTTATCTGCGTCACTCAATGGGCTGTTTGGCTTATCTGAACCGTCAATCAAGGCTTTGCCTGCGGAAATAGCTGGGGTATTTGGCTCATCAGCTTTGACGCTTGGCTCATTAGTTGCGCTGTCCTTTTGCTTAACTGGAACGTTAATTGTATCGGTGGTTCCGTCTGGATAAGTTACTGTTACTTCAACAACTGGATTTTCTGGTGTTCCGCTTACCTTATCGGCTGGGGTGACAGTTGTACCCGCTGGCAAGTTGCTGGTGTCTACCTTGTCCTTAACCGCTTCTTGGTCAGCTGGACTTAACGGACTTTCTGGAGCGTCTGAACCGTCAATCAAGGCTTTGCCTGCGGAAACAGTTGGTGTGTTTGCCTCATCTGGTTTAACCGTTGGCTCATTAGTTGCACTATCCTTTTGCTTAACTGGAACGTTAATTGTATCGGTGGTTCCGTCTGGATAAGTTACTGTTACTTCAACAACTGGATTTTCTGGAGTACCTGATACCTTATCTGCTGGGGTGACAGTTGTACCCTCTGGTAAGTTGCTGGTATCAACTTTATCCGCAACAATTGCCTTATCCGCGTCACTCAATGGGCTTTCTGGAGTATCGGAACCATCAATCAAGGCTTTGCCTGCGGAAATAGCTGGTGTATTTGGTTCATCAGCTTTCACACTTGGCTCATTGCTTGCGCTGTCCTTTTGCTTAACTGGGACTTCGATTGTATCAGTGGTACCGTCTGGGTAAGTGACAGTCACCTCAACTACTGGGTTGTCGTCTGTTCCTGTTACCTTATCAGCTGGGGTTACAGTAGTTCCCTCTGGCAGATTACTGGTATCCACTTTGTCTGCAACAACTGCCTTATCTGCGTCACTCAATGGGCTGTTTGGCGTGTCGGAACCGTCAATCAAGGCTTTACCTGTGGAAATAGCTGGAGTGTTTGCCTCATCTGGTTTAACCGTTGGCTCATTAGTTGCACTGTCTTTTTGCTTAACTGGAACTGCAATTGTATCAGTGGTGCCATCTGGATAAGTGACAGTCACTTCAACGACTGGATTTTCTGGAGTTCCGCTTACCTTATCGGCTGGGGTGACAGTTGTACCCTCTGGTAAGTTGCTGGTATCAACTTTGTCTGCAACAACTGCCTTATCCGCGTCACTCAATGGGCTTTCTGGAGCGTCGGAACCGTCAATCAAGGCTTTACCTGCAGAAACAGTTGGTGTGTTTGCCTCATCTGGTTTAACCGTTGGCTCATTGCTTGCACTGTCCTTTTGCTTAACTGGGACTTCGATTGTGTCAGTAGTGCCGTCTGGATAAGTTACTGTTACTTCAACGACTGGGGCATCTTCTGTACCTGTAACTTTATCGGCTGGAGTTACGATAGTACCTGTTGGCAAGTTGCTGGTATCTACCTTATCTTTTACAACCTCTTGGTCAGCTGGACTTAGCGGACTTTCTGGAGTATCGGAACCATCAATCAAGGCTTTACCTGCGGAAACAGCTGGAGTATTCGGTGCATCTGGTTTCAATTGTGGTTCATTCGTTGCATTATCCGCACCCTTAGTGATTTCAACCGGAACATTTACAATTTCCTTAGTGCCATCTGGGTAGGTGACCTCAACAGGGACGTTATGGGTACCCACTGTTGTTGGAAGGTCGCCCTTGACCTGTTTATCCGTCAATTGCGTACCATTTGGCGCGGTGACTTGGTCAGTCACATCTTGCGGAGTGACAGGGTCAGTTTCCGGTTTCGTTACCTTACCAACGATTGGATCGAACTGGTCTTTATCCGCTACGTCTGTGATTTCAACCGGAACATTTACAATTTCCTTAGTGCCATCTGGATAGGTGACCTCAACAGGAACGTTATGCGTACCCACTGTTGTTGGAAGGTCGCCCTTGACCTGTTTATCGGTCAACTGAGTACCATTTGGCGCAGTAACTTGATTCATCACATCTTGAGCTGTCACAGGGTCAGTTTCTGGCTTAGTGACCTTACCAACGATTGGATTATATTTTTCATTATCCTTTTGTTTTACAGGTACATTCACCCTATCTACTGTACCATCTGGATAAATAACTGTGACTTCTACTACTGGATTGTCTGGAGTCCCACTAATGACATTTGATGGAGAAATCACGGTATCTACAGGTGCTTCTGGCTGAATCGTGACTTTAGCTTTGACAACTTCTTTATCTGCGTCACTCAAGGGGCTGTTTGGTGCATCTGAACCATCAATTAACGCTTTGCCTGCACTCACTGCTGGTTCATATTGCTCATTATCTCTGGGTACAGTTCTTTCTCTATAATAATCAATACGGTTAATTTTTAATTCGTTAAGAGTATCTGGTTCGCTATCGTGACCGAAGTTAGAAGATGAAAATAAGAACGATACTTTTGTTGATCCATATTTTTCTTTAATTCTATCCAAATAAGATATCAGATATATCCTAATAACTTTTCCACCAACTGTTGCAGTCATGAGTTGAGTGTTCTCATCATAGCTAATATTAAAATCTTGCCAAATGTTCTCTTTATAATTTATTGAAACTGACTTTGCTGACCCATTAAATGGTGTCATATATCCATTACCATCTGTTTGTACAAATGCGATATGCGGTATCTCTCTATCACCACCAGGTTCAACATAATCTGCGTCTCCAATTCCTGGCAAATGTTCACTTGGATTGGAATAGGTATCTATTTTAACTGCTAAAACATCAGATAACCCTGAAATTCCTAAGCCTGCTCCACCTATACCAACACGATTTTCATCAATAGGTGCTAAAATAAATGAAATCCCATCAAATCCAATACTGCGGTCTGGATTAGTTTGCAAGATATTAAACTTTGCATCAATATTAAAACTTTTTGATATATCAATTTTATCTTTTAATTTCACATACCCAACTTTTGATGAAATGGGTGGTGTCAATTCTAATACGCTTTTTTCTCGGTTAAAACTGGCATCGCCATACATATCTACTTTTGAATTAAAATTATCTGCACCGATAATAATTTCATCATGTTCTAGTACTGTTGCGCTTCTTAATCGACGATTAGAAACAACTGCTTTCTGTTTGACTGTTTTACTAGCGTCTAAAACGAGGGTTTTCTCGCCAAAGTAAACCGTCACTGTGCCATTATCTGAAACGACCACATCTGTTGCACTTTCATTAACAGCTAGGACATTGGCTCTTACTGCTGCTTTTTCATTTTCTGTTAGATAGGACAGATTACCTACTGACACTTTAGTAGGTTCCTTGACTGTAGGCTCTTTCTGAGCTTCTTCTTGTATTGCTGGTGCTTCAGCTACTTTTTCTTCTATTGCTTCTACATCACCTGCCTTTTCTTTGGCAAGATCTGGAGTTTCTATGCCTGCTTTTTCTGAAGTAGCTGTCTCTACCTTATCTGTAGAAGCTGCTGGAAGACTTGCTTCTGCTGGTGTCACACTTGCTTCGGTAGAAGCTGGAACAAGGACGGTCTCCTCTGCTTTCGCGACCTCCTCTACCACTGTCTCCAAGGGCTGACTATCTAGGGAAACATTTTCCTCTGCCTGAACAACGGGACTTCCCAGAAGAAGGCTACCCAAGAGGACACTCACGGCTCCGACATGATAGGTTCGAATAGAGAAACGCTGCCCTAGACGATACCAGTCCATTTTCTGTCTACTTTTCAATTTACTGTACTCCTTTGAATTGTAATCTACTATTCGTCATGCCTATCACCTTTCGATCAAGCCAAATGCGATCAGAATATCCCTTTCCTTTTCTTAGGAAAGGACGAGAAAATACCCGCAAGCCTTTCCTAGACGAGGGAGGATTCCAACAAGACCTTTGGCTTTCCTAAAAGATGAAGCAGACGCATAGTCTACACATATTCTACCCCCCCCCGTTCGATTTTGTCAAGTATTTTCTTTGAGTTTTTAAGGGCACCTCTAAAAACTTCAAGTAGTTGTTAAGTAAGCCCTATTTGTAAGCATTAATTCCAGTAAGCTTCGCTTTCGAAGCTTACTTTTTGCTTATTTTCCTATTTTTGGGCGCACTAAGCCCATGATGGCAATCCCAGTCGTTTG
>NZ_MSJL01000071.1 GCF_001921825.1 Streptococcus acidominimus
ATGGAAAGATTTGGTTTTAGCTGTTTGGAGGGCTTTTGATAGAAGAGCAGTGTCTGCTGGGCTTAATTTAAAATCTGTTGGTTTCATATTTCTATTATATCACGTATCATTATTTTTTATTGAGTATTAGGAAGTTTTTAGAGGTCTCCATTGACTGCCTTTCGTCCCTCTTTCTCTATCCTTGCTTCCTAGTTTCTGGGTGTAGCTACTAGAATTGATTGAATCGAAAAGCTTTTATAAATATGGTTTGTAGCGAATAATGAAAAATGGAACTTCCTGAATTTAAGTGATAGAGCTCCTTATCAGAAAATTCTAATCAAAACATTAGCATTTTTGAGGTAAAATGCTTACAATAGAGGTATTAGAAAAAAGGAGCCTACTATGACAACATTTATCGGAAAACCAGTTACGCTTGTCGGACCTCAACTATGTGTAGGAGATCAAGCCCCGGATTTTGTCTTGATGGCCAATGATTTGACCTCGAAAAGCCTCAATGATTTTGGTAAGAAACGCAAGGTGATTAGTGTCGTTCCCTCTATTGATACAGGGATTTGTGATACCCAAACCCGCCGTTTCAATCAAGAGTTAGCAGATACAGACAATATGGTTGTCATCACTGTTTCAGCAGATTTACCTTTTGCACAGGCTCGTTGGTGCGGTGCGGCAGGGCTTGACGGGGCAGTGACCCTATCAGACTACTATGACCATGCCTTTGGAAAATCCTATGGCCTCTTGATGCGGGAGTGGAATTTATTGGCGCGTGCTGTCTTTGTCCTTGATGAGAACAACCAAATTGTCTATGTTGAATATCTGGACAATGTCAATGCCCACCCAGATTATGAAGCAGCCCTAGAAGCCGCAAAAAAACATTAAAAATCGAAAAACGAGTAAGGAACAGAACCTGCTCGTTTTTCCATTGAAAACGAAAACATGGTATAATATAAGATACGAGGACGTTAAAAGCACACAGTGAAAATAGGAAATACGACGCAGAAGCAACTGCTTCTAGGAGTATTTATCTTTTTCACCCAGTGCTTAGTCCGACTTCAGTTAAACAAGATACGAGAGCGTAAAAAAACGAACGAAAAATAGGATACTGACGTAGTGTTTGATGAAGGCAAGGAAGCCTACACCTAAAGGTAGTTACACCTGTAATCAGCTAAAGCTGTCAACCATGGTCAGTGGAAAAAATTATGATAAAAAAGGAAGAAGGAGGTAGGCATGGCTTATATCGAAGTCAAGAATAGTTCAAAATCCTATGTTATGGGCAACAATCGTATCGTAGCAAACAAGGATATTGCTTTTGAGATTGAAAAGGGAGAATTGGTCATTATTCTGGGTTCTTCTGGTGCAGGAAAATCAACCTTGCTCAATATCTTGGGAGGCATGGATACCAATGATGAGGGCGTGGTTCAAATTGATGGGATAGATATTGCCCAGTTCACTGGCAAGCAGCTGACCAAGTATCGCCGTGAGGATGTGGGCTTTGTCTTTCAATTTTATAATCTGGTCGCAAATCTGACCGCTAAAGAAAATGTGGAATTGGCTTCAGAAATTGTGCAGTATGCGATGGATCCAATCGAAGTGTTGGAAAAAGTTGGACTGGGACACCGCGTGGATAATTTTCCAGCCCAACTATCGGGAGGTGAGCAGCAGCGGGTAGCGATTGCGCGTGCGGTTGCTAAACGTCCTAAGATGCTCTTGTGTGATGAGCCGACAGGTGCCCTTGATTACCAGACAGGCAAGCAAGTCTTACAGATTTTGCAAGATATGTCCAAAAAAGAAGGAGCAACCGTTGTAATCGTCACCCATAATGCAGCCCTTGCTCCGATCGCAGATAGGGTGATTCAGATGCGGGATGCCCGCGTACATTCGATTCGGGTCAACCCCCATCCACAGGATATAATGAGCTTAGAATACTAGGAAAAGAAGATGAAAAAAAGGATGTATTGGAAAACGATAGGGCAGTCTTTGCTGTCATCAAAGGGCCGTTTTTTCTCCATTTTTAATCTGATGCTGATTGGTTCTATGGCATTTATCGGCTTGAAAGTTGCAGCCCCCAATATGGAAAAGACAGCGCAGGCCTATATTGAACAAGGACAAATGATGGATTTGGCTGTCATGTCAGATCTGGGTATCAGTCGGGCAGATAAGGCAGAGTTAGATGGAATCGGAGGAGCCCAGATTGAATATGCTTATTTTAAGGATGTGACTTTTGGGACAGGCAAAGAAGCTCTCCGTCTGTTTTCGATTCCCAAGAAAATTTCCCGCTATCGCCTAAGGGCGGGTAAAGCTCCCTCATCTGCTAACGAAATTCTGCTCTCAACCAACCTTGATGGAAGCTATCAGATAGGTGACAAGATCACGATCAAAGAGGGGAATAAGCAGGCATCTGTGTTAAAAGAGACGGTTTTTACAGTGACAGGTTTTGCAGATTCGTCTGAAATCTGGGGAAAAATCAATCTAGGTCCCGCCAGCACAGGAACTGGTCAGCTAGCTGCCTATGCTTTTGTACCCGAAACTGCTTTTGATTCAGAAGTCTACATGATGGCTCGGATTCGCTATGATGATGTCGCAAAGATTTCCTACTATCAGCCAGCCTATAAGCAAAAAATAATCGCTTACCAAGACCAAGTCAATCAGCTTTTAGCAGACAATGGCAAGAAACGGCTAGAGAGTATCCGCAAAGAAGGCAAGAGCAAGATAGAAGATGCCGAGCGAAAGATTACGGCTTCCCAAGACCAACTGGCAGCAGCAGAGAAGCAGTTGGTCACAAATGAAGCGGACTTGGAAACAGCCAAGGAGCAGTTGAAGCAAGGACAAGCCGAATTAGAACGCCGAGCCAGTAGATTAGAGATGATTGCAGGTGACTTGGCGAGCGCCCAAGAACAGCTAGATAGCAGTCATAGTCAATTGCAGGCAGCCAAAACAGAACTGGACACCCATCGTGCTAGTTTAGATAAGAGCAGACAGGAATTGGAACAGGCAGAAGCGGGGCTTGTCTCTACCAACTCCAATTTAAAATTGAAAGAGCAAGAATTGCAACAACTGGCTGCCAGAATGGAGCGAGCAAGAAGTGATTTTGAAGCGACAACTCAGGCTATTCAGGATCAGATTGCAGTTGCGGTATCAATGGGAGAAAATCCAGGTGCTATCCCAGAGCTAGTAGAGCTTCAGCTACGTTTAAAGCAATTGGAATCAGACTTCGGCACGATGCAGCAGACCTATCAAACAGAAGAAGCTACCTATGAAATAGGTAAAACCCAGTACCAGCAGCAAGAAGCGACATATAGCAGGGCTAAGGAACAGTATGAATATGGAGAAGCCCAGTACCAAACGGCTCTGGGGAGCTATCAAGAGGGTGTTGCCGCCTATGAGCTTGGTCTTGCTGAATACGAAGCGGGTCGTCTTGCTTATGAAAATGGACAAGCACAGCTGGAAGATGCCCGTCTTAGTTTGGCAGGCAAGCAAGCCGAACTAAATCGAGGACAAACAGAGCTTCAAACAGCTAGGCAGACCTTTGAAAGTAAGCGAGCCACAGCTGAACAAGAAATTAGGACTGCGCGTAAAGAGCTGCAAGTAGCTCAGGCAGATCTGGCTCGATTGAATACGCCAGAATACAAAAGCTACACTAGGGATAGTTTGCCCGGGGGTAGTGGCTATGCCAATTATGACAGTAGCACCAAGAGTATCTCGGCAGTCGGCAATATCTTCCCGGCGGTTCTCTATGTAGTTGCAGCCCTCGTAACCTCTATGACCATGACCCGTTTTGTTGATGAGGAGCGCTCCAATGTGGGGATTTTAAGAGCTCTTGGCTATACGAATGGACAGGTGTTGATTAAATTTATCCTCTATGGTCTGGCATCTGGTTTACTGGGGACAATTGTTGGCATAGTCTTGGGGAATTTTCTTCTTGCGCCGATGATCAGTCAGATTATCACAGATACAACGATTATCGGTCAGAGCCAGTTGTACATCTATCCTTTCTGGATTCTTCTTGCCCTCCTCTTTTCTCTCCTTTCCTCTGTTTTACCAGCCTATTTGGTAGCAAGCAGGGAATTAAGAGAAAAACCAGCCCAACTGTTGCAAGCAAAGCCACCTGTGTCAGGGGCAAAGATTTTCTTGGAATCTCTCCCTTTTATTTGGCGACGCTTGCGTTTCAGCCAAAAGGTGACTGCGCGTAATATTCTACGTTATAAAAAGAGGATGCTGATGACCATTGTAGGTGTAGCGGGTTCAGTTGCCCTCCTGTTTGCAGGTCTGGGGATTCGCTCTTCCATTTCACAGGTCATTGACCAGCAATTTGGTCAGATTCTTCATTATCAGATGGTCGTAGTTGAGCAAGGTCGCGCCAGCAAGGAAGAAAAAGCCGAGGTGGAAAAGGCGCTCCATTCAAGGGAAATCAAAGCTAGCCTACCTGTTGCTTATTATGGCTTGACAGAGAGTGTCAAAGGGCAGGAAGAAGCGCTTGCTATCAGCCTTTTTGTCAGTCAGGAAAAGGATCTGTCCTCATTTGTCAGCTTGCGCAATCCTATAACGAGGCAAGCACTTTTGCTTCCAGAAAAAGGCGCTATTGTTTCTGAAAAATTGGCACAGCTTTATCAGGTTGAGGTCGGAGATAAGATGACCATTAAGATCAATCAAGAACCCGTCACGATCCAAGTAGCGGGCATTGCAGAGATGTATGCGGGACATTTTATCTATCTGTCCACAACAGCTTACCAAGAAGCGACAGGCAAGTCTCATCAGCCGAACGCCAGTCTCGTAGTCTTGGGAAATAACCAGACAAAAGTGCTGGAAAGGGTTGCGACAGACTTTCTTGCCATGAAAGGAGTGCTTGCGGTTGTGCAAAATACCTCCTTGATTACCCTGCTGGAAACGATCGTCCAGTCGCTCCAGTCCGTCATGATTATTTTGATTGTCCTGTCCGTCTTACTGGGGATTGTGATTCTCTACAACTTGACCAATATCAACATGGCGGAGCGGGTTCGGGAACTATCGACGATCAAAGTGCTAGGTTTTTATGATCGGGAAGTGACTTTCTATCTCTATAAAGAAACCACGGTGTTATCCCTCTTTGGGATTATCCTAGGCTTGGTGGCAGGCTTTGTTCTCCACCGTTTGCTACTCACCGTCATTGCCTCTCCCGCGATCCTCTTTGCTCCAAGAGTATCCCTTACTGTCTATCTGGTACCAATCGGTGCAGTCTTAGGCATCTTAGCTCTCCTAGGCTGCTATGTTCACTATCATTTACAGCAGCTGGACATGCTAGAAGCTCTCAAAGCGGGCGAATAATAAAGGTTAGAGAAAGCGGCTTATTTGTTGGGACTGGTTAATATAGCCATTCCACTGTTAAACAGCATGACAAATGTCCGCTATTGCTTTGATTAAGGATATAGTCATTTAGTTTATATTTTTATTACTTCGTTAACTCGTCTTGTATAATTGAACTCGGGCTACGAGCTGTGCAAAAAAGAGCGATACCTGTTTCAGTTTTAGCTGATGATGGTTCTTTAGGAAATAGGCTGAAAACCTCCACTGGAGCTTTTCACTCGTCAAAACTCCTATTTTTGCTTTGCTCGCTCCCACAGTCTAGGAATAGACTGTGGGAGGTGGGAGATAAAACGAGCAGTGCTCGTGTCAAACAGTCTAGGAATAGACTGTGGGAGGTGGGAGATAAAACGAGCAGTGCTCGTGTCAAACAGTCTAGGAAT
>NZ_MSJL01000072.1 GCF_001921825.1 Streptococcus acidominimus
GAATAAGCAAACAATTTCTAACTTTTCTTCTACTGATTTTGGACTTCTTTTGGACATGTGAAAACTCCCCTTATAGTGTCTAGTGAATTTTTGTTTTTTCACTGTCCACTATATGGGGAGTATATCAAAAGGACTGGGGATTTTTGGTTGAATATAGGTCACATTCTTTTGAACATCAATTGGAAAAAATAGCCGTAACTGTTGCAACTTTAGTAGCTTCAACAGTCTAGGAATAGCCTGTTGAAGGTTGGAAATAGAACGATCAGCGCTCGTGTCAAACAGTCTAGGAATTGACTGTTGAAGGTCGGAAATAGAACGAGTGCAACTCGTGTCAAACAGTCTGGGAATCGACTGTTGAAGGTTGGACATAGACCGATCAGCACTCGTGTCACACAGTCTAGGAATCGACTGTTGAAGGTTGGAGGTAGAGCGATCAGCACTCGTGTCACACAGTCTAGGAATGACGTTGAAGGTCGGAAATAAAACGAGTGCAACTCGTGTCAAACGCTCTCGTATCTTGTGTAACTGAACTCGGACTACAACTCACTGACAAAAAGATCAAACTCATTGATTGCAAGACAATCTGCTTCGTTTGCCTATTTTGTCTAGGAGTTGTTTAACGTCCTCGTATCTTGTTTTAAAATATGCTATAATAAAGAAAAATGAAAGGAGTATGAGTATGAAAACCATTCACACGGATAAAGCGCCAGCGGCGATCGGACCTTACGTTCAAGGAAAGGTTGTCGGAAATTTGTTATTTGCATCAGGTCAAGTGCCTCTGTCTCCAGAAACAGGTGAGCTTGTAGGAGCAACTATTGAGGAACAAACCGTTCAAGTCTTGAAGAATATCCGAGCGATTTTGACAGAGGCGGGGACTGATTTTGATCATGTAGTGAAAACAACTTGTTTCTTGAGTGATATGAATGACTTTGTAGCCTTTAATGAAGTTTATAAAACAGCCTTTACAACTGAATTTCCAGCTCGGTCAGCAGTCGAAGTAGCTCGTCTGCCGCGCGATGTCAAAGTGGAAATTGAAGTCATTGCAGTCGTGGAAAATTAGAGAGGAGAGCTATGTCTGACAAACTACACCTTGTGATTGTTACAGGGATGTCCGGTGCTGGAAAGACCGTAGCCATTCAGTCTTTTGAGGACTTAGGCTATTTTACGGTTGACAATATGCCCCCAGCCCTGTTGCCAAAATTTTTAGAATTGATGCGCCATAGTCAAGACAACGACAAGGTGGCACTTGTTGTGGACATGCGTAGCCGTTCCTTTTTTGCAGAAATCCGTCAGGTTTTAGATGAGGTTGAATCGGCAGATGATGTGGACTTTAAGATCCTCTTTTTGGATGCGACCGATAGTGAACTGGTAGCCCGCTACAAGGAGACGCGCCGCTCGCATCCGCTTGCAGCAGACGGACGCGTCCTTGATGGGATTCAATTGGAGCGAGAACTACTGGCACCGCTCAAAAATATGAGCCAGAATGTGATCGATACAACGGAATTGACACCGCGTCATCTCCGTAAGGAAATTTCAGACCAGTTTGCTAGTTTGACCAGTCAGTCCTCATTTCGTGTGGAGGTCATCTCTTTTGGCTTCAAATACGGCTTGCCACTTGATGCGGATTTAGTCTTTGATGTACGCTTCTTACCAAATCCATACTACCAGCTTGAACTGCGGAATTTGACAGGCTTGGATGACCCCGTCTTTAACTATGTTATGGAGCATGAGGAATCCGAGGCATTCTATCGCCATTTGTTGGGACTGATTGAGCCGATTCTGCCCGGTTATCAAAAGGAAGGTAAATCTGTTCTGACCATTGCAATTGGCTGTACAGGTGGCCAGCATAGAAGTGTGGCCTTTGCCAAGCGCCTAGCAGATGATTTAGAAAAAGGATGGACGGTCAACCTTAGTCACCGTGATAAAGATAGACGAAAGGAAACGGTCAATCGTTCATGAGAAAACCTAAAATAGCTGTCATTGGAGGCGGTACAGGCATTCCAGTTATTCTAAAAAGTCTGCGTGACAAGGATGTGGACATTACCGCGATCGTGACGGTAGCAGATGATGGTGGCTCTTCAGGCGAAATTCGTCAAGCCTTGCAGATGACCCCTCCTGGTGATTTGCGCAATGTTTTGCTTGCCATGTCGGATATGCCAAAGCTCTATGAGCGTATCTTTCAGTACCGCTTTGCGGAGACAGATGGGGCACTGGCAGGACATCCCTTGGGCAATTTGATTATCGCTGGAATTTCTGAAATGCAGGGCTCAACCTACCATGCCATGCAACTCTTATCCAAGTTCTTTCATACCACTGGGAAAATTTATCCGTCAAGTGAGAACGCCCTGACCCTCCATGCTGTCTTTACAGATGGTCATGAGGTGGTTGGTGAAAGCAAGATTGCCGGTTACAAAGGTATGATAGACCACGTCTATGTGACCAATTCTTATAATCAAGATGAACCGACAGCCAGTCGGAAAGTGGTCGATAGTATTTTGGAAAGTGACATGATCGTCCTTGGTCCCGGCTCTCTCTTTACCTCTATTTTGCCCAATCTTATGATTTCAGAAATCGGTCAAGCCTTGAAAGAGACCAAGGCTGATGTAACCTATGTTTGCAATATCATGACCCAGCGGGGTGAAACGGAATTTTTCAGCGATGCAGATCATGTACGAGTTCTGAACATGCATGTCGGAGAGAATGTGATTGATACGGTATTGGTCAATATTGAACCAGTTCCCCAAGAATACATGAATACCCACCAGTTTGATGAATACTTGGTTCAGGTCAAACATGATTTTACAGGCTTACAATCGCAAGCCAAGCGAGTGATTTCCTCTAATTTTTTGAGGCTTGAAAATGGCGGAGCCTTTCATGACGGGGACTTGGTCGTTGAAGAACTCTTGAAAATCTTGCAGGTGAGATCATGAGTTTTAGTGTGCAAGTAAAAGAAGAAATCATCAGTCACAGCCGACCTGAAAAGAGTGAATTGGCAGCTATGATTAAGCTGTCTGGTAGCCTCGGTTTGGCGTCGTCGGGGCTTACCCTATCAATCAGCAGTGAAAATGCCAAGATAGCTCGTCATCTCTATGAAATGCTTTATCAATTTTACCAAGTCAAGGCTGAAATTCGTCACCACCAAAAGACCAACCTGCGGAAAAACCGTGTCTATACAGTATTTTTAGAGGACGGGGTGAATGAGATTTTAAATGATCTCTATCTAGCAGATAGTTTTTTTGGCTTAGAGACAGGGATTGCCCCTGCGATTTTGGAAAGCGATAGCTGGAGCCAGTCCTACCTCCGTGGTGCTTTTTTAGCTAGTGGATCAGTCAAGGATCCCGAAACAGGTAAGTATCAGCTGGAAATCGCTTCCATCTATGAAGATCATGCCCATGACCTAGCCAACCTCCTTCAAAAGTTTCTCTTGGATGGCAAGGTGATTGAGCGCACCAAAGGTAGTGTTACCTATTTGCAGCGGGCAGAAGATATCATGGACTTTCTTTTGATTATCGGTGCTGAAGAAGCTAGGACAGAATTTGAAAATGTCAAGCTATTGCGCGAGACACGAAATGATCTCAATCGGGCAATCAACGCAGAAGCGGCCAATATTGCTCGTACCGTGACTGCCAGCATGAAGACCATCCATCATATTTCTAAAATAATGGAAACGATTGGACTGGATCAATTGCCCGCAGATTTGCAAGAGGTTGCACAACTACGGATTCAGCACCCAGACTATTCGATCCAACAGTTAGCGGACAGCCTCTCAACACCGATTACCAAGAGCGGTCTCAATCATCGCCTGCGCAAAATCAATAAAATTGCCGAGGAATTGTGATACCTGTCAAAGGCTAGCTATCTGATCATTGTTTTCTTCTGACTGAAAGAAATTCTGCTTGGCTACGATTGTCTAGGAGTGATTGTACGCTTCGTAAGCTCTTTGTATGTAGTCACTTTTTAAATGATCTTAAAATTAGTTATTTTACTTTACAATGATTGAAACTTTGTATATAATAGAGAAAGTGTGTAATGGACACACCAAAAACGGTTAATCCGCTGGGACGAAGGCTCCCATGATTGGCAAGATAGGAGAATAAAGAAACATGAATCCATTAATTCAAAGTTTGACAGAAGGTCAGCTTCGTACAGATATTCCTGCATTCCGCCCTGGTGACACTGTTCGTGTGCACGCAAAGGTTGTTGAGGGAAGCCGTGAGCGTATCCAGATCTTTGAGGGGGTTGTAATCTCTCGTAAAGGTCAAGGTATCTCAGAAATGTATACTGTCCGCAAGATTTCAAGCGGTATCGGTGTAGAACGTACATTCCCAATCCACACTCCACGTGTTGATAAAATTGAAGTAGTACGTTACGGTAAAGTACGTCGTGCGAAATTGTACTACCTACGTGCATTGCAAGGAAAAGCTGCGCGTATCAAAGAAATCCGTCGTTAAGCAAGATAAGACTTGGTTTTTCAAGTCAAGGATGGATTTGGGTACCCACAATGGTGCTGGATTGAAGAGAAGTCCGATTTGGATTATTTTCTTCAATCTTTTTTCTTTGCTCACGATAATAAAACTTCCGATACTCTTTGAAAATGAAAAGGAGAAATTATGTCGAAAAGATCATTCTATCAAATTAGCCTTTATAGCCTATTATTACTCGTAGCTAATTGGAGCTTGAGTTTTTTACCTGACGGTATCTATTACTATCTTATCAAAACGGGCTTACTGGCTCTTATCTTCTACTTAGCTGGACATCGTTTCCTACATTTAAACATGCCTCTGAAAGTCCGCGTTGGATTGGGAGAGCAATTACGGGTTAACTGGCTCAACCTACTCTATCTCATTTTTGTCTGCCTCCCTCTGCTAGCCTTTGGCTTTGAAGAACATCAGGACTATTTACCAACCGCTCTGATATAGTCATTTAGTTTATCTTTTATTACTTCGTTAACTCGTCTTGCTGTACTTCAGTACTACCTGCGACTCGTTGCCTAGTACTAAAAGTAAACTAAACAACTATAACAGCTCTAGGAGCTGGCTTTGTCGAAGAATACATCTGCCGTGGTGTCCTATTACAGATCGCGCTGAAAGACGGGCTAGGTTCCTACAAGAACGTTCTGCAAGCTGTTCTTATTTCAAGTTTGGCTTTTGGACTAGCTCACTTGGGAAACCTGCAAACACAAGCGCTGGATGTCACTCTTTTTCAAGTCTACTATGCAATGGCAATGGGTATCTACTTTGCTGCAGTTGTCATTCGTACGCGGAGCCTTTGGTGGGCTATCTTTATCCATTTTATAGTCTTTCACTTTTTATATAATACATGTTATAATAAATCTATGGCATATGGAATTGATTTTAGAAAACGTGTGATTGCCTATAAAAATTCAGGGCATTCAAAGCAAGAAACCTGCAAAGTCTTT
>NZ_MSJL01000073.1 GCF_001921825.1 Streptococcus acidominimus
AAAAAATTTCAAAAAAAGTTGAAAAAGTTATTGACAAAGATTAGTTGAGGTGATATACTGATATAGTTGTCGCTTGAGAGAGCGGACAAGACCTTTGAAAATTAAAGAAGACGAACCAAACGTGCAGGGTGGTTTATGGAGACATAAACCGTCAATGAACAAAAGAACAATCAATCTGTCAGTGGACAGGATGAGTTAAGACAAACGAATATTTTTGATGAGAGTTTGATCCTGGCTCAGGACGAACGCTGGCGGCGTGCCTAATACATGCAAGTAGAACGCCAAGACTTTGTACTTGTACAGAGTTGAGGAGTTGCGAACGGGTGAGTAACGCGTAGGTAACCTGCCTGGTAGCGGGGGATAACTATTGGAAACGATAGCTAATACCGCATAATAGTGTTTACTGCATGGTAAACATTTAAAAGGTGCAACTGCACCACTACCAGATGGACCTGCGTTGTATTAGCTAGTAGGTAAGGTAACGGCTTACCTAGGCGACGATACATAGCCGACCTGAGAGGGTGATCGGCCACACTGGGACTGAGACACGGCCCAGACTCCTACGGGAGGCAGCAGTAGGGAATCTTCGGCAATGGGGGGAACCCTGACCGAGCAACGCCGCGTGAGTGAAGAAGGTTTTCGGATCGTAAAGCTCTGTTGTAAGAGAAGAACGTTAGCGGGAGTGGAAAATCCGCTAAGTGACGGTACCTTACCAGAAAGGGACGGCTAACTACGTGCCAGCAGCCGCGGTAATACGTAGGTCCCGAGCGTTGTCCGGATTTATTGGGCGTAAAGCGAGCGCAGGCGGTTTGATAAGTCAGAAGTAAAAGGCTGTGGCTCAACCATAGTACGCTTTTGAAACTGTCAAACTTGAGTGCAGAAGGGGGGAGTGGAATTCCATGTGTAGCGGTGAAATGCGTAGATATATGGAGGAACACCGGTGGCGAAAGCGGCTCTCTGGTCTGTAACTGACGCTGAGGCTCGAAAGCGTGGGGAGCGAACAGGATTAGATACCCTGGTAGTCCACGCCGTAAACGATGAGTGCTAGGTGTTGGGTCCTTTCCGGGACTCAGTGCCGCAGCTAACGCATTAAGCACTCCGCCTGGGGAGTACGACCGCAAGGTTGAAACTCAAAGGAATTGACGGGGGCCCGCACAAGCGGTGGAGCATGTGGTTTAATTCGAAGCAACGCGAAGAACCTTACCAGGTCTTGACATCCCTCTGACCGTCCTAGAGATAGGGCTTCTCTTTTGAGCAGGGGAGACAGGTGGTGCATGGTTGTCGTCAGCTCGTGTCGTGAGATGTTGGGTTAAGTCCCGCAACGAGCGCAACCCCTATTGTTAGTTGCCATCATTTAGTTGGGCACTCTAGCGAGACTGCCGGTAATAAACCGGAGGAAGGTGGGGATGACGTCAAATCATCATGCCCCTTATGACCTGGGCTACACACGTGCTACAATGGCTGGTACAACGAGTCGCAAGTCGGTGACGGCAAGCTAATCTCTTAAAGCCAGTCTCAGTTCGGATTGTAGGCTGCAACTCGCCTACATGAAGTCGGAATCGCTAGTAATCGCGGATCAGCACGCCGCGGTGAATACGTTCCCGGGCCTTGTACACACCGCCCGTCACACCACGAGAGTTTGTAACACCCGAAGTCGGTGAGGTAACCGCAAGGAGCCAGCCGCCTAAGGTGGGATAGATGATTGGGGTGAAGTCGTAACAAGGTAGCCGTATCGGAAGGTGCGGCTGGATCACCTCCTTTCTAAGGAAAAGCAAGTTATGAGAACGTTAAGAAATTCGTATGAAAATAGGAAGATTTATCTTTTTCACTAGAATTTTAGTTCGCATACAATTGCTCGGAACTGTACGTTGTCTTCTTTAATTTTGAGAGGTCTTGTTGGGGCCTTAGCTCAGCTGGGAGAGCGCCTGCTTTGCACGCAGGAGGTCAGCGGTTCGATCCCGCTAGGCTCCATAGGATAGAATCCTACTGAACTGAATAGCAGTGAAGTTGAATTCACGACTAACTTCTTAGGAAAAAAGATAAATCTCCTAGTGTGCAGGACACACTTTGTCGGTTTCCTATTTTTCTACAGAAGTTTCGCACAAGCGACCGTCGTTCATATCCTAAACTTGTCCATTGAAAATTGAATATCTATATCAAATAGTAACAAGAAAATAAACCGAAAACGCTGTGAATTAATGAGTTCACTAATGGTAACATTAGTAGAAGATAAGGTTAAGTTAATAAGGGCGCACGGTGGATGCCTTGGCACTAGGAGCCGAAGAAGGACGTGACGAACGACGAAATGCCTTGGGGAGCTGTAAGTAAGCAAAGATCCAGGGGTGTCCGAATGGGGGAACCCAGCATGTGAAGCATGTTATCCCTACCTGTTAAGGGTAGCGGAGGGAAGACGCAGTGAACTGAAACATCTAAGTAGCTGCAGGAAGAGAAAGCAAAAGCGATTGCCTTAGTAGCGGCGAGCGAACTGGCAAGAGGGCAAACCGAAGAGTTTACTCTTCGGGGTTGTAGGACTGCAATGTGGACTTAAATTGTATAGAAGAATAACCTGGGAAGGTTAGCCAAAGAGAGTAAAAGCCTCGTATTCGAAATATAGTTTATACCTAGCAGTATCCTGAGTACGGCGGGACACGCGAAATCCCGTCGGAATCTGGGAGGACCATCTCCCAACCCTAAATACTCCCTAGTGACCGATAGTGAACCAGTACCGTGAGGGAAAGGTGAAAAGCACCCCGGGAGGGGAGTGAAATAGAACCTGAAACCGTGTGCCTACAAGAAGTTCGAGCCCGTTAATGGGTGAGAGCGTGCCTTTTGTAGAATGAACCGGCGAGTTATGATATGATGCGAGGTTAAGTGGAAGAAGCGGAGCCGCAGGGAAACCGAGTCTGAATAGGGCGATATAGTATCATGTTATAGACCCGAAACCATGTGACCTACCCATGAGCAGGTTGAAGGT
The DNA here is from genome assembly GCF_001921825.1 of Streptococcus acidominimus. Taxonomy (GTDB): domain Bacteria; phylum Bacillota; class Bacilli; order Lactobacillales; family Streptococcaceae; genus Streptococcus; species Streptococcus acidominimus. The sequence goes on from NZ_MSJL01000073.1 coordinate 2,975, forward strand.
GCGGTAAAACGCACTGGAGGACCGAACCAGGGCACGTTGAAAAGTGCTTGGATGACTTGTGGGTAGCGGAGAAATTCCAAACGAACTTGGAGATAGCTGGTTCTCTCCGAAATAGCTTTAGGGCTAGCGTCGATGTTAAGTCTCTTGGAGGTAGAGCACTGTTTGGGTGAGGGGTCCATCTCGGATTACCAATCTCAGATAAACTCCGAATGCCAACGAGATATAATCGGCAGTCAGACTGCGAGTGCTAAGATCCGTAGTCGAAAGGGAAACAGCCCAGACCACCAGCTAAGGTCCCAAAATAATTGTTAAGTGGAAAAGGATGTGGGGTTGCACAGACAACTAGGATGTTAGCTTAGAAGCAGCTATTCATTCAAAGAGTGCGTAATAGCTCACTAGTCGAGTGACCCTGCGCCGAAAATGTACCGGGGCTAAAACAATTTACCGAAGCTGTGGATACCTGAAAAATGGTATGGTAGGAGAGCGTTCTATGTGTGGTGAAGGTGTACCGTGAGGAGCGCTGGAACGCATAGAAGTGAGAATGCCGGTATGAGTAGCGCAAGATGGGTGAGAATCCCATCCACCGTAAGACTAAGGTTTCCAGGGGAAGGCTCGTCCGCCCTGGGTTAGTCGGGACCTAAGGAGAGACCGAAAGGTGTATCCGATGGACAACAGGTTGATATTCCTGTACTAGAGTATGAAGTGATGGAGGGACGCAGTAGGCTAACTCAACCGGGCGACTGGAAGAGCCCGGCTAAGCAGTGAGGCGTGGTATGAGTCAAATGCTTATACCTGTAACGTTGAGCTGTGATGGGGAGCGAAGTTAAAGTAGCGAAGTGAGCGATGTCACGCTGCCAAGAAAAGCTTCTAGCGATGTATCATACTCTACCCGTACCGCAAACCGACACAGGTAGTCGAGGCGAGTAGCCTCAGGTGATCGAGAGAACTCTCGTTAAGGAACTCGGCAAAATGACCCCGTAACTTCGGGAGAAGGGGTGCTCAGCTAGACTGAGCCGCAGTGAATAGGCCCAAGCAACTGTTTATCAAAAACACAGCTCTCTGCTAAATCGTAAGATGATGTATAGGGGGTGACGCCTGCCCGGTGCTGGAAGGTTAAGAGGAGGGTTTAGCGCAAGCGACGATCTGAATTGAAGCCCCAGTAAACGGCGGCCGTAACTATAACGGTCCTAAGGTAGCGAAATTCCTTGTCGGGTAAGTTCCGACCCGCACGAAAGGCGTAATGATTTGGGCACTGTCTCAACGAGAGACTCGGTGAAATTTTAGTACCTGTGAAGATGCAGGTTACCCGCGACAGGACGGAAAGACCCCATGGAGCTTTACTGCAGTTTGATATTGAGTGTCTGTACCACATGTACAGGATAGGTAGGAGCCTAAGAGTTCGGGACGTCAGTTTCGAAGGAGGCGTTGTTGGGATACTACCCTTGTGTTATGGCCACTCTAACCCGGATAGGTAAACCCTATCGGAGACAGTGTCTGACGGGCAGTTTGACTGGGGCGGTCGCCTCCTAAAAGGTAACGGAGGCGCCCAAAGGTTCCCTCAGATTGGTTGGAAATCAATCGCAGAGTGTAAAGGTATAAGGGAGCTTGACTGCGAGAGCCACAACTCGAGCAGGGACGAAAGTCGGGCTTAGTGATCCGGTGGTTCCGTATGGAAGGGCCATCGCTCAACGGATAAAAGCTACCCTGGGGATAACAGGCTTATCTCCCCCAAGAGTTCACATCGACGGGGAGGTTTGGCACCTCGATGTCGGCTCGTCGCATCCTGGGGCTGTAGTCGGTCCCAAGGGTTGGGCTGTTCGCCCATTAAAGCGGCACGCGAGCTGGGTTCAGAACGTCGTGAGACAGTTCGGTCCCTATCCGTCGCGGGCGTAGGAAATTTGAGAGGATCTGCTCCTAGTACGAGAGGACCAGAGTGGACTTACCGCTGGTGTACCAGTTGTCTCGCCAGAGGCATCGCTGGGTAGCTATGTAGGGAAGGGATAAACGCTGAAAGCATCTAAGTGTGAAACCCACCTCAAGATGAGATTTCCCATAACGTAAGTTAGTAAGAGCCCTGAGAGAAGATCAGGTAGATAGGTTGGGAGTGGAAGTTGTGTGAGCAATGGAGCGGACCAATACTAATAGCTCGAGGACTTATCCAATATAAGTAGTGAAGGCGTTAAAAATTCTGTATGAAAATAGCCTGAACACAATTGAAGAAGTAATTCCAGAGTTTTTGATTATTTGATGTTAGTAGAGGAATAGATATTCAATTTTGAGTTGACAAAGAGGGGAACCTCATGTATACTCAGAATAGTTAAGTGACGATAGCCTAGGAGATACACCTGTACCCATGCCGAACACAGCAGTTAAGCCCTAGAACGCCGGAAGTAGTTGGGGGTTGCCCCCTGTGAGATAGGGTAGTTGCTTAGCTAG
>NZ_MSJL01000074.1 GCF_001921825.1 Streptococcus acidominimus
ATTTTACAACACAGGCTGGCATCACTCTATCCATGTCACGAGTTGGGAAATGTATCGACAATGCACCAATTGAAAGTTTCTTTGGGCATTTCAAGACAGAGTCTTATCATCTCAAGAAATACAAGACTTACGAGGAGCTAGTCGCAGATGTGGAAAGCTATATCCAGTTTTACAATACACAACGTTATCAAGCTAAATTAAACAACCTGACCCCTTGGGAATTCAGGAATCAGGTTGCTTAATATCTTTTATTATTTGACTGTCTACTTGACAGGGAGCAGTTCAGTTCAAAATTTCTAAGAGTTTTTTTGCCTTGATTTAAAATAAAAAAGTTGAAGAAAATTGTCTAAAATGGACTTTTTCTTCAACCTTGAATTTTGAGGCGAAACTCAAACTTTTTTTGTTTATTGAATGGCTGCAAGTAGGTCAGCAGCTTGTTTTGTTAATTGTGCAGTCGTTTCTTCTGAAAGGACTAATTGTCCAGTTCCCCATGCTTCTGGGTTGATTGGTGAACCTGTAAATTCGCCTACAACCTGTGTGCGGATAAATGGAAGAAGTGCATGGTAGGCAGCAAAGAGTGGCTCATGTCCACCATTTGCAACGGCAGATACAGTAATCAACTTATCTTGTAGGATAGAAGGTCCTTTTGGATTTGACAAATCAAGGGCACGACTGAGCCAGTCAAGAACATTTTTTACTGGACCAGGGATACCGTAGTTGTAAACAGGTGAGAAAATCCAGATAGCATCAGCTTCTTCAACAGCTTTTCGAGCGGCTGCGATAGCAGGGTGGACAGATGTCTCAAGGTCTTGATTAAAGACAGGCACTTGGCTGTAATCCAAGTAAGTCACAGTTGCTTTTTCTTTAAGAAGCTCTTCAGCCTTTTGCGCCATTTGGTGGTTGAATGAACCGTTACGAAGTGAACCAACTAAAAATAATACATTTGCCATGGGATGGCCTCCTTTTATAAATCTAATACTCAACGAAAATCAAAAGGATACGTTGCCGTAGTTGTGACGAGCTTGCTCCTTTACAGATACAGATGCCCTTGAGGATACTGTGTACTTTATAGACTCTCATACCTATAATCGACGTTTGCCTATTGGTGATTGTTGAAGAGTATCATGTGCTTTCAGAGCCAATAATGATAGACGTTTCCAAAAGCGATAAAAATAGGATACCAAAAATGTCACTAATTAGCAATAAATGCATTCTATTTTTTGAATTTTTTTAAAATGCTATTTAAGACTTCCTGTTCTTCGAGGCTTAGAATAGCAAAAATTCGTCCGATATTTTCATAGTGTTCAGGGAGAATAGTCTCGATGGTCTCACGTCCTAAGTCCGTCAAGCTGATCAGGCAGGCACGTTTATCACGAGGATCGGAAATCCGGCTAATATAGCCGTCTCGGATCATGTTTCGGACGACTACTGTCATATTGCCAGATGTGCTGAGTAGCTTCTCAATCAAGTCCTGTATCCGCAGATTGCCCTTGTTATAGAGAGCCTCGAGCACCCCGAATTGTCCCATGGTCAGATTGTATTTTTTCAAGGTCTCAACTTCTTGCTTGTAGATGGTATTAGAAGCCCGGTGCAGAATCACCAGACTATGCAGGGCTTCCTGATTATTTTCTAAGGCTTTTTTTACATTTTCTTTCATAGGAATAGTGTAGCAATAATTGACCAGAACTGCAAGAAGAACGGTTTTGAGAATAGCAGTAAGTCTCGGAGAAACTGTTGAAAAAATTCAGACAAATTGCCAGAAAAAATAGCATTCTTAGTCAATATATAGTATAATAATCCTATTATGGCAAAAATGAGAAATCGCATGGGTAAATCCAGTATGACGCTCGGTAAGCAATCCCTCATCGGAATGTTTGTGTTAGTATCTGTTATTGTTTTTTCTATCTTGTATGTTTTGGAAGTGTCTGCGCGTCCTTTTTTGCAGGGACGACAGCAGGCTGAACAGCTTGCAAGGCAGTATGCGGGAATAGCTTCTATTTCCAAGATCAGTCGTTACAACGGTGAGAAAAGTTATTATATGGTGGATGGAAAAAACCAGTCAGAGGAACACCTTCTGGTCTTGATACCAGAAGCGTCTTCGGATATTCTTGTCTACAAGGCGACAGATGGTATTTCTCAAGAAGAGGCGGAAAACATTGCCAAGGAAAAAGGAGCTGGTGAGATTGCCAAGGTGACCTTTGGCTACTTTAACAATCAGCCGATTTGGGAAGTAAAGTCAGGTCAGACTTACTATACCATTGCCTTTGAAGATGGATCATTGTTGAGTAAGGAGGGAATATGAAGTTATCACAACGAGTGCTTGAAATGGAAGAAAGTGTGACTTTGGCTGCGGGAGCGCGTGCCAAGGATTTAAAGGCGGCAGGAAAGGATATTTTGTCCTTGACCTTGGGGGAGCCTGACTTTGTTACACCTAAAAATATCCAAGAAGCAGCAGTTCGCTCTATCAAAGATGGTCGTGCTAGTTTCTACACAGCTACAAGCGGCTTGCCAGAGTTGAAAGCAGCGATTAGCCGATATTTTGAGAAATTTTACGGCTATCCTGTCGCCCCCAATCAAGTGACGGTGGCAACAGGAGCGAAATTCTCCCTCTATACCTTTTTCATGAGCGTCATCAATCCGCTTGATGAGGTGATTATCCCGACGCCTTATTGGGTGAGCTATGCCGACCAAATCAAAATGGCAGAGGGTGTGCCAGTCTTTGTTCAGACAACAGAGTCCAATCATTTCAAGGTGACGGTGGCGCAACTCGAGGCTGTTCGTACGGATAAGACTAAGGTTTTGGTTCTCAATTCCCCATCTAATCCGACTGGCATGATTTACAGCAAGGATGAGTTGTTGGCGATTGGGAATTGGGCTGTTGAGCATGACGTGTTAATCCTAGCAGATGATATTTATGGACGTCTGGTCTATAACGGCCATACCTTTACCCCAATTTCAAGTCTGTCTGAAGCCATTCGCAAGCAAACCGTGGTTATCAATGGAGTGTCTAAAACTTATGCCATGACAGGCTGGCGGATTGGTTATGCAGTCGGCGAAGCAGAGATTATTGCTGCTATGAGTAAGGTTGCAGGGCAGACGACCTCTAACCCAACAGCAGTAGCTCAATATGCGGTGATTGAGGCTCTCGACGGGGAGCAGGATACAGTTGAGCATATGCGTCAGGCCTTTGAAGAGCGTCTCAATACTATTTATCCTTTGCTGGCTCAAGTACCGGGATTTGAAGTGGTGAAACCGCAAGGAGCTTTCTATCTCTTCCCGAATGTCAAGAAGGCTATGGAAATGAAAGGTTTCACTGATGTGACAGACTTTACAACGGCTATCTTGGAAGAAGTAGGGGTTGCCTTAGTAACGGGAGCGGGCTTTGGGGCACCAGAAAATGTTCGCCTTAGCTATGCAACAGATATGGATACCCTCAAAGAGGCTGTTAGACGCCTAAAAACCTTTATGGAAGATGAGAAATAAGCAGGCAGAAGCAAACAAAGTGAGCTGATGGCTTCGAGCTTTTGCAGTAGTGGAATTGTAGTTGACGAGATTACCCTTAGCTAGTATAGGACTGTCAGGACATCTTTCAACCTGCAGAAGAGGTTAAAGCGGGAAACCTGTTAATGCCGCAGTTATCTACACTAGCTAAAAGAGGTAAACTAGAAAAGAAAATCATTAAGAAAAGAGAGATTATGGCTAAAGATTTACTATCAATAATTGATGTCAAAGACCATGTTGGTGAGAAAGTGACTATTGGAGCCTGGGTGGCTAATAAATCAGGTAAAGGCAAACTAGCCTTCTTGCAGCTCCGTGACGGAACAGCCTTTTTCCAAGCGGTTGCATTTAAGCCCAATTTCATTGAAGCCTTCGGTGAGGAAGAAGGGGCAGCTAAGTTTGATACGGTTAAAAAACTTAGTCAAGAAACATCTGTTTTGGTGACAGGGATTGTCAAAGCAGATGAGCGTTCAAAATTTGGCTATGAGTTGGATATTACCGATCTTGAAGTGGTTGGTGAATCAAAGGATTACCCGATTACACCGAAAGAACACGGGACAGATTTCCTTATGGACCACCGTCATTTGTGGTTACGTTCGCGCAAGCAAATGGCGATCATGCAGATCCGTAATGCGATTATCTATGCGACCTACGAATTTTTTGATAAAAATGGCTTCATCAAGTTTGATAGTCCCATCTTATCTGGGAATGCAGCAGAAGATTCAACGGAACTTTTTGAAACAGACTACTTTGGAACTCCTGCCTACTTGAGCCAATCAGGTCAGCTGTACTTGGAAGCAGGAGCGATGGCACTTGGTCGTGTCTTTGACTTTGGACCAGTATTCCGTGCAGAAAAATCAAAAACACGCCGTCATTTGACCGAGTTCTGGATGATGGATGCAGAGTATTCTTTCTTGTCCCATGAAGAATCGCTTGATTTGCAAGAAGCCTATGTCAAGGCCTTGATCCAAGGTGTTTTAGACCGTGCACCGCAGGCTCTTGAAACCTTGGAACGCGATACAGAACTCCTCAAGAAATACATTGCAGAACCTTTCAAGCGAGTATCCTATGATGAAGCGATTGACCTCCTACAAGAGCATGAGGCAGATGCAGATACGGACTATGAACATTTGGAGCATGGTGATGACTTCGGTTCTCCTCATGAAACATGGATTTCAAACTACTTCGGTGTACCGACCTTTGTTGTCAACTATCCAGCTAGCTTCAAGGCTTTCTACATGAAGCCAGTCTCGGGAAATCCAGACCGTGTTCTTTGCGCGGATCTACTTGCCCCAGAAGGTTACGGAGAAATCATTGGTGGTTCTGTCCGTGAGGATGACTACGATGCTCTCGTTGCCAAAATGGATGCCCTTGAAATGGATAAGTCAGAGTATGAGTTTTACCTTGATCTCCGTAAGTATGGTTCTGTGCCTCATGCAGGATTTGGTATCGGTCTTGAGCGCATGGTGACCTTTGTCGCTGGAACCAAACACATCCGAGAAGCCATTCCATTCCCACGTATGTTGCACCGCATCAAACCCTAATTTCAAAGACAGCAATCCCTAGTCAAATGAACTGCTCCCTGTCAAGTAGACAGTCAAATAATAAAAGATATTAAGCAACCTGATTCCTGAATTCCCAAGGGGTCAGGTTGTTTAATTTAGTTTGATAACGTTGTGTATTGTAAAACTGGATATAGCTTTCCACATCTGCGACTAGCTCCTCATAGGTCTTGTATTTCTTGAGATGATAAGACTCTGTCTTGAAATGCCCAAAGAAACTTTCAATTGGTGCATTGTCGATACATTTCCCAACTCGTGACATGGATAGAGTGATGCCAGCCTGTGTTGTAAAAT
>NZ_MSJL01000075.1 GCF_001921825.1 Streptococcus acidominimus
GAGTATATGAGAGAACACTCTGGAGAGTTTAGACATTATTAAAAGACGATTTCCGTTTAGAAGTCGTCTTTTTTGATAATCTTGAATACTATATATTGTATCTAGTGTAAACTGGTATATAGTTCCCTTAATTTTTATAGGGAGTATAAAAGTAAACTGAACAACTATACTATATCATCCGTTTACGAATATAGTATTATAGTCATTTAGTTTATATTTTTATTACTTCGTTAACTCGTCTTGCTGTACCATTGAGAAAAGTTACACTTTTCTTATCTGTCACTTGTCTAGTTATCAACTAGACAATTACCTGCGACTTTTAACGAAAACTTCGTTTTCTTCATTTCCGACCTCAAACAGTCTCTCCCCAGACTGTTTTGACGAAAACTTCGTTTTCTTTATTTCCGACCTCAAACAGTCTCTCCCCAGACTGTTTTGACGAAAACTTCGTTTTCTTTATTTCCGACCTCAAACAGTCTCTCCCCAGACTGTTTGAGCTAGTACTAAAAATAAACTAAACGGCTATAACAGTTAGAGAAGTGACGGTTCATACATAAGGGAGTGTGCTGTGAGTTTTTAACAGACTTTGTATTTTGTTTTTTCAGAATAGTAACAGAAAATTTTAATATTTCTTAAAGAATATGTAAAAGAGGATTGCTATGCTTTATTATTTTTGGTATAATATATAGACGTTTCTAGGAGAGTGTAGGATGAAGAAGGAAGGATTTGGAGATAAAGTTCGTAGGCTAAGAGAGGAACATGGCTGGAGCAGAGAGCAGTTTTGTGATGGGGAGCTGGAGCTAACCGTCCGACAGTTGACGCGGATTGAGCTAGGTGTATCAAAGCCAACCTTGACCAAAATATTTTTTATTGCGCATCGTTTGGGCCTGTCTTTGTTTGAGTTGATGCCTGATTATGTTGATTTACCAGATCAATATGTGAAACTCAAGTATGATATTTTGCGTACCCCAACCTATGATCAGCTTGATTTGATTGAAAAGCGTAATGAAAAACTGCTTGAAATCTATGAACACTTCTACGATATGTTGCCAGATATTGAGCGACTTGCTATTGATACCATACAGTCAACGATTGATGTGTTAGAAACTCAATCAGATGTTTTTGGTAAGGAGATTATCAAAACCCACATTCCACAGATAGAATGGAAGCCTAAATACGATGTCAATGATTTGTTGATTATTCACCTTTTTATTGAACATGCTTACTTGTCAACGATGGCTAAGAGTTCAGCTAGCAGAAAGGTGTTTTTGAGACTGGTGTTAGGATTGCCCGAACAGGTGGTGATGATGGAGCCAGAGGATCTTTTTGTTCTTCGCAATGTCATCTTTGCTGCTATCCGCGTCTTGGGATCCAAGGGAATCTACGATCCTATTCCTGCCTTATTCCAAGGACTTGATCAGATTATGCAGATCACGCAGGATTTTCAAAAATACCCGATTTTTAGTATGTTACGGTGGAAATACGAGCTTTTGGTACACCGGGATGTCCAGCGGGCTTATATCTATTGTAAGGAAGCGATGATCTTTGCGCAATTGATGGGGAATCGACATCTGATGGGGCGACTACATGACCAGTGGCGACTGGATACCACGGATTTTACGACATTTTTGTCCTGTTGATTTTCTTGGTGGTCTATTATACTAAGATTACTAAGAGAAAAGGAGGTAAGAATGATGAAGACAATGCGTTATGTTGCCGCAGTTGACTGGTCGGATTGGTGGGTGAAATAACCCACCAATTTTTTGATTTTTGAAACGAAAGTTGCTACTATAAGAAAAAGCAAGGTTGGAGGTAGAAATGACAATATTAGAGCGATGGTTACAGACCAAGCAGGGGCAGGTCTATCGTTACAAGATGGAGAAGATACACTATGCTCTGGATTTGTTGGAGCACCCTGAGAAAAATTTACCTGTCGTTCATGTAGCAGGTACCAATGGAAAAGGTTCTACTATAGCCTTTTTAACAAACTTGCTAGAAGCACAGGGCTTTCGCGTTGGAACTTTTGTGTCTCCGCACATGGTAACGGTGTATGACCGTATCTGTATCAATGGTATCCCGATTCCAGAAGCTCGATTTCAGGAATTGCTAGAGAGAGTTTTTCTACTGGAGCAAGAGGTGGAGCAGGTCTATGAGCCCTTTCGCTATTTTGAAGTGATGACCTTGGTCATGTTGCTCTATTTTAAGGAACAAGCCTTGGACTTTGCCTTAGTTGAGGTTGGGATAGGTGGCTTACTGGATACGACCAATGTTGTAGACCCCTTGGTAACGATTATCACTTCTATCGGTTTGGATCATCAAGATCTACTGGGGACTTGCTTAGAGGACATTGCAGAGCAAAAAGCAGGCATTATAAAACGGGGCATTCCAGTGTTGGTTGGACTTGTGGCTCCAACAGCATTTGAGGTCTGCCGTAGGAGGGCGGACCTTCTGCAAGCACCGATTTTTCGCGAAGGAGTAGATTTTTCTTTAAAAGATGGCATATTCACAAATATGACCAGTAGATGTGAAGGGCTTAAATTGGGCTTGCTTGGTCGACATCAAGAGGAAAATGCAGCCCTTGCTTTGCAGGCTTTTGGTCTGCTCATGGCAGAGCGTAAATGTCCAATAGACCCCAACATGGTGCGACAGGCCTTGGAAACAACAACCTGGGCAGGGCGTTTAGAAAAGGTGGGACAGCAGGGAAAGATTTACTTAGACGGGGCGCATAATCTCCCTGCCATTGAACGGTTGGTGGAGTTTATACAGTCTCTTTCTGGTCAAAAGGTAACGCTGCTCTTTTCGGCTTTAAAACGCAAAGATTTTAGAGAGATGCTGGAGTGTATTAAAAAAAGGCTTCCGAGTGCTGAATTGGTATTGACCAGCTTTGCCTATGATGGCGGCATAGAGGAGCTTGATTGTCCAGATGACTTACCCTATGTGACAGATTATGCCCAATTTATCCAAGAATGGGAAATGAATGCCAAGTCTGATGACCGGTTGTTTATCACAGGTTCGCTCTATTTTATTTCAGAGATTCGGAACGATTTTTTGAAAAAAAGCTAAAAATTCAAGGTTGAAGAAAAATCCATTTTGGACAATTTCTTTCAACTTTTTTAGTTTCCTTTGAGAGAGAAAAAACCTTTGAAGATGAAGAAAAAAACAGTTTTTAGAGAAGTCTTATAGCCGTTTAGTTTATTTTTAGTACTAGGCAACGAGTCGCAGGTAGTTGAAATAGTTGATAACTATTTCAAGTGATAGATAAGAAAAGTGTAACTTTTCTCAATAGTACAACTCAAGATACGAGAGCGTTAAGCAACTCCTAGACAAAATAGGAAATACGACGAAGAAGCTGTGGCTTCTAGGAGTATTTATCTTTTTGTCAGTGAGTTGTAGCTAAAGTTCAATTATACAAGACGAGTTAACGAAGTAATAAAAATATAAACTAAATGACTATAAAGGCATACGAAGCACCCTTTTCACGAGTTGGGGTAGGCTGTTTGAAGGGGACGCAATTGAAATAGAGAATGACAGACTGCATACTTTTTGGTATAATAAAATGAATTGTGTAAGGAGAATCCAATGACAGAGACAGAAGTGACGTATAGCCGTTTAGAGAGCTATTCAAGACGCGGTCGCCGTGTTCACCAAGGTAGACAGCCCTTATCTTTTAATGAAGGTTTTCAGAAAAATATGCCAAAAACAAAGATTATTCCCTCTATAATGTGGAGTTTAATCTTGAGTCTTCTTAGTGTTGCCAATCCTTTTTTGACATCATTTGCTACGAATCTTCAGTCTCAGGATCTGTATGCCGGCTTTGCCATGCATGCTGGTCAGGCTCCTTATGGACAGTTTTTCGGTACAAGTGGGGTGCTGTATTATTTATTGGTATATGCTGGTTCTGCGTTTGAGACGACCGCGGGTCTTGTTTTGTTACAGTGGTTTGTCTTATTTGCTGCGGGAATTTATTTTTATAAGATTTGTAGCTATATCAGTCAGTCAGGTCGCGTGGCTCTAGGTTTGCAACATTGGTTTTATTTGTTTATCCTAGCGCTAAATATCGGTGGTGTTCAAGCAAGTTTGTTTGCATTACCATTTGTGCTGGCTGGTCTGTGGTTTGTTCTGCGTTATCTTGAACGGGCAACTCGTGACGAGGGCTTTATTATCTATGGTATCCACGCTGCAATTGCCTTTATGATTTACCCTAAAAGTCTATTATTGTGGGGAGCTTCTGCTCTGGTACTGACTGTCTATAATGTGAGACAGCGCCAGAAGGCAAGAGGGCTATATCAAGCCTTGGCAACGGTCTTTGGATTTCTTCTCGTTGCTTATGCAGTAGGCTATTACACCTTTGTAGAGCAGGTGTTGGGGGCTGCTATCCAACAGACCTTCTTCTATGAGTTTGCCTTGGATTTTTCATATAGTGGTCTTACTTGGACCTTGATTCAAGTCTCTTTATTCTTGCTCTTATCAGGATTTTTAAAGAATCTATTTCATCTATTGTTGTCAATGGGACAGGGGAAATTGGTTTATTTCAAGAGTCTCATTTTGATAGCTTTTGTTGTGCAGCTCGTATTTTTAATAGCGGATGGACACTTTGAGCTAAGCCATCTAGTGCTCCTTTTACCGTATGGTTTTATTATGGGCTTACTAGATCTGTCTTCTGTTACTAAAAATGAAGACCTGCTGGCTAAAAAGATGGCTCATTACTCCTACCTTCGGTCACATATCTACCTGCCATTACTTGGCTTATTGCTCCTCTTGTTGGTGAAACCAGTGGTTAACTACGTCATTGCGGGTGATATGATAAGAGAACGTCAGGAAGTAGCGCGCTATATCAAGGAGCATTCGCAACGTTCGGATAATATCTATGCCTGGGACGATAGTGCCCAGCTATATCTCCAGAGTGAACGCCTATCAGCAGGAAAAATTCCGACAGCTAGTCCTTATTTGGATACTAAGGCCAATCAAGAGGGACTTGCCTTTGATTTAAACAAGAATAAGGCACGTTATATCATTGTCAATACCCAGCTTCCGCTTCTAGATAGGGTCAAATCAAACCTAGAAAAGAATTACGAAGAGGTAGAATTGGAGACGAGCCAACTCGCTTTATATGAGAAAAAATAAAAGATATTGGGATAGCTGTCTATCCCAATATCTTTTATTTTTTAGTTATTTCGTTTCTATTTTGGAATTGATTTTTATGGGCACCTCTAAAAACTTCAAGTAGTTGTTAAGTAAGCCCTATTTGTAAGCATTAATTCCAGTAAGCTTCGCTTTCGAAGCTTACTTTTTGCTTATTTTCCTATTTTTGGGCGCACTAAGCCCATGATGGCAATCCCAGTCGTTTG
>NZ_MSJL01000076.1 GCF_001921825.1 Streptococcus acidominimus
ATGAAAATAGCTTTATTCCAGCTAAGAACTCAAAACATCACAGATTGACGGAAGAGGAAAAGCAACTAAATCGTGAGATGGCAGCGATTCGTATCCAAATTGAGCATTTCAATGCGAAGTTTAAGACGTTTCAAATCATGAAACAAGACTATCGTGGTCGGAGAAAACGTTTTGAAATACGTGCTGAGTTAATTTGTGGGATTATTAATTTTGAAACCAAGTAGTTACCGAACAAGTCTAGTCATTTAGTTTATATTTTTATTACTTCGTTAACTCGTCTTGCTGTACCCCAGTACTACCTGCGACTCGTTGCCTAGTACTAAAAATAAACTAAACGGCTATAAGAGGATTAGTCCTCTTTTTCAATTGGTGCAAGACTTGCTAAGACTTTTTTAAGCCCCATCTCTGGGAAATTGATTTTTAATTCTTGACTACTACCACTACCCGTAACTTCAAGGACAGTCCCCTGTCCCCATTTGCGGTGAATAGCAATATCTCCCACTGACCAATCTGCTTGCGACGCAACCTTGCTCTTTCCAAAAGGTAGATTGTCTCCAAAACTAGGAGGCTGAATTTGAGATTTGCGGGACTGGATGGCCTGCTGTAAACTCATGCCTTTGCCAAACTTGCTAGTCTGACCATTGACATAGGAGGCTTTAAAAGCTGTATTAGCAGGTCTTGCCAACCCTTGATAATCCAGCAAATCACTCGATACCTCTCGGATAAAACGGCTAGGCTGATTGTAGCTGCTCCGTCCAAATAAAAGGCGCGAATTGGCATTGGTCAGGTAAAGCTGTTTCTCTGCACGGGTAATGCCTACATACGCCAAGCGGCGCTCTTCTTCCAATTCATCCTCATCTTCAGCCGCTCTGCTGAGTGGAAACACATTTTCCTCCATACCGATGAGGAAGACAACTGGAAATTCAAGTCCCTTGGCCGCATGCAGGGTCATTAAGGTCACTTCTGAACTCTCACGATCACCGTCATCCGTATCTGCAATCAATGCCAAGTCATTGAGGAAACGGCTTAGAGTTTCCAAACCTGTTTCTCCCTCTACCCTATTTTCCTCATCAAAATGTTTGGTTACAGAGAGAAATTCCTGCAAGTTTTCAATACGAGCATTGGCTTCCAAGGTCGCTTGGACGGTGAGCGATTCAGTATAGCCAGTCTTACTCAAAACTGCTTCAACCAGCTCTGTAATCGAAAGCTTATCCAGCTGCTCCCGTAACTGATAGAGGAGATTTGCCAAGTCAAAGACAGCCTGAGCTGCCTTGCCCTTAATGCCAGACAATATGATATTCTGACTCGCTTCAAGCAAGGACAGGTCTTGCATTTGGGCAAAATCACGGATCTTGTCCACCGTACCAGGTCCTACCCCTCGCTTTGGTTCATTGACAATCCGCTCAAAGGATAAGTTATCCGCCGGATTTGCAATCACATTGAGATAAGCAATGGTATCACGAATTTCTTTACGACTATAAAACTTAGTTCCTCCGACCATGGTATAGGGAATATTAGCCTTTAACAAGGCTTCTTCAATCGTACGAGATTGGGCATTGGTCCTGTACAGTACGGCAAAATCACGATAGGGACGCCCTCCTCGCACCAATTCATCAATCTGACCTGCGACATAAATCGACTCGTCCTGCTCATCATGTGCTCGATAGTAGATAATCTTCTCGCCCTCATCATTTTGCGTCCAGAGGTTTTTAGGACGGCGGTTGCGATTGTTGTTAATGACATCATTGGCTGCCTGTAACACGGTCTTTGTTGAGCGATAATTTTCTTCCAGAAGCACAACCTTACTTTCTGGATAATCCTTCTCAAAATCAAGGATATTTTGCATATCAGCCCCACGCCAGCCATAGATTGACTGGTCTGCGTCTCCAACAACACAGATGTTTTTAAAACGCGAAGCAAGCAACTTCACCAACTGATATTGAGCATGGTTGGTATCCTGATACTCATCAACATGAATATACTGGAATTTCTGCTGGTAATAGGTCAGTACATCTTGATTTTGATCAAACAAGCGCAAGGTTAACATGATTAAATCATCAAAGTCTACCGCCTCACTCATGCGCAATTCTTTCTGATAGGCTGTATAACACTTGGCAACAATCTGGGTATAGATGTCCCCTGCTTGACTTTCATAGGCCACTTCGTCAATCAAATCATTTTTAGCATTGGAAATCGTCCCTAGGATAGAGCGTTCGCTCCACTTCTTCGGATCCAGATTCAGATTTTTCAAAATCCGCTTCATCAAGGTTCGCTGCTCCCCTGGATCTACAATGGTAAAATTACGATTATAGCCAATATGATCAGCGTCTCGACGCAAAATCCGCACGCACATTGAGTGGAAGGTGGCAATCAAACAATCCTGCGTTGCAGGATTTAAGAGAAGAGCCCGCTCCTTCATCTCTCGCGCTGCTTTATTGGTAAAGGTAATGGCCAAAATATTCCAAGGGTTTACTAATTTTTCATCAATTAGATAGGCAATCCGGTGCGTCAAGACCCGGGTCTTACCAGAACCCGCTCCTGCCATAATCAACAAGGGGCCTTCTGTTGTTTGAACTGCCTCTGCTTGCCTATCATTCATTCCATTTAATAAAGGATCCATCTTCTCTCCTCATCTCTTATCTTTCATACTCTATAAAATTTCTAAGATACAAAGCCATTAAAAATCTTAATCCGTGTTCAATTGCTTTGCTTTTGATTTTTGACGAGTATGAGTATCAGAACATCACGGGTCCATAACAGATTTCCCTCTGATTTTCCAAGCCCGCCAATTCTATTATTATATCAAAAAGTGGGAAAAAAAGCGCCAATCTTTTTAGGGGGAATCTCCTTTTCTAATTCCAGCAATGATAAGCAAAACAATCTGGAGACTACTGCTCCAGATTGTTAGAGTTCTTATTCTGCACCCAATGCTGCCATTGTGATGTAGTTGTATGGCTTGTTGAAGTGTGGCAAGAAGAAGATGTCAAGAAGCGCTAGGCGTTCGATTGTTACTTTTTCTTGGATAGCAAGTGAGAACATGTGGATTCCCATAGACATATCTTCTTTAGAAGCCATCTGTGCTCCGAGAACAACACGTGTGTCCTTATCGTAAACAATTTTAATCGTTACTGGGAAGTTATCATGCTCGATAAATTCTGGTTTTTGGTTATCTGTAAATTCAGTCACCACTGCATTGTAGCCAAAGCGTTTTGCTTTTTCAAGAGTCAAACCAGTTGATACCATCTTAAGGTCGTAGATAGCGATACCATTAGAACCTTGCACACCGATTGATTCAAGTTCAGTTCCACATGCATTGTGAGCTGCTACAATACCTGAACGAACGGCGTTAGTTGCAAGAGCGATATAGTTTGTATCACCGATTGAGTTATCATATACAGTCGCACAGTCACCGATTGCATATACATCTTTAAGGCTTGTTTCTTGCTTTTTGTTAACAAGGAAAGCACCGTTGCGGAAGAGTTCAATCTTACCGTCTCCAAGACCAGTGTTTGGACGGAAACCAACAGCCAAGATAACCATATCAACGTCAAACGTTTCTTTATCTGTTACGATACGCTCTACTTTTCCGTCACCTTCAATTGCTTGTACGGTTTGACCAAATGCCAATTTGATACCGTGGTCTTCAAGGTTTTTGCTCATCATGTCTGTCAAATCGCGGTCATAGTAACCAGCCAAGCAAGTGTCTACAACGTCGATTAGGATAACTTCTTTACCTTTACGTTCAAAGGCTTCTGCAAGTTCCACACCGATATAGCCAGCACCAACAACTGCTACGCGTTTGATGTCTTCATCTTTCAATTTTTCAATGACATCTGCTGAGTTTTGGTACAATTTAACAAATTGAAGATTTTTAAGTGTTGCTTCAAATTCACGTGAACCTTCTTTGATTTCTGCACCTTTGATTGGTGGCAAGATTGGTTGTGAACCTGTCGCAAAAATCAATTTGTCATAAGACTCAACATGCTTGCTTCCATCTTCTAAAAGAACGTGTACTTCTTTTTTATCATAGTCCACAGCCTCAACTGGTGAGTTCATGTATACTTTTGCACCAAGGCTTTCCAATTGCTCTTTATCAGAGTAGAACAAGCCTTCTGGACCAGAGATTTGCTCACCAATCCATAGCGCCATTCCACAGCCAAGGAAGGAAATGTTTGAGTTTTGGTCGAATACAACAATCTCGTTATCAGCACCATAGTTTGTTAACATAGTTTTGATACAAGCTGTACCTGCGTGGTTTGCACCAACAACAACGATTTTAGACATAAGTAAGTCCCACTTTCCTAAAAAATATTTTTTTACATTCTATAGTATACTAAAATTTGGTACCGATTACAAAAATTATGCTCAAAACATCACAACATTTTTTCTGATGGCTCCATCCCCAAATTTTCTTTGTTAGTAGTCCTTTTATTTTGCTTCACTATTTCTGTAAGTAAACAAAAAATGAAAGCAGTTGCTGATTTGTCGCATGCTCTACCTCAAACACTTGAAAGGTAGGGGATACCTTTGGAGGCGGAGAATAGAAGTTTGCGGAGCAAACTCTCTCTAGGTTCTGCGTCAAATGCTTTGCCCGCTTCCACAGTCTGGGAATAGACTGTGGAAGGTCGGAAATAAAACGAGTGGAACTCGTGTCAACACGTCCTCGTATCTTGTGTAATTGAACTCGGCTAAGCACATAAAAAGGTTGAGGTCAGTGTCCAAAATGGATCTTTCCTCAACCTTTAATCCCCCTTTGGGGGTATGGTTCATGGATTATTTACCAAATACGTTTTTAAGACCTTCTACGGCACCTTCGACAACACCTTTTGCATCTTCAGTGAGTTCTTTTGCTTTATCAGCTGCGCCATCAGCCAATTCTTTTGCCTTACCAGCTGTTTTTTCAACTAAGCCTTCAGCTTCTGTCTTTTTATCACCGATAACTTTTCCAGCTGCTTCTTTTAAGCCACCCGTAACTTGGTCCAACTTTGCTGACAATTTTTCTTCTGACATATGATTGTCCTCCTTTTATTTTATAGTTATTATAATAACATAATATCCACAACACTTCAACTATTTTGCCTCACAATAATATTCTTTTACTGTAATTTTACAATAGACTTGTTCGGTAACCAAATGTGATATACTATTTGTATGGAAACCATGTATGAAAAAGCTCAAAAACTCAGTTCAGAGAACTTCAAACTTCTCATAGGTGTTCAAAAAGAGACCTTTCAAGAAATGCTTACCTGTCTCAATGTAGCTTACCAACGTCAACATCGTCAAGGAGGTCGTCCACGCAA
>NZ_MSJL01000077.1 GCF_001921825.1 Streptococcus acidominimus
ATGAAAATAGCTTTATTCCAGCTAAGAACTCAAAACATCACAGATTGACGGAAGAGGAAAAGCAACTAAATCGTGAGATGGCAGCGATTCGTATCCAAATTGAGCATTTCAATGCGAAGTTTAAGACGTTTCAAATCATGAAACAAGACTATCGTGGTCGGAGAAAACGTTTTGAAATACGTGCTGAGTTAATTTGTGGGATTATTAATTTTGAAACCAAGTAGTTACCGAACAAGTCTAGTGAACGAATACAACAAATCTTTTGTCACCCCTAATAGTAACGGAACCGTTCCCGCTGATGAATTTTTTGCCAATTTTAACTGGAGTACAGAAACGAATAATAAGAGTGTCGAAACCATGAATCAGTTAGGACGCAGTCCTTTTGATGTCTACGCTGGTTTTGAACTACAAGCTCGGTCGTACAATACTGCCATCCGGCGCCAACAACTCCTAGATGCGAACGGAAAACCAAAGCTTTCTATCGGACTTTATACTCCCGATTCTATTCTGGGACTTTCCACCAGAGCCGAAGACTATCACCAAAATGAAAATATCTTCTGGACAGGTCATCAGGGAGACCCAACCCTAGCTAATGATTCCCATCCCATTTGGTCTGGAATGGCTCGCTTTGTCGCAGACAAGACTGTTCTGACAGGCTCTAACTTTCACACTTCGTTCAATACTGGGCATGGAAAAAAATGGTTCAAGGATGGTGTCAGCTCCCGTGATAAAGAGTGGAACTACCGTTCATTAGCAGGAGTTCTTCCAACTTGGCGTTGGTGGATCCGTTCAAATAAGCAAGCGCTAGCAGCTCAATATGATTTTGAAGACGCTTATAATGGCGGGAACTCTCTAGCATTTTCAGGCAATCTTGATGCCGATAGCCAGCAAGACATCATGCTCTATGCTAGTAATTTAAGTATCACCCCAACTAGTACACTAAGCGTTAGCCACAAGGGCGGAAAAGGCGCAAAAATCCAGATCGGACTTAGCACAGATAGGGACTACAACGAAAACTCCTTCCATTACGTTGACCTAAGCCCAGAATCTGATTGGAGCACAGCCAGCTTTAACCTCTCTTCACTTGCCAATCAAAAAGTGTACGCTATCAAACTAAGAATCCAAAATCAAGGAGAGCTACCGAACTTCCAATTTAATCTCGGTCAGCTTAGCATTGCAGCTCACCAAAACGCTCCGCTGGCACCAACAGGAGGTCAAGTGCTTGATAAACGCTTGGCGCACGCCCAGCTAGCAGAAGCCATCATTCATGTCGACAAGGTAGAAGAGGCAGATTACTATGAAGTCTACCAGCAATACGGTGACCAATGGCAGTTCGTCACAGGATCTTCTAATCCGACAATCTACCTCTCTCAAATCACTCGACCAAAAGAAGCGAGTGGAACAAGCCAAGCGCTGAAAATCATCGCAGTTGGCAAAAATGGAGTTCGCTCTGCTGACTTTCTCCTTCCATTTGAATGGGGCATGACAACCGCTGATACAACCAGTCCAAGACCAGCAGCAGAAAATGTTGTCCTAGGAGCGCAGGTCATTGGCTCATCAGAACCTCAATCTGACGGTAGTGAGGGACTTAATAGTATGCTCAATGGTACGATTACCAGCAATTCAGATAAATGGTCTTCTCTTTCTCCATCTGCTACGGTTGATATTCGCTTAACCCAACCTCGAACCATCAAGCGCTGGGTCATGGATCACGCGGGAGCTGGAGGAGAATCCGTTAATGATGGCTTGATGAATACAAAAGACTTTGATCTATACTATAAGGATAGTGCTGGCAATTGGAAACTTGCCCACTCTGTTCGGAATAATATCGCTCATGTGACTGATATAGAGCTAGCTACTCCTACCACTGCTCAAGATTGGCGACTACATGTCATTACTTCTGATAACGGAACGCCTTGGCGCGCAATCCGAATCTATAACTGGAAGATGTATGAAAGCCTAGACAGTGAGTCTGAAAACCTTCCAATGAGTAGCGCTCACGCTACCGCCTTACCGAACCAACATGTACAGGTAGCCTTTGATCATGTCCCTGCTGGTGTAACCATCACACTTTACAAAGATAACACTGCACAACAAGTCTTAGCGGAAGCTACGGCGAGCCAAGATGGACCTTTGACCTTCCCGGCGATCAAAGACAGCGCAATCGGCTCTCTCATCTATTATCGAGCTCAAAGTCCAAATAAGGATATTAGTAATATTCTGGCAATTCCATACAAGGCAAATGATAAAACGATTCAAGACATCCAATATCAAGCTTTTCCAAAGACAGTTTATCGTCAAGGGGAGGCACTGGATGTAAATGGTGGTAGTCTACAAGTTCATTATACAGATCAGAGTAGCCAAATCTTCCAGCTCACCCACCCTGCAATCCGTATCCTAGGGCATAAACCTCAAGAAGTTGGAAAACAGGCTCTATCCCTCAACTTCCTAGATCAACACCTAGAAGTAGCACAATATATCTTTGTTAGCGATCAACCTATGGACAAGCGCGAGCTACTTGATGTCTCCTTAAACCGACAACCAAAGACTAGCTACTACATTCACCAGCCACTTGATCTGCGCAAGGGAGAATTACTCCTGACCTATACGGATGGGTACAGCCAAAAACTAGCTCTGACCGAACCGGGCGTTCAAGTAGAAGGCTACAATCCGAATCAGACAGGACGACAACTCCTGACCATTCATTATGGGAATCATCAGCTATCATTAGAAGTAACGGTCAATCAAGAAGAAGTCAATACACAATATTTGGAGCAAAAGCTCTCTGAAATTGCGGAATTATTGAAAACACCACGCTTCCTCAATGCCACTACTGCGAGCCAAGAGAAACTGACCAAGCTAATCCAAGCCTCCCATCAACTTCTCGCTGATGAGACAAAGACCAATCAGCTACTGAATGAACAAGTCAAACTCTTGGATCAGGCGGTCCTAGAACTAACTCCAAATCCAACAGACAAGCCGGAAGAGGTCAATACACAAGAGTTGGAGCAAAAGCTCTCTGAAATCGCAGCATTATTAAAAACACCACGCTTCCTCAAGGCTACTACTGCAAGTCAAGAGAAACTAATCAAGCTAATCCAAGCCTCCCATCAACTTCTCGCTGATGAGGCAAAGACTAACCAGTTACTGAGCCAACAAGTCAAACTCTTGGATCGGGCAGTCCTAGAACTAAGTCCAACAGTAGAACCAAAGGTTCCACAAAGTCTTGACAAGAAAGAGCTAAATCCTAAACAAACTTTCAAACAAAAAGTTCTCGGACAACCACATATCGATCAAGATAAGGATAAAGGTAAGCATCCAGAGAAGCAAGCCCTAATCCAGAAAGCAGAACTTCCTCTCAACAAGAGACCAGCTGATAGCCTTCCTAACACAGGTTCTGTTACCTCCCCCCTCGCCTTTCTTGCCACTGCTATTTTAAGCGGTCTCGCTCTTATCCGTAGTAGCAAGAAACGCCATAAATAAGATTCGAGCGTGAAGCTCTCTCAAAGTGATTATATTAAAAAAGGTAATGAGGAAATCTCCCCATCGGAGACTTCCTCATTACCTTTTTACGAACCATCTTGACCATTTTATAGTCGCTCGTAAGCGTCCAATAACGAGGTATCTAGTAATCCTCTCCTTCCTCCAGTATACTGTTATAGTCATTTAGTTTATCTTTTATTACTTCGTTAACTCGTCTTGTATAATTGAACTTGGGCTACGAGCTGTGCAAAAAAGAGCGATAATTGTTTCAGTTTTAGCTGATGATGGTTCTTTAGGAAATAGGCTGAAAACCTCCACTGGAGCTTTTCACTCGTCAGATTTCCTAAATGGGGTATGCCTTTGCTCGCTTCAACAGTCTAGAAAGACTGTTGAAGGTTGGAGATAAAACGAGTGAAACTCGTGTCAAATGCTCTCGTATCTTGGGTAATTGAACACGCCCTAAACTCTGTGCGAAAAAGATAAATCTTCCTAGAGTCTAATGACTCTTCGTTAGATTTCCTATTTTCGCTTTGAGTTTTTAACGGGCTTTGTATCTTGAAATTGAACTCGGACTAAAAGCTCAGAAAATAGATAAACATTCCTAGAAGCTACGCTTCTTCGTAATATTTCCTAATTTTCGGTCGCTTTTTTGACATCCTCGTATCTTAAGTTGTACCATTGAGAAAAGTTACACTTTTCTTATCTATCACTTGTCTAGTTATCAACTAGACAACTACCTGCGACTTTTAACGAAAACTTTGTTTTCTTCATTTCCCACCTCCCCCAGTCTCTCCCCAGACTGGAGGAGTTAGTACTAAAAGTAAACTGAACAACTATATTATGAAAAACTGGGCGTCCCTAGTGATAAGGAACAGCACCACAAGAAACACTTTTGGAGCTCTTAGTAGCATCTAAGAGCTTGTTAGCATAGGGAATAATCAAAATTGATTCTAAATTAACTAAAATCTTCATAAAGATTAAGTTCCCAAATACTACTATCAATAATTTCTAGTTTCACTTTGATAATAGACGAACTTTTTTCTAACGCTTCAAAAGTTATAGGATTAGTTGCTGATACTAGTATCAAGCTATTCAAATCACATAAATTTTTTGATAGGTCCCAAAGTTCCGTCCAACTTATGTTATAACCTCTTTCAGACTCCAAAACTAAATTTTCAAATTCTGGCATACTCATTCCTTTTGGAGCAACTCCTATTGCTTCAATTTCAAATATATACCAATCAAAATCATTATCAGGAATCTTAGAAAGTAAATCTGACAAAGTAACTTTTTGAATTGGGTTATGCATTAGACTTGTTCGGTAACCAAATGTGATATACTATTTGTATGGAAACAATGTATGAAAAAGCTCAAAAACTCAGTTCAGAGAACTTCAAACTTCTCATAGGTGTTCAAAAAGAGACCTTTCAAGAAATGCTTACCTGTCTCAATGTAGCTTACCAACGTCAACATCGTCAAGGAGGTCGTCCACGCAA
>NZ_MSJL01000078.1 GCF_001921825.1 Streptococcus acidominimus
ATGGAAAGATTTGGTTTTAGCTGTTTGGAGGGCTTTTGATAGAAGAGCAGTGTCTGCTGGGCTTAATTTAAAATCTGTTGGTTTCATATTTCTATTATATCACGTATCATTATTTTTTATTGAGTATAAGCTTCGAAAGCGAAGCTTACTGGAATTAATGCTTACAAATAGGGCTTACTTAACAACTACTTGAAGTTTTTAGAGGTGCCCTTGAGTAAGATGGTCATTAAACGTCTGAGCATGTTACTCAAGACTGGATAGACATAAGTTACTCGTTAGCGGCATCAGCTTTGGCTGGTGCCTTTTTCTTGAACGCCTAAATTTTAGTCTTGAACGGTAATGTTTTTCTCATTCAGGAAAGTTAAATGACTGTTCAGGAAATGGTGATTATTTTTGTAAGAAGAGTGGTATACTGAGAGTGTCAAGTTGCAATAGACAAACCAATAAAAAACAGAAAACATAAGGAGGTATTCATCATGAATACACAAACAATTTCACAATTTGAACTTTTGGACACTGAATTGCTTGCGACTGTTGAGGGCGGTGGTTGTACTCAACAAGGAGCCGGTAAAGCTGTGATAAAAGGTATGATTACAGGGGTTATCGGAGGAATTCCTGGAGGTCCATTGACAATGGCTGTAGGTTATAATTTTGGAGCTGTAGGAGGTGCTGCAGCTTATTTAGCAACCTGCTGGTGGTAATAATGATAAAATTCATATGTCATTTGTTTATTTCTAGCATAATAATTTATTACATATTTAGAGAAATTTTCAAGGAGGAAAGGAAGAGGTTTCTTGAAAAATTAAAGCATAAATCTAAATATTAGTCTTTACGACCAAGTGCGTCATATCGATGTTTTAAAACTTGATATGATGCGTTTTTTTTTATTTTGAAGACCTGTGATAAAATCCCCAATCTCCTTATTGTATGCTTGGTCTATCATGACAGAAAAGAGGAAAAACAGATGATTGATAAAACTAAGCAGATCGTTCTAGTGAGTGTAGCTAGTCTTGCTTTACTGGCCTTTGTCTCGACCATGGGTTACAGTCTAGGAAAACAGAGTGTGACCAACGAGACCAGGGCAGCTATCAAGCAAGAGGCCAAGAAGCTACAAGAGGAGCAGGCCCAAAAAGAGAAGTCTAGTCGCTTATCCCAAGAGGGTGTCAAGGCGTTTCTCCGTCACTACTTCACCAAGAAACAACTTGGCGAAAATAACAAGCGCATCAAGCCTTATTTGACGGATTCAGCCTACCGTGAAGAATTGACTCGCCAAGAAGATACCCTCCAGCAGGTCTATAAGGACTATATCTTGGACTATCAGTATCAGGAGGCTGATATTTACCTCAATCATGCTTCAAATGAGGTCTTAGCCGAGGTGTCTTATACAGTGACCTACATTCCAGATTTGGAACAAAAAGACAAGGCTCAGACCAATCAAGTGGAGAAACGCCTCTTACGCTTGACCTACACTAAACCGGGAGATAAGCTCTTGGTCAACCATCTTCAAACCTATTCGACAGATTTATC
Organism: Streptococcus acidominimus; assembly: GCF_001921825.1. Lineage (GTDB taxonomy): Bacteria > Bacillota > Bacilli > Lactobacillales > Streptococcaceae > Streptococcus > Streptococcus acidominimus. Next base: position 1,528 of record NZ_MSJL01000078.1, read on the forward strand.
AGAAGCTCTTACTCAAGCACAAAAGACGACACCAGAGCCAGAAGCGATTCCTGAATTGCCAGTTTCAACCACAACACCCTAAGCAGAAGGCTGTGCTTCTGCTTTTTTGATAGGAGAATAAGATGATAACATTAGAGACGATTAAGAAGAAGTCCATTGTTGACGTGGCAGGGGCCTTGGGTATTCCTCTGAAACGCCTATCCAGCACCCTTTACGAGCAGGTAGAACACGATTCTTTCAAGATTTTTACCAACATCAATACCTTCAAGTGGTTTTCACGGGATATTCAGGGCGATGTCATTGATTTTGTCCAGCTGATAGCAGGGGTTAGCTTCAAGGAAGCCATTCACTTTTTGGACAAGGGCGATTTTCCAGAGCAGGAGGTTCAGGCGTTAAAACTAGAACCGTTTCGCTATTATCTTCCTGAAAGTAAGGACTTTAGTTCTGCTCGCACTTATCTCAAGACCATCCGTCACTTATCTGATGAGACCATCAGGCAAGGACTTCTTGCCCAGGGGCAATGGCAGAGCGACAACCATACAGAGCCTGTAGTCGTGTTTAAGAGCAAGGACCATCATGGGCGATTGGTAGGAGCCAGTCTTCAGGGGATTGAAGAACACCCAGACAGATACAAGCGGGGACGGCTCAAGAAAATCATGAAAGGCTCTCATGATTATGCAGGGATTAGTTTGACTATAGGTAAACCCAAGCGGCTTGTCTTTGCGGAATCTGCCATTGATTTGATGAGTTATTATGAATGCCATAAGGAAGAGCTATCGGATGTCCGTCTGGTCTCGATGGAAGGATTAAAGAAAAGCGTTATTGCCTACCATGTGATCCGTCTAGCTTCGGAGGAAAAGAGAGATTTTAGCTTTCTTGATGAGTTGGACAAGGGACGATTAAGTCACTATCTGGATGTGATTTTACAGACGACCACCTATTTTAATCAGCATAATCATCTCTTGACCTTGGCTGTCGATCATGATAAGGCAGGGCGAGGCTTTATTGAGAAGTTAAGAGACCAGGGCTTTCCCCTTGAGCAGGATTTACCACCTTTAGGTCTACTAGATGGCAAAGCTGATTGGAATGAGGAGTTGATGAGGCGAAAGTCGGAACCTAGTTTGGACGATTGGCTCTGTCAGTTTTATGAGGAGCGTTCCCAGGCTGTCTATTCTCCTAGAACTCCCACTCTTGACTTGTGATGAAAAAATCAAGATGCCTCTGATAAGCTAGACCCAAACCCAAAGAAGGAGGAATGCCTATGAGTTTGAGCCAAGTGGCTCGCCTAGAAGAAAAAGTTAAGAAACAGGCCGAGAAAGTGGCTAGAGAAGAGGAACGCCTTAACACCTATCAGGACCAACTTCAGGAAGCCATGTACTCAACCTTTATCACTTGTCAAGCTAGCAGTCAAATACGCTTTGACGAGGCTTTAGAGCGAGCTTTTGGGAAAATGACCAAACCACATACCTCACAAGAATCTAATGATACAAGGAGAACAGAATGACGACACAAACAGACTGGACCTATGATGGTTCACTAGACCAAGCAACACCAACTACCCCAGACCAGGAACGAGCAAAGGTTGCGGCACTTTTTGGTAAAGGTGACCCAGCACCAAGTCCCGCCACAGAAGGGATTGATTATCAGGCAGAATTCCAGAAGCTAAAGGCTGGTGACAAGCACCAAGCCTCGCAGGAAATGTTCAAAGTGCCACCAACAGTTACTTTAAGTCCCACCTTAGACCAAGACCCTGCTACCTTGTATAAGGACCACCTTCAGAAGCAACTTGCCAGCCACGAAGCAGACATGAGCAGCTACCAACAGGAGCTTGACCACTTGCAGGGCTTGGTCAATGAGAAAGGCAACACCATCAAAACCATCACCGCCATTCTAAAGGCGATGGATACACTTGTCTAAGCGAACAGTCCTCCTGGGACTGTTTTTTGAAAGGAGCAGCATGTTAAGAGACCTATTCAAACCTAAAGAGAAGAATGTTTCACCATCATCAGACCGTTTCAAGTCTTTGATTCATACCTTATCAGCCATGACGGATACAGAGTTAGACAAGGTTGAGAAGCTCATCAATCTAGTCTTTGACCAGAAGCAGCAGGAAAATCAGGTACATCCCTCTGAACCAGTAAGCCCAGTCATTCAGGAAGAAAGCCTGGATGACCGTATTGAGATTGCCAGAGCAACATTAAAGACAGAAGAGCTAGAAAAACGGATTGAGCAGTTTAAGCAGAGTAAGAAGTAAATTATTTCTTGCTTAGTAGGGGATCTTGTGGTATAATTTAGTTAGATTAGAAGTCATCGAAGGTACAGCAATGTATAACTAGGTGGCCTTTTTTCATATTGTGGAGAGATATTTTATGCCTAATAATGTATTTGAATTAATAAATTTTAAGGACTATTTGCCGTTAGATTTAGATATTACTGATAAAACTAGGTTGGTTTATAGACCAGTATTAGCACCAACTCAATTAAAATGTTCTCTTGAGCCAGCTTTAACTGAAGAACAGTTATATGTCCACATGAAAGAAAACTCTAACTGGTCTTTCGAGTACGATGGGAATGATGACTTTTATAAACAGGATTGTGTTGATTTTTTACGAGATACAGATTTTCAATCCTTTTCTCAATATGGAAAGTTGGTGGATAGAAAATATATAGAAGCAAAAAGAGTTTACTTATTCGATAGCTACTTTAGAAATTTTCTTCAAGAGATACTGGAGCGTATCGAAGTTTTTTTGAAGAAGAGTACAGCTGATGCTCTGACGATTGGCTACAATAGACTTGTTCGGTAACTACTTGGTTTCAAAATTAATAATCCCACAAATTAACTCAGCACGTATTTCAAAACGTTTTCTCCGACCACGATAGTCTTGTTTCATGATTTGAAACGTCTTAAACTTCGCATTGAAATGCTCAATTTGGATACGAATCGCTGCCATCTCACGATTTAGTTGCTTTTCCTCTTCCGTCAATCTGTGATGTTTTGAGTTCTTAGCTGGAATAAAGCTATTTTCAT
>NZ_MSJL01000079.1 GCF_001921825.1 Streptococcus acidominimus
ATGGAAAGATTTGGTTTTAGCTGTTTGGAGGGCTTTTGATAGAAGAGCAGTGTCTGCTGGGCTTAATTTAAAATCTGTTGGTTTCATATTTCTATTATATCACGTATCATTATTTTTTATTGAGTATAAGGTATCAGGGATGAAACCTGCTGAAATTCCTTGGATTTTATGAGGCCCAGGTGCCTCACCTGACAAGATAGCTGATTCATCAGCCTCAACAGCGTAGATACTGATGGTTGGGTTAGCCTGCTTGAGGGTGTGTGAGACCCCTGTAATAGTACCACCTGTTCCAATGCCAGAAACAAAGGCGTCAAGTCCAGTAGAGCCAAAGGCTTCTAAAATTTCTTTACCAGTCGTATCCTCATGGATTTTTGGGTTGGCAGGATTGACAAATTGTAGCGGTACCCAACCGTTTCGTTCTTCGGCAATTTCATGGGCTTTGGCAATTGCACCCTTCATTCCTTCACTCCCAGCAGTGAGCACCAGCTCTGCTCCGTAGGCTTGAATAATTTTGCGGCGCTCAATACTCATGGTTTCAGGCATGATGATGATGACCTTGTAGCCTTTAGCTGCCCCGACCCAAGCCAGTCCGATACCAGTATTTCCACTGGTTGGCTCAACAATCGTATCCCCGGGTTTGATGATGCCATCTTTTTCAGCCTGCTCAATCATAGCCAAGGCAATCCGGTCTTTCACAGATGAACCAGGATTGAAGGCTTCCAATTTCACATAGACCTCTGCCGCCCCTTCCGGCACGAGATTATTTAATTTCACAATAGGAGTATTTCCAACCAATTCAGTAATATTTTGATAAATAGCCATACGGCACCTCCACTTCTTATTGATATCAGTATACTCCTGACATTTTTGTTTGTAAAATATAAAAAACCTATCGTGGTGATAGGTGTTTTCAATGCACTGGAAGTTCAACAAGGCGGAAATCAGCCTTTTCAATCTGGACTTTTCCATGGTAATACTCGGTCAAACTATCTATGGTCTTCTGCGTGTCTTCCTTGTCGGTAAAAATCATGGTTTGAATGTCGGCTAAAAATTCGGTGTCATACTCTTCCAAATCATGAGCAGTTCGCCAATTAGCAAATTCCTGATATTGAGAATAGTTCATCTGGATCGCAATCCCTTGTTGTTCCTTAATCTCAACAATCCCTATTTCAGAAACGGCATGGGCGACAGCACCGGCGTAAGCCCGAATCAAGCCTCCAGCACCCAGTTTAATCCCACCAAAATAGCGGGTCACAACAGCAACCACATTGGTCAGTTGATGATTTTCTAAGACCGTGAGCATGGGTACACCAGCAGTTCCAGAAGGCTCTCCGTCATCTGATGACCGCTTGATTTCCATAGCTTCTCCTAGGATAAAGGCAGAGCAGTTGTGGGTAGCACGGTAGTGTTCCTTTTTGACCGCATTGATAAAGTTGCGGGCTTCTTCTTCTGTGGCCACCCGTTTTAGATGGCAGATAAAGCGCGATTTTTTAATTTCTTCTTCTGCTAGACCGTCTGCAGTAATGGTTTTATATTCTTTCATACCATGATTGTACTAAGTTTTTTTGAAGATGACAAGTTTTCCGATAAAATTGACGAATAAATAAGTATGACAGATTTGACAGACTACTATGGAAGATTATTTACTCATCATCAGCTGACAGAAGAGGAACGTTTGCAGGCTCAAAGGCTGGCAAGTCAGACAGCTGACAAGTCCTGTTTTCGTTGTTCGACGCGATTTGAAGATAAACACCGCCTACCTAATGGCGCTAAGTATTGTAGAGAATGTATAGCCCTTGGACGCGTGCGGACGGATGAGGACTTGTATTATTTTCCCCAGCAGACCTTTCCAACTCAAAATACCAAAATCAAGAAGGAGCGAGGAAATGAGGATGAGGGTGGAACTAACCTTCATCAAGACGGGGTGACCAAGTTTCTTTTTGATTTTCAAGGAGTATTAAAATGGCAAGGACAGTTGACCGCTTGGCAGCAAGAAATTTCAGATGCATTGCGATCCAATTTCCAAGCACGGAAAGCAACTCTGATTCACGCCGTAACAGGTGCGGGAAAGACCGAGATGATCTATCGGGTGGTTGCTGATGTGATTGATGGAGGTGGTGCTGTGTGCCTAGCCAGTCCGCGGATTGACATCTGTATCGAGTTGCATAAGCGGTTGCAGGAGGATTTTGCTTGTTCCATCAGCCTTTTACATGGTACAGGAGATCCCTATTTTCGTACCCCTTTAGTCATTGCGACCACCCATCAATTGCTCAAATTTTACCGGGCTTTTGATCTGATTTTAGTTGATGAAGTGGATGCATTTCCTTATGTGGACAATCCTATGCTCTATCGGGCAGTAGAAAATGCCCTGAAAGAAGACGGAGTGACCATGTTTCTGACAGCAACTTCAACAGATGAATTGGATCATAAGGTTGGTGCAGGGAGTTTAGAGCGGCTCTGCTTACCGCGCCGCTTTCATGGCAATCCACTCCCTGTTCCGCAAAAGGTATGGCTGGCTCACTTTGAAGCCTCTTTAAAGAAGAATAAGATTGCCCTTAAAATGCTCCATAAGATAGCAGCACAACAGCAAACTGGTTTTCCCTTACTAATCTTCCTGCCCGCAATCCGTATGGGGCAATGTTTTGCCCAGCTACTAGCCACCTATTTTCCTAACCAGAGCATTGGCTTTGTATCTAGTCAAACAGAAAATCGCCTCGAAATCGTTGAGCGATTCCGTAAAAAGGAAATCGATATTCTCGTCACGACAACAATTTTGGAACGCGGGGTTACCTTTCCTTGCGTAGATGTATTTGTCCTCAAAGCCAATCATCCTCTCTATACTTCATCCTCTCTGGTTCAGATAGCTGGACGAGTGGGCAGAAGCAAGGAGCGTCCGACAGGTGAATTACTCTTTTTTCAAGACGGAACCAATCGTGCGATTGAAAAAGCCATCCAAGAAATTCAATTGATGAATAAGGAGGCAGCTTATGACAGCGTGTCTACTGTGTCAGCAAGCTCTTAAAAAACGAACCCTATTTTCAGATATCTTCCTATTAAAAAAAGAAAAAGAAGGAGTATGTACGGATTGCAAGGAAAAATTTCTTCTTATTTCGGAAACCCACTGTCCGACTTGCTTTAAAGAAGGGGAAAACAAGAGCTGTTCCGACTGCCTATACTGGAACGAGAAAGGAATGACCGTTGCTCATGAAAGCCTCTATCGCTACAATACCCAGATGGCAGACTATATCAGTCGCTATAAATTTGCTGGCGATTATCTACTGCGAAACGTATTTATGGCTGAATTAAAGAACTATTTTGGAGATAAGATGGATAAAACCCTTGTCCCTATTCCCGTTAGTAAGCAGAGGATGGCAGAAAGAGGTTTTAATCAAGTGATTGGTTTGCTGACGGTTGCAGGACTTTCGTTTCAAGAAGTTCTCCAAAAAGAAGATACCCAAAAGCAATCAGAAAAGACACGTCAAGAACGCCTAGCTCTTTGCCAACCCTTTTCAATTATCGAAAAAGTAGCGATACCGAGCAATATTCTCCTAGTTGATGATGTCTATACGACCGGCACTACCATACAGTTTGCCAAGCAAATCCTGATGAAAAATGGGGCGAAAACAGTCACGAGCTTTTCACTCGCCCGTTAGTAAACGATTGCAAAAAAATACTGATGTGGTATAATGGTAGTGAACAAAAGCGAAAGCTTAGAAAGAGGTATTGACTATGATTAAATTTAGCATTCGTGGAGAGAACATTGAAGTAACAGAAGCTCTTCGTGGCTATGTCGAAGAGAAAGTAGCTAAGATTGAAAAATACTTCCATGCGGATCAAGAGTTAAATGCCAAAGTAAATCTAAAGGTGTATCGTGACAAACGCTCGAAAGTAGAAGTGACAATTCCGCTGGGATCTATCACACTCCGTGCAGAAGATATTTCTCAAGATATGTATGGTTCAATCGATTTGGTAGTGGATAAGATTGAACGTCAAATCCGTCGCAACAAAACAAAGATTGAAAAGAAAAACCGCCAAAAAGTTTCTACTAGTCAATTGTTTACAGAAGAGCTAGTGGAGCAAGTTGAAGAAGACGTAAAAGTTGTTCGTACAAAACAAGTTGATTTGAAGCCAATGGATTTGGAAGAAGCGATTTTACAACTTGAATTGTTAGGACATGATTTCTTCATCTATACAGACGCTAAAGATTCAACAACGAATGTTATTTACAAACGCGAAGACGGAGGTCTCGGTCTACTAGAGGTCAAAGTCTAAAAATTTGATGCAATCATTGAAGCAAGGTTGGCAAGACCTTGCTTTCATTTTTGGGAGGAACTAAAGATTTTCTTCCAATCTTTTAAGGCTTAAATAGCGTCCCACTAGGCTTTTTCTGAATCGCAGAAAGAAAAAATAAAAAAATTTCAAAAAAAGTTGAAAAAGTTATTGACAAAGATTAGTTGAGGTGATATACTGATATAGTTGTCGCTTGAGAGAGCGGACAAGACCTTTGAAAATTAAAGAAGACGAACCAAACGTGCAG
>NZ_MSJL01000008.1 GCF_001921825.1 Streptococcus acidominimus
GCGAAGTTTAAGACTTTTCAAATCATGAAACAAGACTATCGTGGTCGGAGAAAACGTTTTGAAATACGTGCTGAGTTAATTTGTGGGATTATTAATTTTGAAACCAAGTAGTTACCGAACAAGTCTATTACAAGGGTGCTGAACGTTTAGATGAAGATATTTATTACAAAAGATTCTAGGTGACTTTGCTTACCAACTTAAAAAATGGCTATGTATTAGCCTTTATTAATACTTCATGGTTGGATCATGAGGTATTTTTGTTGTGTTGAGTGAGTACAAGTCCTTTCAGAATAAATATGTAGAGAAGCGCTAAAAAATGGTATAATGGAACTATTAAATAAAATGAGGATAAGATGATGTCAGAACAAGTACAGAGACAGGAACTACACCGGAGGATTTGGGCGATTGCGGATGATGTGCGCGGTGCGGTGGATGGCTGGGACTTCAAGCAGTATATCTTGGGGATTTTATTCTATCGCTTTATCAGTGAGAATTTTGTAAACTATATCGAGGGTGGTGATCCTACTGTTCATTATGAAGAGTATTCTGAGGAGTTGATTACGGATGAGGTTAAGGATGACGCTATCAAAACCAAGGGCTATTTCATTATGCCTGACCAGCTTTTTTCAAATGTCGTCAAAACAGCTCGAGCAAATGAGGATTTAAATACCGATCTAAAAGATATTTTTGATGCCATTGAAAGTAGCGCCACTGGCTATGCCAGCGAACACGATATCAAGGGGCTTTTTGATGATGTCGATACGAGAAGCAACAAACTTGGAAGCACCGTTGCCGAGCGCAATCAACGTCTTGCGCTGATTCTTGAGGGGATTGCCAGCCTAGATTTTGGTAATTTTGAAGACAACCAGATTGATCTTTTCGGAGATGCCTATGAGTATCTGATTTCTAATTATGCCTCTAATGCGGGGAAATCTGGAGGTGAATTTTTTACGCCTCAGAGCGTGTCACGGCTCTTAGCCAGAATTGTTATGCTAGGGAAAAATGAGAAGAATAAAATCAACAAGATCTACGATCCAGCCTGCGGGTCGGGTGCGCTTCTTCTCCAAGCGAAGAAGCAATTTATCGATCATATCATTGAAGATGGATTCTATGGTCAGGAAATCAATATGACCACCTACAACCTAGCAAGGATGAATATGTTCTTGCACAATATCAACTACGACAAGTTTAGTATCGAGCGAGGCAACACCCTCTTAGATCCCAAGCATGGGAATGACAAGCCCTTTGATGCTATCGTCTCAAATCCTCCTTACTCGATCAAGTGGGTGGGGAGTGATGACCCAACGCTTATCAATGACGACCGTTTTGCACCAGCGGGAGTGCTTGCCCCTAAGTCCAAGGCTGACTTTGCCTTTATCCTGCATAGTTTGTCTTATCTATCGAGCAAGGGGAGAGCTGCTATTGTGACCTTCCCGGGGATTTTCTATCGTGGTGGAGCGGAGCAAAAGATTCGCAAATACCTAGTAGATAATAACTTTGTAGAGGCTGTCATCCAATTGCCAGATAATCTCTTTTTTGGAACCTCTATTGCCACCTGTATCCTCATCTTGGCGAAGAACAAACCGACAACTGACCTTCTCTTCATCAATGCAAGTCAGGAGTTTAAGAAAGAAACCAATAACAACATTCTGACGGAAGATAATATTGAAAAAATCCTGAAGAGCGTTGAGAGCAAAGAAAATGAAGACTACTTTGCCCAAGTTGTGTCACAAGAAAAGGTGGCAGAGGCAGATTATAATCTATCCGTTTCGACTTATGTGGAGAAAGAAGACACTCGTGAGAAGATTGATATTGATCAGCTCAATCGAGACATCAAAGAGACCGTCCAAAACATTGATCGCTTGCGCGCGGAGATTGATAAGATTGTCGAGGAGTTAAGCTAATGAAAATGAGACATAAACTAGGTATTTCAAGAGCAGATATTGGGGGGAGTTTTCTATGACCTATATTGATGATTTAATCAAAGAACATTGTCCTAATGGAGTGGAATGGAAAGAGTTGGGGAGAATATCTGAGTTTTATGGTGGATTAACAGGGAAAAATAAGTCAGATTTTCAAGTAGGAAATTCTAAATATGTCACCTATAAGAATATTTTTAGTAACATAGAAGTTAAAGAAGAATTATTTGAGTATGTTAAAGTTGCTAATGATGAGAAACAACATTTTATTGCTTATGGCGATATATTGATTACAGGATCATCAGAAAGTCGAGAAGAGGCGGGCTTGTCATCGGCTGTAACGTTTATTCCAGAAGAGAGAATTTACTTGAATAGTTTTAGTTTTGGAATACGTTTTAATAATGATATTGAGATAGTTCCAGAGTTTTCTAAATATCTTTTTCGTTCTAGGGCAATCCGCAAACAGATTGAAAAAACAGCAAGTGGAGTGACGAGATATAACATTTCTAAAGTGGCGTTTAAAAAAATCAAAATCCCCCTCCCACCCTTAGAAATTCAGCAGGAAATCGTCAAAATACTTGACAAATTCACAGAATATGTTACGGAACTTACGGCGGAACTTACGGCGGAACTTACGTTCCGTAAGCAGCAATACGCCTATTATCGGGACAAGCTCCTATCCTTTGAGGATGACGTCTATCAGGTAGAGTGGAAGACCTTGGGGGAGGTGGCAACAAAGATTATATCTGGAGGTACTCCAAGTAGAGCGAATAATTCTTATTATGGAGGAGCAATACCATGGTTAAGAACACAGGAAATTGATTTTCGCGAAATTTATTCCACAGAATTAACAATTAGTGAAGAAGGGTTAGCTAATTCATCTGCAAAATGGGTAGCTGAAAATTCTGTGATTATTGCTATGTATGGTGCGACCGCTGGAAAAGTTGCTATTAATAAAATACCTCTAACCACTAATCAAGCTTGTTGTAATATTGAAGTTAATGAAAGGTTAGTGATTTATCGCTATGTTTATCATTGGTTGAGCTATAATTATGAAAACTTAAAATCAATGGGACAGGGCTCCCAATCAAATATAAATATAGGAATTGTTAAATCTTTTCACATTCCTGTCCCATCTCTCGACATTCAATCTCGTACCGTCCAAGTTCTCGATAACTTTGACACGGTTTGTAATGATTTAAAAATCGGACTTCCCAAAGAAATAGCACTACGTCAGAAACAATATGAATTTTTTAGAGAAAAACTCTTGACATTCACCGCCGAAGGCGTGTATCCTAAACGGAACGGAACGGAACGGAACGGAACGGAACGGAACGGAACGGAACGGAACGGAACGGAACGGAACGGAACGGAACGGAACGGAACGGAACGGAACGGAACGGAACGAGGACATAATTAGGCTCTTAAACTGGGTCTTTGGACCGATACGGGTGTCACTCGGATCTATCTGTGACTTCACACGAGGTAATGGTCTTCAGAAAAAAGACTTTGTTGCTAATGGCTTTCCTGTTATTCATTATGGACAAATCTACACTAGATATGGTTTTTCGGCTAGAGAAACACTCTCTTTTGCAGAAAAGGCTGTCTTTGATAAATTGAAAAAAGCCCAGCCACAAGATATTGTCATGGCGACCACTTCCGAGAACGTTGAAGATGTCGGAAAAGCCCTTGTCTGGGAAGGGAAGGAAGAAGTGGGCATTGGAGGACATTCATGCATTTTGCATACCGAGCAAAATGCTAAATATTTAGTCTACTATTTTATGACCAATCAGTTTAAAATTCAAAAAGAGAAATTAGTTGTAGGAACAAAAGTCATTGAATTTTATCCTAAGAATATTGAAAAAGCAATTATTATTCTCCCTCCAATCGACACTCAAGCTCGTATTGTCTCCATTTTGGACAAATTCGACACGCTGACTTCCGACCTTAGTCAGGGCTTACCAAAAGAGATCGAACAAAGACAGAAGCAGTATGAGTATTTTAGGGATAGTTTATTGAATTTTAAATCGTAGATTCTTATACTCAACTGATTGATTTTTACCCTCATAATAAGCATGCCGATTTAGAGTACAGAGAATTACTACCACATGAGAAAAATACCATCATCAATCTATTTAGGAGTTTTGATGCCACTTATCATTTTAGAGAAAAGGAGTAACCATGTCTGAAAGTATACAAACAGAAACGATTTTGGAATCCAACAACTTTATTGTATTAGAGAAATACACCAAATCTGAAAAGGTTGGGTCCTATCAGACAGAGGCGGATTTGGAACGGGAATTGATTGCTGATTTGCGTGGTCAAGGCTATGAGTATCTGAACTATGTGACGACACCAGAAGCGCTTTTGCTCAATCTCAAAACGCAACTAGAAAGTCTCAATTCGGTTACTTTTACAGATAGTGAGTGGCAGCGTTTTTTAGATGAGTACCTGAATAAGCCGAGCGATAGCTTGATTGACCGCACGCGAAAACTACATGATAACCATATCTATGATTTTATCTTTGATGATGGGCATATCCAAAATATCTACCTCTGGGATAAGAAAAATATCAGTCGTAATAAACTGCAAGTTATCAACCAGATGAAGCAGACGGGCACCAGTGCCAATCGCTATGATGTGACCCTGCTAGTAAATGGGCTACCCTTGGTTCAGATAGAGTTGAAAAAGCGGGGTGTAGCTATCCGAGAGGCCTTTAATCAGGTACATCGTTACAGCAAGGAGAGTTTTAATGAGAAAAACTCCCTCTTTAAGTATTTACAGCTCTTCATTATCTCAAATGGGACAGATACCCGCTATTTCGCGAATACGACCAAACGGGATAAAAACTCCTTTGAATTTACCATGAACTGGGCATTGAAAAACAACGACCCGATCAAAGATTTGAAGGACTTTACAGCAACCTTCTTGAGCCAGCAAACCTTGCTCAATGTCTTGATTAACTATTCCGTATTTGATATCAATGACACGCTACTCATCATGCGCCCGTATCAGATTGCAGCAACGGAGCGCATCATCTGGAAGATTCGCTCTGCTATTGCCTCAAAAACCAAAAGCGGACCTCGGACAGGAGGTTATATCTGGCATACGACAGGGTCGGGAAAAACCTTAACCAGCTTTAAGGCGGCAAGACTAGCGACCGAGATGGAAGAGGTGGATAAGGTCTTCTTTGTAGTGGATCGTAAGGACTTGGACTACCAGACCATGAAGGAGTATCAACGATTTTCACCTGATTCGGTCAATGGATCGAATAGTACAGCAGGATTGAAGCGCAACATCGAACAAGATGATAATAAGATTGTCGTGACTACGATTCAAAAGCTGAACAATTTTATGAGTAGTGAAAGTCAGCATGAGATTTACCAGAAGCAGGTCGTCTTCATCTTTGATGAGTGCCACCGCTCCCAGTTCGGTGAAGCGCAGAAGCGCTTAAAACAAAAATTTAAGAAATATTGCCAGTTTGGTTTTACAGGGACCCCCATCAAGACAGAGAATGCCATTGGGTATGAGACGACCGAATCCGTATTTGGTCAAGAACTACATACCTATGTGATTACAGATGCCATTCGTGACCAAAAAGTCTTGAAGTTCATGGTGGACTACAATGATGTCCGCCCGCAATTCAAGGAATTAGAAACCGAGCAGGATTTAAAAAAACTGCTTGCAGCTGAGACCAAAGAGGGGCTACTCTGTCCAGCGCGGATTACAGAAATTTCTAGCTATATTTTAGAACATTTCGACCAAAAAACGCACCGTTTTTCAGGAAAAGGTTTTAATGCCATGTTTGCCGTTTCGAGTGTTAAGGCGGCGAAAGCCTACTATCAAGAGTTGCAAAAACAGCAAAAAGATGTAGCGAAACCTTTGAAAATTGCGACCATCTTCTCCTATGCAGCCAATGAATCGCAGGCTGCAATCGGTGAAATTGATGACGAGACCTTTACACCCAGCGATCTGGCAGATGTCAGTAGCAAAGAGTTTTTGAGCTCTTGTATCGCTGATTACAACCGTCTTTTCGGGACAAACTTTACGATGAGCGGAAAGGATTTCCAAAATTACTATCGTGACCTCGCCAAGCGTGTTAAAAACCGTGATGTCGACCTGCTAATTGTTGTAGGAATGTTTCTGACAGGATTTGATGCTCCGACCTTAAATACGCTATTTGTCGATAAGAACTTACGCTATCACGGTTTGATCCAAGCCTTCTCTAGGACCAATCGGATTCATGATGCGACGAAATCCTTTGGAAATATTGTCACCTTCCGTGATCTAGAACAGGCAACGACAGAAGCCATCAAACTCTTTGGTAAAACCGAAGAATCGGAAGTCTTACTTGAGCGCTCTTATCAAGATTATATGTATGGTTACATAAAAGAGGGTGAGGAACAAAACGGTTATCTGGCTGTTGTTCAGGAGTTGCGAGAACGCTTTCCAAACCCGTCTGAGATTACTACCGAAAGTGATAAGAGGGCATTTGTTGACCTATTTGGAAAATTCTTGCGCTTGGAGAATATCTTGCAGAATTATGATGAGTTTATGAGTTTGCAAGCCTTTCAAAGTCTTGATTTTTCTGATGAGGGGGCAGTTGATCGTTTCAAGGAACATTTCCATATCGATGATGAGGAATTTGAAAGGATCGCTCAGTTCTCGATTCCGACTGCGCGTGAGATCCAAGATTACCGTTCAACCTATCATGACATCAAAGACTGGTATAGCAATGAACGTCAAAATCAGCAAGACAGCCAATCTAATGTGAACTGGGATTCAGTTGTTTTTGAAGTCGAATTGCTAAAATCGCAAGAAATCAATCTGGATTATATCTTAGAGTTGATTTTTGAGACCAACAAGAAGGTTTCTGATAAGGAGCTTTTGATTGAAGAAATCACGCGTACTATTCGGGCAAGTCTGGGAAATCGTGCCAAGGAAGAGTTGATTGTCGCGTTTATCCAGCAGACTGATTTGGATCGTTTTGTGGATAAGGCTGCCATTATTGAGAACTTCTTCCTCTTTGCGCAAGAGATCCAGAAAAAAGAGGTAGATGGACTGATTCAGTCAGAAGAGCTCAATGAAGAGAATGCCAGACGTTATATTCAAATCTCTTTGAGGCATGGATATGCCAGTGAGAACGGCAATGCCCTCAACGAAACGCTCCCCAAAATGAGCCCGCTCAATCCGCAGTATCGGATCAAGAAGCAGAGGGTCTTTGAGAAAATCGTCGCCCTAGTCGAAAAATTTAAGGGAATTGGTGGAGAAATCTAACCACTCCTTTCTCAATCAATCAAGATACTCTAATCCCCCCTTTGCACAAGAACAGTTGTAACAAGCAATTCCCCGAAATTGCTTGTTACAAAAATAAGCCGTACTTGCTACATCAAGTCGGCTTATTCTTTTATAGTCATTTAGTTTATATTTTTATTACTTCGTTAACTCGTCTTGCTGTACTATTGAGAAAAGTTACACTTTTCTTATCTATCACTTGAAATAGTTATCAACTATTTCAACTACCTGCGACTCGTTGCCTAGTACTAAAAATAAACTAAACGGCTATAATACTCGTCAAAAATCAAATTCCTAGGAAATCTTTAAGCTATCAAACCCCTTATCAGGTGTTTATGAGAAAACTAAAAATGGTGAACTTAATTTGACAAACTGGGCTGTTCTTTTGCTACAATTAGCAGGACAGGCTTTAGAGAGAGGGGAGGCACCGTCTTGGCTATTCTTTCTAGTCTTAGTCCTCTTGGGCTTCTTGCGGGGGCTTTTCCGCTATGGTGAACACTACTTTGGGCACTATGTAGCCTTTCATAGTCTAGCAGTCTTTCGGAAGATGGTCTTTGCCAAATTACGCGCCTTGGCGCCAGGAAAGCTGGATCGTCAAGATAGCGGCAGTTTGCTCAAGATGATTGGGGAGGATATCGAGGCCTTGGAAATCTTCTTTGCCCATACCTTGGCACCTATTGCAACAGGTCTGTTGGTTGCCCTTCTCATGGTTGGTACTTTTTCTGCTTATAGCTGGGACTTGGCAATGCTAGCGCTCGTGACCTACGTCTTGCTCGCTCTTGTGTTGCCTCAGCAATTTGCCAAGCGTCTGACACCGATTTTGCAGGCGCAAAATCAGGAGCGAAAGACCTATGTGGCTTCTTTTCTCCAAGGGTTGAAAGCGGTCAAGGACTTGCTGCAATTCCAGCAAATAAAAGCCTACACCCAGACCTTGCAGGCAGCAAGCCAGCGAGTCAATGCTAGGGAAAGACAAGTAGCCCAGACCAACTTTATGCAACAGGCTTATAGTTTTGCGGTGATTGGTCTTGGAATGACGTTCTTTGCTTGGCGGACGCTTATGCTCGTTCAACTGGAGCGCTTGAGCCTGTTTGTCGGTCTGTCATTGGTCGTTGCCTTTAGCAGCTCCTTTGCTCCCTTTTTGGAGTTGAGCCGTCTGCCCTTAGGATTTAAGCGGGCGATCAATGCAGGGCGCAATATCTTTGCCCTCCTTGATGAGCCAGAGAGGGAACGGGCAGGAAAACCCTTGTTGGAGACCATTGATGAGGTCGGGATTTGTAACCTACAATTTGCCTATGCAGATGGTGGCAATTTGGTCTATGATGGCTTGTCCGTTGACTTTGCCAAAGGGGGAATTATCGGGATTGTTGGTCCATCAGGTGCGGGTAAATCTACTCTGATGAAGTTAATCATGCGGTGGTATGATTGGCAGGCAGGAAGCATTCGACTGAACAAGTATGATAGTCAGACCTTACATCCTAGCTACTTACAGGCTCATTTTGCCTATGTTCCCCAGATTCCCCAAATTTTTAAACAGACGATTCGTGAAAATCTGGTCTTGGGAAGAAGCGATATTTCTGATGAAGATATTCTTGTTCTGGCAGAAAAGTGCCAGATGAAAGACCGGATTTTAGAAGCAGAAGCAGGCCTTGACACGCTTGTTGATGCAACTAATTTTTCAGCAGGCGAAGCCCAGCGTCTGGAATTGATGCGTGCCTTGTTAAAACGGGCAGACTGCTATATTTTTGATGAACCGACCAGCCATCTGGACTCGCTCAATGAAGCCCTATTTCTGCAATTGATCAAGCAGGAGTGTCATGGTCTGATCTTTCTTATCTCACATCGCCCAAGCACTCTTGCCTGTGCGGATCGGATATATCGAGTGGAAAATGCCTGCCTAGTTTCGGGTGAAAGATAGACACTGGCGGCTATTCATGCTATCATTTGAACTAAGCGTATGATTGATATAGATAGTCATTTAGTTTATATTTTGTAATTGAACACGCCCTAAACTCTGTGCGAAAAAGATAAATCTTCCTAGAGTCTGATGCCTCTGCGTCAGATTTCCTATTTTCGCTTTGAGTTTTTAACGGGCTTTGTATCTTGGTGTAATTGAACACGGGCTAGAAGCTCGGAAAAAAGAGACGCAGATGTTCTAGCTTTAGCTAGTTACAGCTGTGGCTACCTTTAGGTATAGACTTCCTTGCTCCAAAGGTATAGTATACCTTTGGAGGCGAGAAATAGAAGTTTGCGGAGCAAACTCTCATCTAAAAGTTCTGCGTCAGATTTCCTAGTTTGCCGTAGCTGTTGCAGGCTATGCCTGCTTTACAGATACGGATACTCTTGAGTACCCTGTGTGCTTTATACGCTCTCATATCTTGTGGAATTGAGTTCAGCCTAAAACCTCGGAAAAAAGATAAATACTCCTAGAAGCAGAGACTTCTTCGTCGTATTTCCTATTTTTCAGTCGGTTTTTTAACGGCTTCACATCTTAAAATTGAACTCGAGCTACAACTCACTGACAAAAAGATCAAACTCATTGATTGCAAGCCAATCTGCTTCGTTTGCCTATTTTGTCTAGGAGTTGTCAAACGCTCTCGTATCTTGGCTTATAGAGAAGGAGAAAATGATGAAACAATTAAAAGTGAAAGATTTAATGGTAACAGGGGCTTTTGCGGCTCTGTACTTTCTATGTGTGGGTCTGGGGACCTTGGTGGCTGCGATCTTTGATCGCTCGGGAAATATGATGTATGCTCCTGCCTTTGCAGCTATCTTAGGTGGTCCAGTTTATATGATCTTGATTGCTAAAGTTGGAAAATTTGGTTCGATCAGTCTGGTCAGTGCTGTCATGGCATGCTTCTTTTTCCTATCAGGCTATATGACAGCTGCCTTTTTACCAAGCCTATTCTTTGGTATCTTGGGAGATCTGCTCGCCAAGCAGGGGCAGTACAGGCAGAAATGGCTCAATCTCATGAGTTTTGTTGTCTTTTCCTTTGGAAATTTAGGGCCGATTATTCTCATGTGGTTGATGAGGGATACCTATGTGGAAAGCCTTGTGGCACGCGGGAAATCCGCAGCATATATTGCGCGTGTTATGGTTGATTTTACTCCTTTAAATGTCCTTAGCTTGTCTGGAACAATTGTGCTTGGTGCTTTACTTGGAGGTTTTTTAGGTCAGAAAATGCTGGCTAAATCCTTCAAAAAATCGGGGTTGTTAGAATGAGGTTTGATGCTAGAAGCAAGATTCTGTTGGTTATTTTTGCAGGGGTCACCTACGGGATGCATGTAACAGTTTGGGAGCGGATCTACTTGCTTGGAGGCATTGCAGTATGTAGCCTCCTTGTGGGGCGCTTTAAAATGGCTCTTGTGACCCTATTTGGGTATCTTCTAGTCTATCAGGTGAGCCAAGTAGAGCTACTTCCCATGTGGCTCTTTCGCTTTACCTTTTTGCTTAGTCATATCTGGGTTCCCCTTATGGCTGGGCATTTTCTACTTTTGACGACCTCTGCCTATGAATTGATTCATGGGCTTAGAAAATGGCGACTGCCAGAGAGTTTTTTATTGACCCTAGGCGTCATGTTCCGCTTTCTTCCCCTGATAAAAAAAGAGATTCGAGTGATTCAAGCATCTTTGAAAACACGAGGAATATTTTTGAGCAAACGCCATATTTTCCTACGGCCTCACCGTTATGCAGAGTATATCTTAGTCCCTTTGATGATGTCGCTTCTGCGTTCGGCGCAGGATTTGACGATTGCAACCTTGACCAAGGGGCTTGCGGTGGGTAAGAGACCTAGTGAATTTGTACAGTCTCGGTGGACATGGCTAGATTGGAGTGTATGTGCATGGTGTATCAGTTTTCTCATTCTGAAATTCAAGTGAAAGCCCAATCCTTACGGCTTTGCTATACCCATAGCAGGGCTCTAGCCTGTCAGGTGGAGGAGTTGCGCCTTGAAAGAGGGCAATGCCTAGTTCTGTGTGGTCCGAGTGGATCTGGTAAGTCTTCGTTTCTACATCTTATCAATGGTCTGGTTCCAGAATATTATCAAGGAGAGGTTGAGGGGAGCTTGCAAATCGGAGGGCTCCCCTATCAAGCTGCAAGTGTTGAGACTTTAGCCTATCACGTTGCTTCCGTTCTTCAGAATCCAGCAGCTCAATTTTTCCATCAAAAGGTTCTGCAAGAGCTGGTCTTTCCTTGTGAGAACCAAGGTGTATCACGCACTACCATTTCCGAGCGCTTGGTAGAGGTGAGCGAAAACTTTCAATTGAAGTCCTTGCTAGAGCAGGATATGGATAGTCTATCTGGTGGGCAAAAGCAGGTGGTTGCTATTGCGACAGCAGCCATGCAGGGAACAGACATCATGGTCTTTGATGAGCCGACTGCCAATTTAGATGCAGCAGGGGTAGAGCGGGTGCAGGAATTGCTCCTTTCCTTGAAAAAGCAGGGCAAGACCCTAGTGATTGCAGAACACCGCCTAGCCTATCTAAGAGAGATAGCAGATTCCTATGCTTATTTTTGTGACGGCAAGCTAGTAGAACACCTGCCA
Organism: Streptococcus acidominimus; assembly: GCF_001921825.1. Classification (GTDB taxonomy): domain Bacteria; phylum Bacillota; class Bacilli; order Lactobacillales; family Streptococcaceae; genus Streptococcus; species Streptococcus acidominimus. The sequence continues at coordinate 11,756 of NZ_MSJL01000008.1, forward strand.
GCACTTGATTTTCTGGCATACTCTGAAGAAAAGCGGCAAGAGTGGGGCTTGCGAACGTCTGATTTGACTCCCTATCAAGCCCGCGTAAAAGAACTGGTGCAAGCCTTTAGAAATGACCAAGCAGGACTTGAGTTACACTATTTTTGTGTCCATCATCAGGGGGATTTCCTTTATCAAATAGAGCAGCTCGTGCTTGCTCCGGGACAGGTCGTTGGTATGATCGGGGCAAATGGTTCTGGAAAAACCAGTTTTGCGCGTTCGCTGGTGGGCTTGGAAGGAGATAAGGTGGGGGTTGTTCGTTGGCAAGGACAAGTCTTAAATGCTCGAGAACGTCTTGCTAAAATGGCATACGTCATGCAAGATGTGCGCCAACAACTGGTGACAGAACGGGTGGCGAAAGAGTTGAGTTTAGGTCTAGCCTCTGACCCATTAGATCAGGAAGTATTGGAGACCTTTCGCCTATCCCATCTCTTAGACCGCCACCCCATGAGCCTATCAATGGGGGAGCAACAGCGCCTGATGATTGCGGCTAGCCTACTAAGCGATAAGGAAATCATGATCTTTGATGAACCTTCAAGCGGTCTGGACAGAGAGCAGATGGAGCAACTGGCAAATCAACTCCAGTATCTAAAAACCAAAGGTAAACTGGTACTGCTCATCTCTCATGATGATGAATTACTAGCCAGAATCTGCGATAGAATAGTAGATATAAGATACGAGAGCGTTAAACAACTCCTAGACAAAATAGGAAATCGAAGCAGGGTGTCTTGCACCCAATGAGATTTATCTTTTTGTCAGTGAGTTGTAGCTCGAGTTCAATTACCCAAGATACGAGGACGTTAAAAAAGCGACTGAAAAATAGGAGACTGACGTAGTATTCAATGAACACAAGGAAGTCTATCTTTTTTCCGAGCTTTTAGCCCGAGTTCAGTTACACCAAGATACAAAGCCCGTTAAAAACTCAAAGCGAAAATAGAAAATTCAACGCAGAAACTAGAGAGAGTTTGCTTCGCAAACTTATATTTCCCGCCTCCAAAGGTATACTATACCTTTGGAGCTAGGAAGATTTATCCCTAAAGGGAGCCACAGCTGTAACTAGCTAAAGCTAGAACACCTGCGTCTCTTTTTTCCGAGGTTTTAGGCTGAACTCAATTCCACAAGATACGAGGACACTCGTTCTATCTCCAACCTTCAATAGTCTTTCTAGACTGTTGAAGCGAGCAAAGCAGACCCTTTAGGTAATAACAGTCATTTTCCTGATTGTTTCTATCCTATCTATTAAAGTACAGAATGTAGACAACTTTATATTCCTTGCTTTATGATTTTTTAAAATGTATAATGAAAGCGATAACAGAATTTTGTATTAGAAAGGCAATAAAATAGGAAACAATGCTATCCAAAATTCAAGTTGTAAAAAGGCGTAAGTTAAATGATAGTGAATTGAATAAAGGTTAGGACGTTGTTCATTAACATCAGTCATCTGCATTAACTTACCGTATACCTTTGTCAGCCTAATTTAGAAAGGTTTCATTATGGAAAAGATAACAAAATTAAAAAGACTTTTCTTAGCGCTTTTAATTCTTAGTATTACTACATTATTTGATATAACAACTGCATACGCGTACGAAAATACTCAACAAGTGAATGTAACAAACGACACAATGCTGGAGCCTAATCAACCAAATATACCCATTCAATCAACAGATGAGCGAATTGCCTACATAGATCAAGAAACAGAAGTCGCAATGAACTATATTGTCCATCATAATAACCGAATGTACTTTGATTTGGATAGAGCGCAAAAAGATGGTGTTTCAGGTGAAGCACTTGATATTGGTTTAGCAATTGAAGACGTTAGCAATGAATATATGAGTGGAAAATTTATTCCAAGTACTTATTTTCGCTCTGTTCCGCTTCCTATATATGGTAACTACTGTGGACCCGGACATAGTGGGAATAACTTCACATTACCTCCCATTGATCACTTAGATTGGGGTTGTATGCAACATGATAAATGTTACAAGCCTTGGTCTCCAGGGCAAAATTGTGAGTGCAATAGGCAGCTCATCTATTTCATTCAAACAAATCGAAGATGGATGCCAGATTCTGCACTTCCAATTGCTAACGCTATTAGAGCATATTTTGAAAGAGTAGGGCTTATTGGATGTTAAAAAGGATAAAGGTAATTGGGAACAAATATAGTCCTCATGTTATCGGAATAATTTTATTCATTTGGATTGCCCTACTCCTTCTTCCCGGTCAATATCTAGGAGAGAATTATTTTATCAGAAATAAAATACTACTTGATATATTTCCGGTGATTGGAGTGCTACTCATTGTTTTATCTGCTCTATGTAAAAACATAAAATATTTAATTTTGGGTATCAGTTTGCTTTTTGCATTCTATCTCACCATGCTTCTTGGCTATCTGTTTCTCGGAGTTTAATAGCTATATAAAGGTATTTTTGTACATAAAAAAGATGTTTTGTGAAAACTACGGAAAAATAGGAGATATAAGAAAAGAACCAAGTACCGCTAGGGATAAAAGTATAGCTGGCTTGTATCATCTATAAAGGAGTGGACTTCATTTGGCGATTGAAATCACAATGAAGTTCTGCTCCTTTTTGGTGATACTTGACATCAGTTTAAGGTTTCTATTAGAAAAATTTAATGATATTTTCAGAAAATAGACATATACTCTTTCTATGTTGATAGTCTACGGAAATCCTAATCATGGATTGGAATATCGAGAAGAATAGAATGGAGAAAATCTGAATGAATGTAAAACAAATCTTTGTATCATCGGTCACGCTCTTGAGTATCGGCTCGCTTGTAGCCTGCTCAAGGGTTACGGGTCAATCTTCTGCTAGCACGCAGACAAGCCAGACTGTGACCACTGTCGCCGCGACCATTGATTGGGCTAGTTTGCCGACCAAGGAAGTGACTTTGAGTAATGAGGGGCTAACGATCACAGAGGCGGGAACCTATGTGCTGACAGGCACGACCACAGCAGGAGTTAAGGTCAATACGTCTGGCAATGTCCGTCTGGTTTTAGCAGGGGTGACCATTTCAAGCCAAGATACAGCAGCCATTTATGTGGAAGCGGCAGACAATGTGCTGTTAGAATTAAAGGAGGGAACGGAAAATACCGTATCAGATAGTAAGCAGCATACCGATAGCAATATCGAAGGTGCCATTCATTCCAAGGCTGACTTGACTATTACGGGTACAGGCAGTCTCACGGTTGAGGGAAATTTTGAAGACGGAATTGTATCTTCTGATGATCTCATGATTGAAGCGGGAATGATTCAGGTTACGGCTGCTGACGACGGGATCCGAGGGAAAGATTCGGTGACGATTACAGGCGGTACGATTGATGTGACCGCAGCAGGTGACGGGATTAAGTCGAATAACGATCAGGATACGACCAAGGGTAATGTCCAGATTAGAGGCGGTATAGTGACGGTTGAGGCTGGTGATGATGGGATTCAGGCAGAGTCGAGTTTGAGCATTGATGACGGGCAAGTGACAGTAGCCAAAAGTACAGAAGGAGTAGAAGGAGCGAATGTCACAATTAACGGTGGAACGGTTGATGTTACTGCAACAGATGATGGGGTCAATGCCGCAAGTGATGTCATGGGTGCAGACATCTTTATCAAAGTGACAGGTGGTAAGGTCAAGGTGAACGTTGGTCAAGGGGATACGGATGCCTTTGATTCAAATGGAGATCTAGCCATTTCAGGTGGTAGTATCGAGATTACAGCACCAACATCAGCCTTTGATGTTGATGGAACAGTCAGCTTTACCGGTGGTGATGTGACAGTCAACGGACAAAAGCAAACCGAGATTGTGGCAACTGGTCCGGGTGCTGGTGGCTTTGGTGGAGAGCCCGGAGCAGGCAACCGTTCTCGAGGTTGGTAATCGTATCAAAATACAATAAACAAAAAACGCTGGTTTTCAGCGTTTTTTGTTTGTTTTCTCCATATTGGGTAGATTGATACGGTATTTGATAACGAGGAGACGAATGAGGAGGAAGAGGAAGAAAAGACTGATAAAGGCAGGAATCCGAGCCCATTTCCAATCAAGGACAAGGATGTGGTAGCTGATACCTGTAAAAAGGGCAAGGACAGCATAGACATCTTCTTTTAAAACGATCGGCGTCTCATTGACCAACAAATCACGGACAATACCACCGCCCACTCCTGTTAGGGCTGCAAGGATACCGGTGGTCATAAAGTTCAGCCCTAGTTCTACACCAGAACTGGCCCCGAGCAAGGCAAAGATGACCAGACCAATTGCATCAAAGACCAGATTGGTCTTGCTGAGAAAGAGATACATGCTTTTATCGCGCGGGGATTCATTTTTCTTCATGATGACAAAGAGGTACATCATCATTGAGACAATGATAGAGAGATAAATAGAAGAGGGTTCCACGAGAGCGGTAGGTAGTCGATTGATCATGGTATCGCGAATAATCCCGCCGCCAATGGCGGTGATCGTAGCCAGTAGGGTGATACCAAAAATATCCAGTCTTTTCTTAAAGCCCTTAATCGTTCCAGAAACAGCAAATGAAATGGTACCAATGTAGTTGCAAATCAGTAAAAATAAATCGAAATCCATAGCGCCCTCCATGCTTATCTTATCATAAAAACGGGAAGGATTCAATGGCTTATAGTTTGTGAAAAAAAGAACATGACTATAAAAATAGTAAGGCAAAATTTGTGAAAAAATGCACGAATGGAAGCCTTTTTCAAGGTCGGGACAGAAACTGGAAAACGGTTAAATTATTTGCTATTTGTGAAATTTTGGATTATCATAGAGGAGAAACAGAATAACTTTGGAGGAAATTATGGTCTCTATTTCAAAAGAAAAACATCTAGACATGTTTTTAAAAATGCAACAAATCCGTGATGTGGATATGAAATTAAATAAACTTGTTCGCCGTGGATTTGTACAGGGGATGACCCACTTCTCGGTCGGAGAAGAGGCAGCTTCTGTTGGAGCAATTGCGGATTTGACAGATCAAGATATTATCTTTTCAAATCACCGTGGACATGGTCAGACAATTGCGAAAGGAATTGACATCAATGCCATGATGGCCGAGCTTGCGGGTAAGGCAACAGGTTCCTCAAAAGGACGTGGTGGTTCAATGCACTTGGCAAACCTTGAAAAAGGAAACTACGGAACAAACGGTATCGTTGGTGGTGGTTATGCCCTTGCAGTCGGTGCAGCCCTTAGTCAACAGTATCTCGGAACAGATAACATTGTCATTGCTTTTTCAGGAGATTCAGCGACCAACGAAGGTAGCTTCCATGAGTCCATGAACTTGGCGGCTGTTTGGAATTTACCAGTTATCTTCTTTATTATTAACAACCGTTACGGTATTTCAACAGACATTACCTATTCAACAAAAATCCCTCACCTTTACCTACGCGCTGACGCTTACGGTATGCCGGGTCACTACGTCGAAGACGGAAATGATGTCGTAGCTGTTTACGAAAAAATGCATGAAGTGATTGAGTATGTCCGTGCTGGAAATGGACCTGCCCTTGTTGAAGTTGAATCTTACCGCTGGTTTGGACATTCAACTGCTGATGCGGGTGTTTACCGTACGAAAGAAGAAGTTGACGCTTGGAAAGCAAAAGATCCACTTAAAAAATACCGCGCTTACTTGACAGAAAACAAGATTGCAACCGACGAAGAATTGGATGCCATTGCGGCACAAGTCGCAGAAGAAGTAGAAGCATCTGTGAAATTTGCTCAAGAAAGTCCAGATCCAGACATTTCGATTGCTTACGAAGATGTCTTTGTGGATTAGTAGTCAATAAAAATCAAAAGCAAGCAAATTGAACTCGGGCTAAAAACTCGGAAAAAGAGACATAACTGTTTCAGCTTCAGCTGATTACAGGTATGGCTCCCTTTAGGGGGACGAGCTGTTCTAGCGTTAGCTAGTTACAGCTGGAGTTCCCTTTAGGGACAGACTTTCTTGTATTTATCGAACACAGCGTCAGTCTTCTATTTTTGCCGTAGCTGTTGCAGGCTATGCCTGCTTTAGGGGGAACGTCCTTGTATCTTAAAGAAGTTAGCCATAGGCTGTACAGACGTACGGCAAGGTGACGCTGGCCTAGGTTGAATTTGATTTTTGAAGGGTATAGCCTCAAAAGGAAAAAGAGCAAGCCTCCCTTAGTGGAACAATAAGATTTGATATTTTCTAGGAGAAAAACATGACTGAAACAAAAGTAATGGCCTTGCGTGAAGCGATTAACTTGGCGCAAAGCGAGGAAATGCGTAAGGATGAACGCGTATTCTTAATGGGAGAAGACGTAGGGATCTATGGTGGGGACTTCGGTACCTCTGTTGGAATGTTGGAAGAATTTGGTGAAAAACGCGTCCGCGACACACCTATTTCAGAAGCAGCAATTGCAGGTTCAGCAGTCGGTGCAGCCCAGACAGGTCTTCGTCCGATCGTTGACTTGACCTTCATGGACTTTATTACCATTGCCCTTGATGCAATTGTCAACCAAGCAGCAAAAACCAACTACATGTTTGGTGGTGGTTTGAAAACACCTGTCACCTTCCGTGTGGCTTCAGGTTCAGGGATCGGATCAGCAGCACAGCACTCCCAATCTCTTGAAGCATGGTTGACCCATATTCCAGGAATTAAGGTGGTCGCACCAGGGACAGCCAACGATGCCAAAGGACTGTTGAAATCTTCTATTTTAGATAACAACCCCGTTATCTTCTTAGAGCCAAAAGCGCTTTACGGTAAGAAAGAAGAAGTGAACCTTGATCCAGATTTCTACATTCCACTTGGAAAAGGAGAAATCAAACGCGAAGGTACAGATGTGACGATCGTATCTTACGGTCGTATGTTGGAACGCGTGCTTCAAGCCGCTGATGAAGTAGCAGCAGAAGGTATCAGTGTAGAAGTGGTTGATCCACGTACCCTTATTCCTCTTGACAAAGAACTGATTATCAATTCTGTTAAGAAAACTGGAAAAGTGATCCTTGTCAATGATGCCTATAAGACAGGCGGTTTCATCGGTGAGATTGCTTCTATTATCACAGAAAGCGAAGCCTTTGATTACCTAGATGCACCAATTATTCGTATCGCTTCTGATGATGTTCCTGTTCCTTATGCTAACATTCTTGAAAATGCAGTCTTGCCAAATGTTGAAAAGATTAAGGCTGCAATTTACAAACAGGTAAATAAAGGGTAAAAGCGAGACAGGCGGTTTTGGGATCTTCCAAGCCGTCGCTCCCTTGTTCTCCAACTAATACTCAAAGAAAATCGAAAATAGCCAAGGAAACGAATCCGATGATAGAACTGAAGTTCATCAAGGAGAGTTGACGACGGATAGTTTTTATTTTCAAAGAGTATAAAAAGAATGGAAAAAACAGAAAGGAAGATTACATGGCAGTAGAAATTATCATGCCTAAACTCGGTGTGGACATGCAAGAAGGTGAGATTATCGAGTGGAAAAAACAAGAGGGTGATCTTGTCAATGAGGGCGATGTTCTCTTGGAAATGATGTCTGATAAGACCAGCATGGAATTAGAAGCTGAAGATTCGGGTGTCCTTCTAAAAATCGTTCATGGAAATGGTGCGACTGTACCGGTAACAGAGGTCATTGCCTATCTCGGAGCAGAAGGAGAAAGTGTAGATGTGGCAACCAGTTCAACGCCTGCACCTGCATCAGCTCCAGAGGTCGCTCCGATAGCGACTGAACCAGTAGTTGCGGCTACTCCTGCACCAGTTGCCAAACCTCAAGGAGGTGGCAAGGTTCGTGCAACACCAGCTGCTCGGAAAGTAGCGAAAGACTTGGGAATTGATCTGGGACTTGTTCCAGGAACAGGTGCAAATGGTCGCGTCCACAAGTCAGACGTCGAAGACTTCAAGGGGGCAGCTCCTAAGGCAAGTCCACTTGCCCGTCGCATCGCAGCTGATAAGGGAATCAACCTCGAAGATCTCGTTGGAACAGGTGTCAATGGTAAGATCCTCAAGGAAGATGTGCTTGCAGCAGTCGCAGCGAGCCAACCAGCAGCGGTAGAAGAAGCGCCAACGAAGGCAGCAGAAAAACCAGCTAAAGAATTGCCAGAAGGCGTTGAAATCATCAAGATGAGCCCGATGCGCAAGGCAATCTCAAAAGGAATGGTCAACTCTTACCTTACTGCACCAACCTTTACGCTTAACTATGACATTGATATGACCAACTTAATGGCGCTTCGTAAGCAGGTTCTTGAGCCAATCATGAATAAGACTGGTTTGAAAGTGACCTTTACGGACTTGATCGGTCTAGCGGTTACCCGTACGCTGATGAAAGAAGAGCACCGCTACATGAATGCCTCTCTAATCAATGATGCGCAAGAAATCGAGTTGCACAAATTTGTCAACCTTGGAATTGCGGTTGGTTTGGATGACGGCTTGGTCGTACCAGTTGTTCATGGTGCAGACAAGATGAGCCTCTCTGAATTTGTTGTAGCCTCAAAAGATGTGATTAAAAAAGCCCAATCAGGGAAGTTGAAAGGGGCAGAAATGTCTGGTTCTACCTTCTCTATTACCAACTTGGGTATGTTTGGTACCAAGACCTTTAACCCAATCATTAACCAACCGAACTCTGCTATTCTTGGAGTTGCTTCAACTGTTCAAACACCAGTTGTGATTGACGGTGAAATCAAAATCCGCCCAATCATGGCACTCTGCTTAACCATTGACCACCGTATTATCGACGGTATGAATGGTGCCAAGTTCATGGTTGACTTGAAAAACCTACTTGAAAACCCATTGGAACTACTGATATAAGAGCGTTAAAAGCACAAGTGCTTAGCTCGCGTTCAGTTATAAGATGTGATTCTATTAAAAAAAGACTATCTCTTAGGGCATTCGTATCCGAGCGTGAAAAGGGATATGTAGAAAGAAAATGATAGAGATTCAAGTAAGATTGGCTTGACATAAAAGAAATTAAGAAAGGAACAACAATTATGGCAGTTGAAATTATTATGCCGAAACTTGGCGTTGACATGCAAGAAGGTGAAATCATCGAGTGGAAAAAACAAGAAGGTGATGTAGTCAACGAGGGTGATGTTATTTTAGAAATGATGTCTGATAAGACTAGCATGGAATTAGAAGCAGAAGATTCTGGTATCTTGCTAAAAATCGTTCGTGGAAATGGAGAAACCGTCCCTGTAACAGAGGTTATTGGTTATATCGGTGCAGAAGGTGAAGTTGTGGATGCAGGCGCAGCCCCAGCAGCAGATGTAGCCCAAGCAACAGCAGACTTGAAAGCGGCAGGGCTTGAAGTACCAGTAGCTCCAGCGGCAGCTCCAGTTGCCCCAACGGCGGAACTTGCGACAGACGAATACGATATGGTTGTTGTCGGTGGAGGTCCAGCAGGATACTACGCAGCGATTCGCGGAGCTCAATTGGGTGGAAAGATTGCCATTGTTGAGAAATCAGAATTTGGTGGAACCTGCTTGAACAAGGGCTGTATCCCAACAAAGACCTATCTTAAAAATGCAGAAATCCTTGACGGCTTGAAGATTGCGGCTGGTCGTGGGATCAACCTTGCTTCTACCAACTACACTATTGATATGGATAAGACGGTGGACTTCAAAAACTCTGTTGTGAAGACATTGACAGGTGGAGTACAAGGTCTCTTGAAAGCCAACAAGGTGACAATTTTCAATGGTCTTGGTCAAGTAAACCCTGATAAGACTGTAACGATCGGTAGTCAAACAATCAAGGGTCGCAGTATCGTGCTTGCGACAGGTTCAAAAGTATCCCGGATCAACATTCCAGGAATTGACTCAAAACTTGTCTTGACATCAGATGATATTCTTGATCTTCGTGAAATTCCAAAGACACTTACTGTTATGGGTGGTGGAGTTGTCGGAGTGGAACTCGGACTTGTATATGCTTCATACGGTACAGAAGTAACGGTGGTTGAAATGGCAGACCGTATCATTCCGGGTATGGATCGTGAAGTGTCTGTTGAGCTTCAAAAAGTTCTTTCTAAGAAAGGCATGAAGTTCTTGACTTCTGTTGGTGTTGCTGAAATTATCGAAGCCAACAACCAATTGACTATCAAATTGAATGACGGTTCAGAAATCGTATCTGAAAAAGCCCTTCTTTCTATCGGACGTGTGCCTCAATTGGCGGGTCTTGAAAATCTTAACCTTGAAATGGATCGCGGACGTATCAAAGTGAATGCCTACCAAGAGACCTCTATCCCAGGTATCTATGCACCGGGTGATGTCAACGGTACGAAGATGTTGGCACATGCCGCTTACCGTATGGGTGAGGTGGCAGCAGAGAACGCTATCAAGGGCAACCACCACAAGGCGAAATTGGATTTCACACCTGCAGCTGTCTACACACACCCGGAAATTGCTATGGTCGGTTTGACAGAAGACCAAGCGCGTGAGCAATATGGTAATGATATCTTGATTGGTAAATGTAGCTTTGCTGGAAATGGTCGTGCGATTGCTTCAAACGAGGCACATGGATTTGTCAAAGTCATTGCAGATAAGAAATACCATGAAATCCTCGGTGTCCACATCATTGGTCCAGTAGCAGCTGAAATGATTAATGAAGCAGCTACGATCATGGAATCAGAATTGACCGTAGATGATGTGGTAGCTTCTATCCACGGTCACCCAACCTTCTCTGAAGTGATGTACGAAGCTTTCTTGGACGTCTTGGGAGTGGCTATTCACAATCCACCAAAACGTAAATAAAAATAAAGATGATAAAAGAGGCATTTGCCTCTTTTCATGATGGTGCTACAACTTGCTAAACATCACACGGAGTGGATGTTCGTTGAGTAAATAGCCCAAATAAGGTGACTGTGTTTAAAGGGAATAAGGAAAAATGAGGAGTATACGATGAAATACATTGTCAACAACAGCAATGACCCTGCTTACAATATTGCTCTGGAAGCCTATGCTTTCAAGGAGCTAACCCATGTCGATGAGATTTTTATCTTATGGATCAATGAGCCTGCTATCATTATTGGAAAACACCAAAATGCCATTCAGGAAATCAATAAAGAGTACACAGATGCTCATGGTATCCACATTGTTCGCCGCTTGTCAGGCGGTGGCGCTGTATACCATGATTTGAACAATTTAAACTACACCATTATTTCCAACAAGGCTGATGAGGGGGCATTTGATTTTAAGACCTTCTCGAAGCCAGTTATCGATACGCTCGCAACCTTGGGTGTTACTGCTAATTTCACAGGTCGCAACGATCTTGAAATTGATGGCAAGAAGATCTGTGGCAATGCCCAAGCCTATGCCAAGGGGCGGATGATGCACCACGGCTGCCTGCTCTTTGATGTTGATATGACGGTCTTGGGTGCTGCCTTGAAAGTCAGCAAGGATAAGATCGAATCAAAAGGGGTTAAGTCGGTTCGTGCGCGTGTGACCAATATCAACAACGAACTTCCTCAAAAAATGACGGTATTAGAGTTCAAGGATGCCATTTTAAATCAAATGAAGCAGGAATATCCCGATATGGACGAATATGTCTTATCAGAGGCTGAATTGGCTCGAATCCAAGAAATTCGTGATAGCCAGTTTGGCACTTGGGATTGGACCTTCGGTCAGACGCCTGAATACACAGTAGAGCGCAGTGTACGCTATCCTGCAGGGAAGATCACCACCTATGTGAAGACAGAGAAATCAATTATCGAATCAATGAAGATTTACGGGGACTTCTTTGGAATCGGTGATGTCGCAGATATTGAGGAATTGCTCGTTGGCACCCGCTATGAATATGCAGATGTGCTTGCAAAACTCCAAACGATTGATACAAGTCACTATTTCTCACGCATGACGACAGAAGAAGTCGCAAAAGCGATTGTGGCTTAGTCTAGTAGGGTAGAGCTCCTATCTACTTTCGGGCAAATAAATTGCCTTGCCTTGTATAGGAGAAGTATAATAGGAGCGTGGATGGTAAATTCATACTCTGTGAAAATCAAAATGATACTTTGTTAACTTGCCTTGGTGAACGCCAGTTCTACCTTTAACTGCGTTTCCTTGTCTATTTTTGATTTTCTTTGAGTATCAGACAATTTTTAGAAAGAAAAGAGAGAAGAAATCTTATGGCAAAAGATATTCGTGTCTTACTGTATTACAAATATGTTCCGATTGAAAATGCGCAAGAATTTGCGGCGGAACATTTGGCATTTTGTAAATCAATCGGCTTAAAAGGACGTATCCTTGTGGCAGATGAGGGGATCAATGGTACGGTCTCTGGTGACTACGAAACCACCCAAAAATACATGGACTATGTCCACTCCCTCCCTGGTATGGAAGACCTTTGGTTCAAGATTGACGAGGAAGAGGAGCAGGCTTTCAAGAAAATGTTTGTTCGCTACAAGAAAGAGATTGTTCACCTCGGGCTAGAGGACAATGCTTTTGATACGGACATTGACCCGCTTGAAACCACAGGTGCCTACCTTTCACCACAAGAATTTAAAGAAGCCCTTTTGGATGAAAATACCGTTGTTCTTGATACACGTAATGACTACGAATATGACCTCGGGCACTTCCGCGGTGCTATCCGTCCAGATATTCGCAACTTCCGTGAATTACCACAGTGGGTTCGTGACAACAAGGAAAAATTCATGGACAAACGTGTCGTCGTTTACTGTACGGGCGGTGTCCGCTGTGAAAAATTCTCTGGCTGGATGGTTCGGGAAGGCTACAAGGATGTCGGTCAGTTGCACGGCGGCATTGCGACCTATGGAAAGGACCCCGAAGTTCGTGGCGAGCTTTGGGACGGGAAGATGTACGTCTTTGATGAGCGGATCGCTGTTGATGTCAACCATGTAGACCCCGTAGTAGTCGGAAAAGACTGGTTTGACGGAACACCGTGTGAGCGCTATGTCAACTGCGGCAATCCATTCTGTAACCGCCGTATCTTGACTTCTGAACAAAACGAGCATACCTACCTCCGTGGCTGTTCACACGAATGCCGTATCCACCCACGCAACCGCTATGTCGCTGAACACCAATTGACCCAAGAAGAAGTCGTGGAGCGCTTGGCAATTATCGGCGAAGCCCTCGATGGACTACTTGCACACTAAAACTAAAAACAACACCTCAAGACCTAGAGTGTCCATTCTAGTGCTTGAGGTGTCTTTTTACTTATAAAGTGATTTTTAGCAGAACACCTCATCCGAAGTGTTCTTTTTATTATGGCTTTGAGCAGTTTTTCTCATAGAAAGCCGTAATGTTTGAAAATCAAATTCAAACTCTGCTGTATGTTAGTCAGCCCGTGGCTAGCTTCCTAGTCAGTATCTAAAGGGGAGTTTGTTAGGTTTGCCCCTACGTACAGGTTGGAAAGCAAACGAACCTAGTATCTTGGAATTGAGTTCAGATTAGGCACTCTGTGCAAAAAAAGAGACGTAACTGTTCCAGTTTTAACTGATTACAGATACGGCTTCTACAGTCTAGGAATAGACTGTGGAAGGTTGGAGATAGAACGAGTGCAACTCGTGTCAAGTGTGGCTCCCTTTAGGGATAAATCTTCCTAGCTCCAAAAGGTATGGGATACCTTTTGAGACGGGAAATAGAAGTTTGCGAAGCAAACTCTCATCTAAATGTTCTGTGTCGTATTTCCTAGTTTGCCGTAGCTGTTGCAGGCTATGCCTGCTTTACAGGTACAGTAATAACAGTCAGGGAAGTGACTGTTATTACATGAAGAAGTGTACTGTGTGCTTTTATAGTGGTTTCACTTTTAAAAAGCACATTATGAAATTAGAAAAACTGTTCTTGAGCATGTAAAATAAACACACATCAGAACACTGTTTTAAAGCGAATTGGCTATGACGTTCTCGTATCTTAGAATTGAACACGCCCTAAACTCTGTGCGAAAAAGATAAATCTTCATAGAGTTTGATAACTCTGCGTCAGATTTCCTATTTTCGCTTTGAGTTTTTCACAGGCTTTGTATCTTTTATAACGGTCGTTTGTTAGGGATACCGGCTTTTCGGGGGTATTTGTTTGGGGTTTCTTTTTTCTTCTCAACGATAGTCAAGGTTCGAGGGTCTCCATTTGGAAGGGGGTAGTCTATATTTTCAATGACTTTGGCAAAGAGGCTGGTAAGGGCATTTTTGGCTTGGGTCAGTTCGTCTTCGGCGTTGGAGGCCTTGAGGGCAATCAGTTTGCCATTGACCTCGAGAAAGGGAATGGTCAACTCCAGTAGGATCTGCATGCGAGCCACTGCTCGGGCAGTCACGACATCAAACTGGGCACGAAAATCTCTGTTTTGGGCGAAATCTTCTGCCCGTCCGTGATAAAAGTGAACTCGTGTTAAGTCCAATTCTTGGGCTAAGGTGGTTAGAAACTGGATTCGTTTGTTAAGCGAGTCGATAATAGTTACCTCTAGCTCTGGGAAGAGGATTTTCATGGGTAAGCTCGGAAATCCTGCCCCTGCTCCGATATCCAGCAGGCGGATCGGTTCATTGGTCAGCCAACCTTTCAGGATGGGGGCAAGGGAGTCGTAGAAATGCTTGAGGTAGACTTCGTTTTCGTTCACGATAGCGGTTAGGTTAATCTTTTCATTCCATTCGACTAGGCGGGTAAAATACAGGGCGAATTGGTCTTTTTGGTGATCTGTTAAAGGGTAGCCTTGGGCTTCTAAGGTAGTATAAAATTCTTCTGGTTTCATAGTTCTATCTTATCATAAATAGGTGAAAAAAGCAGTCTGGACTCTTGGGCTGAGAGAAAAAGTTCTTGTGGAAAGTGATGAGGTAGTAGGTGAAAAAATCTAGTGGTGATTTCAAAGCTAGTCCGTGAAGTCGCAGCAAGGATCTGATGGTTGCTCGCTTGTTCTTCTAGTTGCTGTTGGGGAGATAGTTTCCACATGTTTTTTACGTTTATAGTCATTTAGTTTATATTTTTATTACTTGGTTAACTCGTCTTGCTGTACCCCAGTACTACCTGCGACTTTTAACGAAAACTTCGTTTTCTTCATTTCCGACCTCCAACAGTCTCTCCCCAGACTGTTTTGACGAAAACTTCGTTTTCTTCATTTCCCGCCTCCAACAGTCTCTCCCCAGACTGTTTTGACGAAAACTTCGTTTTCTTCATTTCCCGCCTCCAACAGTCTCTCCCCAGACTGTTTTGACGAAAACTTCGTTTTCTTCATTTCCCATCTCAAACAGTCTCTCCCCAGACTGTTTGAGCTAGTACTAAAAATAAACGAAACGGCTATAAAAGATAAATCATATATAGAAAAACTCCCCAGATACTTTCTAGCAGAATGCTCTGGGGAGTGTGTCAATTTGAGACTCAATGAAAACCAAGAAAAGGCGGGGAAACGAAGTTGAAGATAGAATATTGTTCCTAAGGGTAGATATATCTGTACTAGCTAAGGGTAGCACAGTTTTTGCACAGCTCGTAGTCCGAGTGCAATTCATCAAGGTTTGGTTTTGATTTTCAATGAGTAGGAATTTAAGTTTTATTGCGAAGAACTTGGTGCAGGATTGATAGGTGCAGGTTGTTCTTGTGCGGTGCTGGCTGAAGCACTTGTTTGTGGCTGTTCAACTGCTGGCTCTGTTGTACCCGTTGTGCTAGAGCTTGTATCCGAGCTGCTAGGAACAGGAGTAGAGCTACTTGGAGTGCTATTCGTGCTTGGGGTATAAGTATACTGTGGATAACTTCCATCCAGATATAGATAGGACCCGTACAGGTTTACGCCACTTGGCATTTCCCAATCAGTAGCAGTGTCAACAGGATTGAGGTAGGCCATCATGTTCCGGTAAACGTCCGTTGCGATAGGGATACCATTGTCTAACACGGGGGTCTGGCGATTGGTATAGCCTGTCCAGACAGCCATGGCATAGCGCGTTGTGTAGCCGACAAAGTTTTCGTCAGGAACAACGAGTGAACTGTAATTCGCTGCCTCATTGTTGGCAAGGATCGTCTCCATTTCCGCATCCGTATAATTGGCTGTCCCCGTCTTTCCTGCTTGAGGAAGCCCCGGAACTGCTGCGTTTAGACCATTTCCGTAAGTCAAGACACTCTTCATCATATCGGTCATCATATAGGCCGTTTCGGGTGTCATGACGCGACTGCCTTCAGGAGCAAATTCTTTCGTGCTACCGTCGCTAAAGACCACTTTATTGACATATTGTGGCTTGTAGTAGGTGCCTCCATTGGCAAAGGCTGCATAGGCTGCCGCCATCTTTTCACTACTTGCCCCATATTTAGAGCTGGCATCTGTTGTGTTACTTGAAATCGAGTTTGAATAGAGTAGCTCTGGATAGGAGATACCCAGACTGTTTAAAAACTTATGGGCTTTCTCTAGACCTACTGCTTCTAGTGTCTTAACGGCAGGCACATTTCGTGAATACTGAATGGCTGCTTTTAAGGTCATTGAACCATAGTAGGTTCGATCCCAGTTATAGACAGGTGTGTTAGAAGCAGGATAGTTATAAGGTGCGTCAACGATTAAATCGGCGGTCGACTTATAGACCCCATATTCAAGAGCAGGCGCATAGTCTGTAATAGGTTTCATGGTCGAACCGAAATCTCGGTTGGTTTCAACAGCCTGATTTGTACCAAAGGAAACATTGCTTGCTTGATTTCTTGAGCCAAGCTGGGCGATGACATGCCCGTTTGAAACATCAACGACAGTGGAAGCAACTTGGAAGTGTTCATCAGGATAGCTGACATAGGTGTCAGAGTTATAGATATCCCATAGCTGTTTTTGAGCGTTAACATCGACATTGGTATAAACATCAATTCCCGTAGTCAGGAGATTATAACCCGTCTTTGCCTCAACTTCTTCGATCACTTCCTTGAGGTAGTTATCCATGTGAGGTGGATAAGCAGAGGTATTTGACAGCGGTTGTAAACCATCTGTAATCTCCGTTAGAACAGCCCCTTCATACTGTTCTTGGGAAATATATTTTTCCTCTAACATTTGTTGTAATACAAGATCTCTACGATATTTCGCAGCTTCTGGTTGGGTGTAAGGGTCGTATTGGTTAGGAGCTTGAGGCATGCCTGCTAAGAGCGCTAACTGTGGCAGAGTAAGATCCCTTAACTCTTTTCTATAGTAGGCTTTGGCAGCAGTTTTCATTCCATAATTTCCATTTGCCATAAAGACCTTGTTGATATAGTAGGTCAAAATTTCTTGCTTGGTGTTGCGGCGTTCCAATTGGAGCGCCAACCATGCTTCCTGAATTTTTCGCTTAATGGTCTGGTCATGGCTTGACGTTGAGAAATAGGTTAATTTGATAAACTGCTGATCCAGAGTGGAGCCACCTTGGAGGTGCCCTCCTTTTAAGTTATTGATAAAGGAGCCTGCAATTCGAATGACATCAATTCCACGATGATCAAAGAAACGACGGTCTTCGATCGCAACAATCGCATTGACTAAATCCTTTGGAATTTCCGACGTCTTTGCATTGGAGCGTTTTTCTGATCCCAAATCAGCAATCAGATTATTGTCCTTGTCGTAGATTTTACTGGAGACAGTAGCTGTCAGTGCTTCTTCTGTTAGGGTTGGAGCAGATTTGACATAGTAGATCACCAGTGATAAGACTGCGATAAAGAGACAAATGAAGCTGGCCAGAGCAATGTTGGCGAAAACGACCCATATTTTTTTAAGGTTTGGTTTTTTCAAAAGTATCACCACCTAATAAATTTTTTTCAACAACTTCTAAGTAGGGCAGGCTGGGATAACCCCCTATCTCGATTTTAAAGCCATGCTTACGAATGTAGGCAATCGGCATGGATTTCTTTCCGCTTTCGACCCGATAAAAATGAATTAGGGCAGAAGCAGGAAGTAGATAGGTTTCTTTCAGTGTTGAAAAGTGAAGGAGTACAAAACAAATTCCTCTCTGTTGCAGGACTTGATCCATATGTTCAATCTGATGCGCGTGAAAATTTTTCATGGGCATCGATGTTTTTTGCCGTGTTTCCTTAGCTTCAAAGTCAATATAGTGACCTTGATAAACCCCTGAATAGTCGGTTGTAGATGCTTGCCTAAAGTAGGCCTCAACGATTTTCGCTCGGCTTCTTTTGGGGTAGTCTACTTTCACGATCTGTACGGGGGTCGGTTTTTTATGGATCACAGCACGACCATGGGTTAAATAGTAGTTGTTACTATCGTTAATAGCGGCTTCAAAAGACATACCGCGATTGGCAAAGTTCACCTGCCGAAGAGAAGAATGTGAATTGGTTCTACTGATTTTTTTTCTAACCTGATGAGGATAATTGACCATAGAACTCCTTCTTGATAAAATAAAATCATTATATTATATCACAAGATAAGAAAAGAGTTCAAGTAATGCACATTGGTCGGATATTGATAACAGGCTATCGCCACACCGATTTGGGGATTTTTTCAGACAAGGATCCCCGACTTTCCATCATTAAAAAAGCCATTCGGATGGATCTTATTCGCTTCTTGGAAGAGGGGGTAGAGTGGTTCATTCTGACAGGCAATCTAGGCTTTGAATACTGGTGTTTAGAGGAGTTGCGAGACCTGCGGCAAGAGGGCTACGACTTTCAGATTGCGACCCTCTTTTTGTTTGAAAATCATGGCGAGAACTGGAATGAAGTCAATCAGATAAAATTAGCCCATTTCAAGTCGGTTGATTTTGTAAAAATGACCTATCCTCGCTATGAGAATCCGAGCCAATTTCGGATCTACAATCAATTTTTGTTGGACAATACAGATGGAGCTTACCTTTTCTACGATCCCGAAAATGAAACAAATTTGAAATATCTCTATCATCTGATGTTAAAAAATGAGGAGTATACTAGAAAAGCGCTTACTTTTGAACGTTTAAATGAGGTGGCTGAAAATTTTGAAGAAATTGAGTAATATGACTTGATTTTTCCCTATATTTTTTCATATAATAGAGGTAATGACGTTTTAGAAGGTAGAGGTGTAGAAATGGCAAGTATTAAATTTACGACAAAAGATATTTTTGAACAAGACTTTAAAATCGGTTTCCGTGGTTATGAGCAAGATGAGGTAAATGATTTCCTAGATGAAATCATGAAAGATTATGATGCTTACGAAGCCATCATCAAAGAGTTGAAAGGTGAGATTGCCCGCTTGAAAGCACAGATGGCAAATACCCCCCGTGTCGCTGTATCGGGATTGGAAGATTCTGACACCTTGAGAACAGAGCGGACATCTTCAGCGACGAACTTTGATATTTTACGTCGCTTGAATCGTTTAGAGAAGGAAGTCTTTGGCAAGCATATTGCCCAAGAAAACTAATAGGTGAAGTCTTTGCAATTTTTGGATAATCGCATGGTAGGAATCTACCATGAGGAAAGTCCATGCTAGCACCGGCTGTGATGCCGGTAGTGTTTGTGCTAGGCGAACCAATAAGCCTAGGGACGTAGCAATGCGTTACGGCGATTGAAAGAGCTAAGTCGCAAGATATGTTCGAGTAGGTCTGAAAAGTGCCACAGTGACGGAGTTTTTATGGAAACATAAAAAGTGGAACGCGGTAAACCCCTCAAGCTAGCAACCCAAATTTTGGTCGGGGCATGGGAAAGTCGGAAACAGAACGAACTTTCCTGACTGCATAAGCAGTAGACAGATGATTATCGAAGGTGGTAGTGCCTAGTACCACTGGAACAAAACATGGCTTATAGAAAATTGCATATATAGGTAGGCTAGCTTTGCTAGCTTTTATTATCGGAGAATCATGAAGAAACTATTTACATTTATTGCAACGGCGGCAGCTGGATTAGAGGCAGTTGTCGGTCGTGAAGTCCGCGAGCTGGGATATGACTGTCAGGTGGAAAATGGCCGCGTTCGCTTTGAAGGCGATGTCGAGGCGATGATTAAAACCAATCTCTGGCTTCGCTCAGCTGACCGGATTAAGATTGTAGTCGGCAGTTTTAAGGCCAAGACCTTTGAGGAACTGTTTCAAGGTGTTTTTGCCTTGGACTGGGATCAGTATCTGCCCCTAGGGTGTAAGTTCCCAATTTCAAAAGCCAAGTGTGTCAAGTCAACCTTGCACAATGAGCCGAGTGTCCAAGCCATTTCTAAAAAGGCGGTTGTTAAGAAGTTGCAGAAGCATTTTTCGCGTCCAGAAGGAGTTCCCTTGCAGGAAGTGGGAGCAGAATTTAAAATTGAAGTATCGATTTTAAAGGATGTAGCAACGGTTTTAATCGATACAACAGGCTCTAGCCTCTTTAAGAGGGGCTATCGTGTTGAAAAAGGTAGTGCGCCGATCAAGGAGAATATGGCAGCAGCGATTCTGCAGTTGTCCAACTGGTATCCGGATAAGCCCTTGGTCGATCCAACCTGTGGTTCAGGAACCTTTTGTATCGAAGCTGCAATGATAGCCCGCAATATGGCTCCCGGTTTACAGCGCTCCTTTGCTTTTGAGGAGTGGAACTGGGTTGATCAGGCCTTGGTAGAGCGAGAAAGACAGGCTGCTCGCCGAGCGATTCGGACGGATCTAACTTTGGATATTTCAGGATTTGATATTGATGGTCGTATGATTGAGATTGCCAAGAAAAATGCCCTTGAGGCAGGGGTGGCTCAAGACATTACCTTTAAGCAGATGCGTCTGCAGGATTTCTACACGAATAAAATCAATGGTGTCATCATTTCAAATCCCCCTTATGGGGAACGTCTGCTTGATGATACGGCACTCATGACCCTCTATCGTGAAATGGGGGAAACATTTGCTCCTCTCCTAACCTGGTCTAAGTTTATTTTGACCAGTGACGAGCAATTTGAGCAGCGCTATGGCAGTCAGGCAGATAAAAAACGGAAATTATACAACGGGACCTTAAAGGTTGACCTTTATCAATTTTTTGGACAGCGCGTCAAGCGAGTGGTGAAAGAGCAGGAATAAACATGGTAAAGAATACAGAAAAGAATGATGGTCTCCCAAGTGATGGAGAAAAAATCTTAGATTTTGAAGATGCAAAAAATATGACCGTTGGTCAAGCCGTCCGTAAGCATGAGGAAATCAAGGCGGGTGTGACTGAAGAAGATGGTCTCTTGGATCGCTACATCAAGCAACACAGGGCAGAGATCGAACAGGAAAAATATGAGACGCAGATGAACCTCCCTGTCCTGACCGCAGAGGATGTGGCTGAAGCAGCAGAGGTTGGTGACGAGAGCGAAAACGCTCTGGATACGGCTCTGGAAGAGCAAGTAGAAGCCCTATCCATCCATAAGGTCACTCCAGAAACTCCTACCACGGAAGAAGTGCTACCAGCCCCTGAAACAGCTCCTTTTAATGATCTTGAAGAAGAGGAGGAGCGATCTTCTCGTAAGCCTTTAGCGATTTGGCTAGCATTAGCCTTGGTCTTTGTTACTGCTCTTGCACTCGCCTTTATGTGGATGAAGCAGTCGGAAAAAGTTGAGGAAACGCCCTCCTCCTCGGCATCAAGCAGTCAAAGCAGTAAGTCAACCAGCCAGAGCAGTAGCTCAAGTAAGGAAGATGAGGCTGTAACAGCTTTTAACCGTTTATATGAGACTTTCTTTGTGGATAAGGAAGAGAGCAAGTTGAAGAACAGTACCTTTGGACAATTACCTGAACTGAAAAAGGCGCTGGATAAGATAGGTCAGAAGACATCTGCTTATCAAAATGCTAAGAAAAAGTATGAGCAGCTTGAAACAGCTATTAAGGCTCTTCAATCCTTGAACAATCAGTTTGATAAACCAATTATTGTGGACGGTGACTTGGATACCACGGCAACGGTTAAGGACGGTGAGAACCTAACACCAGCCACCACAGGTATTTCCGCTGTTGATGCTAGCATTACAGCAGCGATCAATCTCGGTCGCTCTCAACAGACAGCTAGTAGCGCAGCACCAGCTACTAATGCAGTAGCTCCAGTAGCTGAAGCGACACCACCTGCAAGTGTGGAACAGACAGCTCCTGCTGTTCAGACAGACGGCGCTAGTGCTGGTACTGCTCCTCTGTACGGAATCGCGGTTCCAGCAGGTGTCACTCTGCAACGTCACCTCAGTCGTGTCCCTTATGACCAAGCCAAGATTGATGATGTGAACAATCCAGCGTGGACCTTTAACCCAGGTGTCTTAGAGACGATTATTGCCGTTTCGCAAGAACGGGGCTATGTGTCTGGCTATCAGTATATCTTAGAACGCGTCAATATCATCAACGGAAATGGCTATTATAACCTCTTCCGTCCAGATGGCACCTACCTCTTTTCAATGAATGCCAAGACAGGCTACTTTGTTGGAAACGGTGCAGGCTACGCAGACGATTTGGATTACTGATGTTCATTGCGGATACACATCCATAAATACAAAAAAGAACCAAGGATGGATTTCTGTTATAGATACTCCATCCTTGGTCATTTTCTAATGAAGGTTATTAGGTAATACTTTTTGAAATTCAAAAACACCCTCCACAATGAAGCCTTGTGGAAGGAGTCAGAAGCTATTCTTTTTAAAAGCTCTAACTTTACTATTATAACACAAATATTTTTTAAAAAATAGACTTGTATTTTTTTCATTTTGTGATACAGTAGAACTATAAATAAAAAAGGAGGCATTTGCCATGAAAAAATTACGTTTATTATCGTCATTGGGAGCGCTGATAGTTTTAGCTTTAGCCAATACAGCTGTTAGTGCAGCAACTCCTAAAGAAAATGTAGAACTTCCAGATATAGTTCCTCCTTCAGAAAGTCAAATTGTACAGGTTCTACCAGAAGGAGGATACATAGCAAATGATGATGGAAGTTCTGAGTTTGACCCTGAAACAGTTCAGAATAACGGTGGTATTTTAATGACTTATGGAGAATATTTAACTAGAGAACAAACGGATACTTCGTTAGATGCGTTTGTATCCTCTTATATTGGTTTTAGGTCAGCTTCTCCACGTAAAGCCGTGGAAAATCCTAAAATTCTACAACTTAAACAACACTATCGCTCAAATCCATTTTCTGCAAAAGGTTGGAGATTCTCGGAAGCTAAGTTTAGGGCGGCAGACGGCACAGGTACTTGGTTACTTTGGGAAACTTATGGAGATGGTGGCGTTGTCGGGAATGAATGGGAAGCTTATCAGACGTATCAGAGTGGGCAATCTATTGGTAGAGCTAAGATTGAAGCGAATCGTCAACAATATGTCAACGGTAACGGGTCTTGGTTATTTTTCTATACTTATAACCCAATTCCAGGATCGGGTTATGTAGTCTATAATTACTAGGAGAAAAAGTTATGAAGAAAAAATTGTTAGTGCTAGGGGCGTTCCTATTTATTGTAGCTGGTGCCATGATTTCCTTGTCAGGAAACCTGAAAGCAAGAGAAGTTTCTGGTGAACCTGCTATTGAAGCAAGTAGTGAGAATAGGACAGTCCGTGCCTTGGTTGAACAATATCAGTCGGGCGAAGATCCCTATCTTCTGGAGCACCTCCAAAAGCTGTCTCCTGAAGCTCCTATCATTGAGTGGAATGGTGGTTTCTTTAGTAGTGATGTGGAAACAAAGGAGACCTTTACTGTTGCAACATGGAATGAGGAGGGGACAGAAATTATCTCTGTCGAAGGAGATGCGGCAACCGTCGGGGAAGTTATCGAAGCGATAAAAGCCTCTGAAGCAACAGATTAAGGATGTATGGTCGAAAGATGATAGAAAAAACTCTGGGTTTTCCAGAGTTTTTTTGCGAGTATTAGACTGGGTGGCGTTCAAATGGGTCGTCTGAAATGCCTTGAGATAGGATGAGTTTTGCCCATTCTTTGGCAGAAAAGAGGCTGTGATCCTTGTAGTTACCGCAAGATTCAATCGTCGTTCCAGGTACATCTTCCCAAGTCGTGACCTCTGCGATTTCCTCTAAGCAAGATGTGATGACTTGGGCAATCTTGGTGGTGGAATGCTGTCCCCACATAATCATGTGAAAACCTGTCCGACAACCGAATGGTGAGCAGTCAATCAAACCATCCATGCGTTTTCTAATCAGCAGCGCCAGTAAATGCTCAATGGTATGGAGACCTGCGGTAGGAATAGCATCTTCATTGGGTTGAACCAGACGAATATCGTAGTTTGAAATCACATCCCCTTTAGGGCCGGTTTCCTCTGAAATCATGCGGATATAGGGCGCTTTGACAATAGTGTGGTCAAGTTCGAAACTCTCAACAAGCACTTCTTTGGTCATAAAAATCCTCCTTTTCTTATCCTGATTATACCATATTTTTGCATGACAAAGGCAGGAAAGATGTTGGAATGAAAAGCCTAGTTCCCTTTTAGTAGGAGTTTGGAGAATAGAGAATGATTTCCTATCTTCGATAGTCCGAAGAAGTCATTTGACTGATACATTGTTAGCACGATTTGTTGTGGGGCAGGCTGAAATGATATCAGTAGTCTTTGGGGCTTGGGTCATGCTCTGGATCTAGTTGTCAGATTGGTAACAAGGCTTAAAAGTAAATATTTATAGGGAAAAATTCCTTTCTGTAACAATATTTGAAAATGGTATTTTCATGTTTCTTGGCGTGGATTTTTTGACTTTGACATTGTGAAATGGTTTGAAATATGATAGAATGAAAGAGGATTTTTTGAATCTATGGTCATTTGAATGAACTTTGCTACATTGTTACTTTCGACTTGCCGTACTCCAGTATGGTCTGCGTCTTAGTTCCTTGTTTGAAAGCTAATTCATTTGACTATAATAAATAAAAAGAGGTGGAAAAATGTCAGCAATGTCTATTGGTGCTGCCCTTGTTTCCGCTCTCATTGGTTTAGTTATTGGTTATCTAGCGATTTCTTTAAAAATGAAAGCTGCAAAAGAAGCTGCAGAACTGACACTTTTAAACGCTGAACAAGAAGCAAGTAATATTCGCGGAAAGGCAGAGCGGGAAGCCGACCATATCATGGTGGTTGCAGAACGTGACCGTCAGACCTTGAAAAAAGAATTGCTTTTAGAGGCGAAAGAAGACGCTCGAAAATATCGTGAAGAAATTGCGGAAGAATTTAAGTCAGAACGACAAGAATTGAAACAAACGGAAGTGCGCTTGACAGAACGTGCAAGCAGCTTGGACCGTAAAGACGATAATTTAACAAATAAAGAAAAAGCTCTGGAACAAAAGGAGCAGTCCCTAACAGATAAGTCTAAACACATTGAAGAGCGCGAAGAAGAGGTTGCAAAACTAGAAGAACAAAAGGCTCTCGAATTGGAACGGGTAGCCTCGCTTACTCAAGAAGAAGCACGCGATTTGATTCTAACCGACACGCGGGATAAGATGGCGCATGAGATTGCGACGCGTATCAAGGAAGCAGAGCGGGAAGTTAAGGAGCGGGCAGATAAGACAGCAAAGGATCTACTCGCCCAAGCCATGCAACGGATTTCAGGCGAGTATGTAGCAGAGCAAACCATTACATCTGTTCATCTTCCAGACGATACCATGAAGGGGCGTATTATCGGACGTGAGGGTCGCAATATTCGAACCTTTGAAAGTTTGACTGGAATTGATGTGATCATTGACGATACACCAGAAGTGGTTGTCTTGTCTGGTTTTGACCCGATCCGCCGAGAAATTGCGCGTATGACCATGGAAGCCTTGTTGCAAGATGGTCGGATTCATCCTGCTCGTATCGAAGAGTTGGTTGAAAAGCACCGCGTAGAGATGGATCATCGTATTCGGGAATATGGGGAGGCAGCTGCCTATGAAATTGGAGCGCCAAACCTACATCCAGATTTGATTAAGACTATGGGGCGCTTGCACTTCCGGACATCTTATGGTCAAAATGTGCTTCGTCATTCGATCGAGGTGGCAAAATTGGCGGGTGTGCTTGCGGCAGAACTGGGTGAAAATGTCACAATGGCGCGGCGCGCAGGTTTCTTGCATGATATAGGAAAAGCCATTGACCGTGAGGTAGATGGTAGCCATGTGGAGATTGGAACTGAATTGGCGCGTAAATACAAGGAGCATCCAGTAGTGATCAATGCCATTGCTAGTCACCATGGTGATGTGGAAGCGACCAGTACCATTGCGGTGATTGTAGCAGCTGCTGATGCCCTTAGTGCAGCGCGTCCAGGTTCCCGTCGGGAATCCATGGAAGCCTATATCAAGCGGCTCCAAGATTTGGAAGAGATTGCCAATAGCTTTGATGGGATCAAGCAAGCCTATGCTATCCAAGCGGGACGCGAAATTCGGATTATCGTCCATCCAGCGATTGTCAATGATGATAAAATCACTATTCTGGCTCATGATGTGCGCGAAAAGATTGAAAACAATCTCGACTATCCAGGCAATATCAAGGTGACCGTTATCCGTGAAACACGGGCGACAGAAGTTGCTAAATAAGAAACTAAAGAGGCTGGGACAAGAGGTCCTTGCCTCTCAATTTTTACTTCCTCTCTGCTCTAATGAACTAGGCATTTTGTTGCTTTCTGGGTGGTTAGGGGACATTGGAAGATTTTTCCTTTGCCTTAACTTGGCTCAACTAAAGTCATTTATTGACTGCCCTCTGATATTTACTCCCAACCAAACCTTGCTAAATTCCTATTCTTTCACAAGGCTACTTAGCTGGTAAAAAATGGTATATTGCCTCAAGCCCCTCATTTGTGAAGAGAGATTCTTGCGATTTTCTTGGATAAGATAATGAAAATCAGTTGAAAAAGGCTTGTTTTTTTGATACACTAAAGTGAAAGATTGTGAAGGAGATATGATGGCAGAACGTGGCTTGTTAATCGTTTTTTCAGGACCTTCTGGGGTAGGGAAAGGAACGGTTAGACGTGAGATTTTTGAAAGCTCAGAAAATAAATTTCAGTATTCTGTTTCGATGACAACTCGCCCTCAACGTCCGGGTGAGGTAGACGGAGTGGATTATTTCTTCAGAAGCCGTGAGGAATTTGAAGAGTTGATCCGTCAAGGACAAATGCTAGAATACGCAGAATATGTAGGAAATTACTACGGTACGCCATTGATCTATGTCAATGAAACGCTTGATAAGGGCATTGATGTCTTTCTTGAAATTGAGGTTCAAGGAGCTTTACAAGTAAAAAAGAAAGTGCCGGATGCGGTCTTTATCTTTTTGACGCCACCTGACTTGGATGAATTGCAAGATCGCCTCGTTGGACGGGGGACAGATAGCGCAGAAGTGATTGCCCAGCGGATTGAAAAGGCAAAAGAAGAAATTGCCCTCATGCGTGAATACGACTATGCGATCGTCAATGATGAGGTGCCTTTGGCGGCTGAGCGAGTGAAGCGGGTCATCGAGGCGGAACACTTCCGCGTTGACCGTGTGATCGGGCATTATCAGGACATGCTAAAAGAGATAAAAAATTAGAAATTAGGTAAGAGATATGATGCTAAAACCCTCTATTGATACGTTGTTGGACAAGGTACCATCAAAATATTCATTGGTTATCTTGGAGGCAAAACGTGCGCATGAATTGGAAGCAGGAGCAAAGGCAACTCAAGAATTTACTTCTGTCAAATCCACCTTGCGCGCCTTGGAAGAAATCGAATCTGGTAATGTCGTGATTCACCCAGATCCAGAAGCGAAACGCGAAGCTGTCCGCCGTCGTGCGGAAGAAGAACGTCTTCGTCAAGAAGAAGAAGAGCGTAAGATTAAAGCACAGATTGCCAAAGAAAAAGAAGACGGCGATAAGATTTAAGAGGCAGGCTCAGTTGGCATTCCAACTGGGTTTATTTTGATTTTTAATGTCACATACGAGAGACTAGAAAGGAGCAAGGATGTTTGCAGAGGTTATTGTTGACGTCCCCTTGATGCAGACGGATCGTCCCTATACCTACCATATTCCAGAAGAATTTGAAGCTATGTTGCAGGCAGGGATGAGGGTCCATGTTCCCTTTGGAAAGGGGAATCGGCTCATTCAAGGGATTGTGGTCGGTTTTTCAGAAAGCTCTGACACTGAAACAAAAGAGATCGTAGAGGTGTTGGATTTTTCACCTGTGTTAAATACGGAACAGCTATGGCTGGCAGAGGAGCTGCGAAAAACAGTCTTTTCCTATAAAATTTCCCTCTTAAAAGCCATGTTACCCAATTTGCTCAATTCTTCTTATGACAAGGTACTCTCGCAGGGAGTAGACTTGTCGGATGCAGATAGGCTGGCGATTTTTGGTGGTCAAGAGAGTGTGCATTTCTCGGATTTAGACCTCACCCAGCAGGCGCGTGTCATGCGCCTAGCTCAAGCTGGGAAAATTATGGTCGACTATCTCGCCAAGGACAAAAAGCAGATTAAGACGGAGAAATGGTATAGGGTTAATCAGAAACAGTTGCAGGATCTTGAGATTAGTAAGCGTGCTAAAAAGCGACAGGCCTTAAAAGAACTCTTGCTACAACAGGAAGAACCGGCTCCTCTGGCTCATTTGCGTCAGGATTTTTCGATAGAAAATATCCGTTACTTCCAAGAACAGGGTGCTATTAAAGTGTGGGAAGAAGAAGTCAGTCGTACGCAGGCTTATTTTGACCAGGTCAAAGAAACGGGGGCTTTGCAGCTCAATAGCGAGCAGGCGAGAGCGGTTCGAGAAATTGTGTCAGAGCTTGGTCAGGCAAGTAGGACCCATCTCCTAGAAGGAGTGACAGGGAGTGGGAAGACCGAGGTCTACTTGCAGGTCATTGATTATGTTGTAAAGCAGGGGAAGACAGCCATTATGCTGGTGCCTGAAATCTCCTTGACCCCGCAGATGACCCAGCGTTTTATTGCCCGTTTTGGTCAGAAAGTAGCGATTCTCCATTCGGGTCTGTCAGACGGGGAAAAGTATGATGAGTGGCGCAAAATTGAGCGGGGAGAAGCCCAAGTAGTTGTGGGAGCTCGTTCTGCGATCTTTGCCCCCTTGACCAATATTGGTGCCATTATCATTGATGAGGAGCATGAGGCGACCTATAAGCAGGATTCTAATCCCCGTTACCATGCCCGAGACGTAGCTAAACTACGGGTGGACTACAATCAAGCGGTCTTGGTCCTAGGTTCTGCTACTCCGAGCTTGGAAAGTCGGGCACGGGCTAGCAAGGGGCTATACGGCTTTTTGACCCTAACCCAACGAGCCAATCCTCAAGCCCGGATTCCGTCAGTAGCGATTGTTGATTTCCGAGATTATATCGGTCAGCAGGAAGCAAGCACGATTACCCCTGTTTTACTTGAGAAAATCAAGGAAAAACTAGCGAAAAAGGAGCAGGTAGTCTTAATGCTCAATCGTCGTGGCTACTCGTCTTTTGTCATGTGTCGGGATTGTGGCGCGGTGGATGAATGTCCGAATTGTGATATTTCCCTGACCCTCCACATGGATACTAAGACGATGAACTGTCACTATTGTGGTTTTCAAAAGGGCATTCCGCGTATCTGCCCCAATTGCCATAGCAATGCCATCCGCTATTATGGAACGGGTACTCAAAAGGCCTACGACGAGTTAATGGAAGTATTGCCCGAAGCCCGCATCTTGCGTATGGATGTCGATACGACGAGGAAAAAAGGCAGTCATGAAAAAATCTTGACAGCCTTTGGTCGTGGTGAAGCAGATATCCTCCTTGGAACGCAGATGATTGCCAAGGGCTTGGACTTTCCCAATGTGACTCTGGTCGGGGTCTTAAATGCGGATACGGCTTTGAATTTGCCTGATTTTCGCTCTGCAGAACGTACCTTTCAGCTCCTTACTCAAGTGGCGGGACGGGCAGGTCGAGCCGATAAAGTCGGGGAGGTCGTGATTCAGACCTATAATCCAAACCACTATGCTATTTCCTTTGCCAAGGAGCAGGACTATGAAGGCTTTTATCAGTATGAAATGGGCATGCGCAGAACGTGGGGCTATCCGCCTTACTACTACACCGTTGGTGTGACCCTGTCGCATAAGTCGGAAGACTTTGTTGTTAAAAAGGCCTTTGAGGTTATGAACATGTTACGGGAGCATCTGAGTGATCAGATTCAGCTCCTTGGTCCTACGCCCAAACCGATTGCCCGAACGCACAATCTCTATCATTATCAGATGATTGTCAAATACCGCAAGGAGCCACAGTTGGGGCAAGTCCTGAATCGTGTGTTAGACTGGACTCAGGAAAGGGAAAATCAGGACCTGCGTGTCGTGATTGACCATGAACCGCAAACGATGATGTGAGGTGGGGAATGCTGAACGGCATTCTAATGGTTAGATAGTGTGTCTAATCTTGGAGTGCTGTTCAGATAATCCTTGCCTTTTTATTTTTAGTGAGGATGAGATAAACTAAACGGCTATACCCTTGAAGCAGAGAAATAGGATAAAAGATGGTATAATAAAGTAGATAGATTGGATGGTTCAATAACATCAAGAGCAAATAAATGGAATATGGGTTAAAGCTTGGAAAAAGAGACATAACTGTTTCAGCTTCAGCTGATTACAGGTATGCTCCCTTTAGGGATAGATTTCCTTGTGTTCATGGAACACATCGTCAATCTCCTATTTTTGCTTGGCTCGCTTCAACAGTCCAGAAGGACTGTTGAAGGCGGGAGATAAAACGAGTGAAACTCGTATCAAATGCCCTCGTATCTTGGGGAATTGAGTTCAGCCTAAAACCTCGGAAAATAGATAAACATTCCTAGAAGCTGCGCTTCTACGTCATGTTTCCTAATTTTCAGTCGGTTTTTTAACGGCTTCACATCTTATTGTAATTGAACTCGAGCTAAGCACTGTGTGAAAAAGATAAATTGCCTTGTGTCTTGAGACACGGCGTCAATTTCCTATTTTCACTTTGTGCTTTTAACGCTCTCGTATCTTAACTGAACACGCCCTAAACTCTGTGCGAAAAAGAGACGCAACTGTTGCAACTTTAGTTGCTTACAGGTGTGGCTCCCTTTAGGGATAAACATTCCTAGAAGCTGCGCTTCTACGTCATGTTTCCTAATTTTCAGTCGGTTTTTTAACGGCTTCACATCTTATTGTAATTGAACTCGAGCTAAGCACTGTGTGAAAAAGATAAATTGCCTTGTGTCTTGAGACACGGTGTCAATTTCCTATTTTCACTTTGTGCTTTTAACGCTCTTGTATCTTGTGTAACTGAACTCGGGCTACGAGCTGTGCAAAAAAGATAGATTTCCTTGTGTTCATGGAACACATCGTCAATCTCCTATTTTTGCTTGGCTCGCTTCAACAGTCCAGAAGGACTGTTGAAGGCGGGAGATAGAACGAGTGCAACTCGTATCAAATGCCCTCGTATCTTGTGTAACTGAACTCGGACTACAACTCGCTGACAAAAAGACCAATCTCATTGGGTGCGAGACACCCTGCTTCGATTGCCTATTTTGTCTAGGAGTTGCTTAACGCCCTCGTATCTTGTGTAAAGGAGTATGTGTATGACAAAATTGATTTTTATGGGAACGCCTGTTTTTTCGGCGACGGTTTTAAAGGGGTTGCTAGAAGATAGTCAGTATGAATTGTTAGCAGTGGTTACTCAACCCGATCGTGCGGTGGGTAGAAAAAAAGAGATTCGAATGACACCGGTTAAAGAGCTGGCATTATCGCATGACCTGCCGGTATATCAACCTGAAAAATTATCTGGAAGCAGAGAATTAGAAGAATTGATGGAGCTTGGTGCAGACGGGATTGTTACGGCGGCTTTTGGTCAGTTTTTACCAACAAAACTCTTAAATAGCGTATCATTTGCCGTCAATGTCCATGCTTCGCTTCTGCCTAAATATAGAGGTGGTGCGCCGATTCACTATGCCCTCATCAATGGGGATGCCGAAGCTGGCGTGACCCTCATGGAAATGGTCAAGGAGATGGACGCCGGCGATATGATTGCTAAAAAAGCTCTTCCGATTACGGATAAGGATAATGTAGGAACCCTATTTGAAAAATTAGCGGTCGTCGGACGTGATTTATTGCTGGAACACCTCCCTGCTTATGTGGCAGGTGAGCTGAAACCCGAAGCCCAAGATCCAAGCCAAGTGACTTTCTCACCCAACATTAGTCCCGAGGAGGAGCGTCTAGATTGGACCAAGACCAATCGTCAACTCTTCAATCATATCCGCGGGATGTACCCGTGGCCAGTGGCGCATACTCTTTTACATGGAGAACGCTTCAAGATTCACGAAGCTAGCCTAGCAGAAGGTTCTGGACAACCAGGTGAAATCATTGCGCTTAGTAAGAAAGAATTGCGGATCGCAACGGGTGAAGGAGCGCTTGCTCTAAAAACAGTTCAGCCAGCAGGCAAGCCTAAAATGGGAATCGCCGATTTCTTAAACGGGATTGGTCGCAAGTTAGCAGTAGGAGATCGTTTTGGTGAATAAAAAGGAAACAGCACGAGGTCTTGCCTTAACGGTTTTGGGGCAGATATTTGACGAGGGAGGCTATTCGAATCTTGCTCTCCATCAAGCCCTGCACTCCTCTTCCTTGTCGGAAAAAGATAAAAGGCTCGTAACCGAGCTGGTATATGGCACTGTTGCGCGGAAAATCACGCTGGAATGGTATCTGGCACATGTGATTGAAGATAGAGAGAAACTGGATTCATGGGTCTATCAGCTCCTCCTGCTTAGTCTCTATCAGATTGTTTATTTGGACAAAATTCCCAACCATGCCATTGTCAACGAAGCGGTAGAAATCGCCAAGAAAAGCCGGGGGACAGATAAATTTGTCAATGCAATTTTAAGAAAGCTGATCGATCATGAGCTACCAGATATTGCCAGCATTAAACGGAAAAACAAACGGCTGTCAGTTCAGTACTCCCTGCCTGTATGGCTGGTGAAAAAGCTGATAGATGAATATGGAGACGAACGGGCAATCAAGATTTTTGAGAGTTTGCTCGTCCGCAATAAGGCGAGCGTCCGTGTGATCAATTCTCAGGAAGTGGAAGAGGTAAAGCAGGAGACGCAGGCAGACTTGTCTGTTTTATCAGCTGTTGGTCTGGTAAAGCCGAGCGGTCACTTTGCAGGGACCAAGGCCTTTACAGAAGGTAGGATCACGATTCAAGATGAGAGTAGCCAGCTCGTTGCGCCAACGCTCCAACTTCAAGGAGATGAGGCAGTGCTGGATGCCTGTGCAGCTCCGGGTGGAAAAACGGCGCATATAGCTAGCTATTTGACGACAGGGACTGTCACAGCCCTTGACTTGTATGACCATAAGTTGGACTTGATTGAGCAGAACGCTACGCGTCTCGGCGTGGCTGACAGGGTAATCACTAAAAAGTTAGATGCTAGAAAGGTTTTTGAGACATTTGGCGCAGATGCTTTTGATAAGATTTTGGTAGATGCGCCTTGCTCGGGTATCGGGCTCTTACGCCGTAAGCCAGACATCAAGTACAACAAGGAAACGGCAGATTTTGAAGCGCTGCAGCAACTGCAACTAGAGATCCTAAGCAATGTTTGTCAAAGTCTTAGAAAAGGTGGTATAATAACTTATAGCACCTGCACAATTGTGGCAGAAGAAAATCATCAAGTGGTGGAGGCTTTTCTAGCCAAACACCCCAACTTTAAACAAGTAAGATTAGATCATAACAGAAAAGATATTTTGCAAGATGGCTGTATCCTTATCACCCCGGAATTATATGGTAGTGATGGTTTCTTCATCAGTCAATTTCAGCGAGTATCGTAAGAGGAGGAAATGGGCCAAATGGAAATTTCATTATTAACAGATGTAGGTCAAAAACGTACCAACAATCAAGATTATGTCAACCGTTATACAAACCGAGCAGGTATTGATTTGATCGTTTTGGCAGACGGTATGGGTGGTCATCGTGCAGGGCATATTGCCAGTGAAATGGCGGCAACAGACTTGGGTGTTTCGTGGGTAGATACACAAATCCATACGTTGAATGATGTTCGGGAATGGTTCGCTGTTGTCCTCGAGCAAGAAAACCAAAAGATTCATGAGTTGGGACAAACAGAAGAATACCGCGGGATGGGGACAACATTAGAAGCCGTTGTCATCATCGATCATCAAATGATCTACGCCCATATTGGAGACTCACGAATCGGTCTGGTACGCGACGGGGAGTACAGCCAATTGACCAACGACCATTCCTTGGTCGGAGCCTTGGTTCGAGCAGGCCAGTTGACCGAGGAAGAGGCGCAACACCATCCACAGAAGAATTTCATTACCCAATCCATCGGTCAGCAAAATCCTGTCGAAGCAGATATTGCCTTAAAAACGCTAGAGTTGGGCGATTATATTCTAGTCAATAGTGATGGCTTGACCAACATGGTTTCCAACGAAGATATCCGAGATATTATCCTTAGTGATGTTTCTCTAAATAGCAAGGCAGAAAGTCTCGTTCGCTTTGCCAATAACGCTGGCGGTACAGATAATATCACCGTAGCCCTTATCCACATTACCGAGGAGGCTAGGCAATGATTCAGATTGGGAAAATCTTTGCTGATCGCTACCGAATCGTCCGTCAAATTGGACGTGGAGGAATGGCGGACGTCTATCTGGCAAAAGATTTGATTTTAGACGGGGCAGAGGTCGCTGTCAAGGTTCTGCGAACCAACTATCAAACCGATCAGATAGCCGTGCAACGTTTTCAGCGAGAAGCTAGAGCCATGGCAGACTTGGATCATCCGAATATTGTACGCATTTCAGACATTGGCGAAGAAGACGGACAACAATATTTGGCGATGGAATATGTCAATGGTCTCGATTTAAAACGATATATTAAGGAGAATGCTCCTCTGTCCAATGATGAAGCGGTACGGATCATGGGGCAAATCCTGCTAGCCATGAGAATGGCGCATACCCGCGGTATCGTACACCGTGATTTGAAACCACAGAATGTCCTCTTAACCAAAGAAGGCACCGCCAAGGTGACGGATTTCGGGATTGCGGTAGCCTTTGCAGAGACCAGCTTAACCCAGACCAATTCGATGCTGGGATCGGTTCATTATCTATCACCTGAGCAGGCTCGTGGTTCAAAAGCGACGGTTCAAAGCGACATTTATGCCATGGGGATTATCCTGTTTGAAATGCTGACAGGGCGGATTCCCTATGACGGAGATAGCGCCGTAACGATTGCGCTTCAGCATTTCCAGAAAGCCCTGCCGTCTGTACGGGAAGAAAATCCGAATGTGCCACAGGCGCTTGAAAATGTCGTCTTAAAAGCAACTGCCAAAAAACTGACAGATCGTTATAAGACAGTTGCCGAAATGTATACAGATATTGCCTCTTCCTTGTCGAATAATCGGTTGAATGAAAGGAAGGTTGTCTTAGAGGACGGAAAGGTCGATACCAAAACCCTACCAAAGCTATCAACCATTGCGACAGAACAGAGAACCTCTTCTATTAAAGTACCCCATGCTGCACCGGCTGCCCAACATCCAGAGCGTCCAGTAGGAGCAGCTTCTAAGTCCAGACGAAAAATACGGACGCGGTATAAGGTATTGTTTGGGGCAATTGTATTGATTATTGCTGCTGTGGCGGCTCTTTTACTAAATACTCCTGCCACGATTAAAGTGCCAGATGTTAGTGGTCAGACCTTAGACGTTGCGCGTGAAATGCTAGAGACAGCCGGTTTAAAGGTTGGAAAAGTGAAGGAAGAACCGTCTTCAGAAGTTGCAGAAGGAAAGGTCATTCGCACCAATCCGGCAGCAGGCACCTCTAAGCGAGAGGGCAAGCCAGTCGATATTGTAGTGGCAACCACTGATGCTGTAACAGTACCTGATGTCGTCGGAAAAGATATCAAAGATGCAAAGATTGAGCTAGAAGCCGCAGGCTTTGTCGTTGAAGAAGTACAGGAACACAGTGATAGCGTGGAGGCAGATCAGGTTATCTCGACCGACCCGAAAGCCAATTCTTCTAAGGCCAAGGGAAGCACTATCACTGTTAAGGTATCCAAAGGAGCTGAACAGCCTCAAGTTCCAGATGTTACTGGTAAGAGCTTAGATACAGCTACACAAGAACTCAAAGCCGCAGGCTTGGTCGTTGGAACAATAAGCGAAGAATACGGCACCCATCAAAAAGGACTGGTCACTCGTATAGAACCAGAAGCTGGAACTGCTCTCCCGAAAGGTTCAGCAGTGAATCTTGTTATCTCAAAAGGCCCAGCACCGGTTATGCCTGACTTTGGTGTACTCAAAACGAGCTATGCTGATGCACGTAGGCAGTTACAGAATTTGGGGGTCAATGTCACGGTTGAAAAGATAGAGGATTCTGGTTATTCCGCTAATGGAGAGTTGGTAGTAGGACAATTTCCTGCTGCTGGTACTGCTATTGGAGAAAGCGTTACTCTCTATGTATCCGTGGCAGCTCCTGCTTCGTCAACGCCGAGCAATAATGCGAATATCCCTAGCTCTGGCAGTAGTTCTACAACTACCAGCAGTTCAGATCATTAAATAGAAAGTAGGAGGAAAGCCATGGTCGTTTTACAAAATGATACCTCCACTGCTGGGGAGAGAGCCACCGCTTTAGCAAATGGTGTCTCTGCCTTAGTCAGTAGTGGCAGTGTGATGCTAGATTTTCAAACAAAACTTGGTGGTAACGAGCAAGCCAAAGAAGCGATTGCTAAATCACAAGAGCTGGCTAGCCAATTAGGAACAATCCTCTCTTCGATGTCCAGCAATATCCAAAGTGTGTCTGCTAGCTTTCAAGCAATGGATGCACAGTTGGGTGTTCAATTACAAAGTACGGGGTTTAGTTTGAATGAACCGAAGTGAATTAAGAGAAGTTAGCAAGCGAGTTAATGAGCGACTAGCCCATCAGCAAGAGCTGATAAAAGCAAGGCAAATGAGTATGGAAGAGCTGGGTCAACTCTCAAAAGAGTCGGATCATTTCTTACGGGAGTTAGTCGCGCTTCTTCACGGCTCTTCAGACCGTTCTCTTTTTCAGGGGCTTGTTGATGAGCAGCTTGCCCAGAACAAGAAGATAAAGACGGACTTGGAGAGAGAATATGAAGAACTGCTGTATGAAAACCGCCGTCTGACCAATCAGGCAGAGGAACTTGCAGTAGAGCAAAGGAGATTGGAAGAGGAGGAAACATAGTGGGAATTGAAATGTATCTAGGATCCTCTGACCAACAAGCCCAAAGTGTTGGTTCAGTATTGGGAAATCGCCTAAATGCCTATCAGTCTTTACAGGCTAGTTTGAGCCAGTTTATCCATGACAGCGCAAGTTTGTCAGGCCATACCTACGATTCAGCCAAGGCTTATAGCCAACAGATTCTGCACCCCTTAATCAAGGGGTGCATTCTCCTAGATGAAGCGGTGAACACGGCTTGTAGCAAGCTGCCAAGCCAATACCGCAGTCAGGTAGACCAAGTGGATTTGAAGGAAGATGAGCTGATGGAGCAGATTTATAGGGCAGACCTCTTTATCAGTCGCTACATGGAGCTGATTGCCTTAGAATACCGTCAAGACCAACCCAGCTACTCCTATATCTCATCTCTACGCTCTTCTGAAGATAGGTACCGGAGCCTAAAGCAGAAGCTGGAGGAGAAATTACAGAAACTACGGGCTTTTGATGGCTCTTCTGTGTATTTATTTTCCAATATCCAGCCCCTGATAGCCGCAGTCCAAGCAGGCATGCGCCAAGCCACCAGCTCATGGAATGCCGAAACCAAGGTCTTCACCCTCCCACCTGCCAAGGATATGGAGTGGGTCAAGCAGGTGGATGAGAGGTGGGAAAGTAAAAAAGAGAAGGAGGAGACAGAGGCTTATAATGCTGCGGTAAAAAAAGCAGAGAATGGTCAAGTCCTTGCTGATGAAGATATGCAGGCTGTCTACACTTATGCTCGATCCCATCCGGATGAGCTACTTAGTCAAGCGTTACTTGCTTCGATCAAGAATTTTGTGGATAAATCCAAAGATTTATACGATAGAAGTAGTACACAACTTGATGTGGCTGCAACAATTACCGAACAACTTGGTTTAGGTGTTCAGCGCTTAGGTGGTTTAATTACTATTTTGGAAGGCATAAAGGGACCAGCTACAACTAACGTTCAAGGATTATCAACGACTTTTATCGTAGTTAATAAAGGAGGCATCGGACAAGCCTTGGTTCAACACGGAACAAAAACAGCAGCTGTTGGCAAGGGACTTGGTTATGGTTTGATGGGGGTTGGTTTTGGTCTAGGCATGTATGATGATATAGTCAACCAAGATAAAACTTGGGGTCAAGCCCTTGTTCATAATGGTTTATCGACAGGGATAGGATGGGGCGCGGGTGTGGGAGCAACCGCTGCCATATCAGCTATATTCTTTGTCAGCAATCCTATTGGTTGGGCAGCAGCAGGTGTAGCAGCCGCGAGCCTTGCTGTTGGTACAGTTGTTAGTTTGGGATTTGAAACAGCTTACAACAATAATTTCTTGGGTCTTCAAGATGGGTTGGATACCGTCGGTGATTGGTTAGATGATGCGGGTAAAGACGTTGGAACGGCAGTTTCTAATAGTATAGAGGGTGTAAAAAATTGGATCGAAGACCTTACAGATGATGTTGGGAAAGCTTTTTCAAGTGGTTTAAGTATTTTGACCCCATTTGATTAAGGAGGAATGATGCAGAGCTTTCATTTTACTTATGCGAATTTTCGCTATCTAGTTTTTCAGATTGATGGACAGTATTATTTATTGGATAGGCGTCCCAATCATCTAATAGGGTATCTATTTATGCCTCTGAATTGGTTTTTTTATCA
Source organism: Streptococcus acidominimus (assembly GCF_001921825.1). Taxonomy (GTDB): domain Bacteria; phylum Bacillota; class Bacilli; order Lactobacillales; family Streptococcaceae; genus Streptococcus; species Streptococcus acidominimus. Next base: position 50,271 of record NZ_MSJL01000008.1, read on the forward strand.
AAGAATTTATCCTATTACAAACGAAGACTATCACAAGATAAATCAGAAGAATGACAGATTAAAGCATCTAGTGCTTCCTTCTACTTTAGGAGCAGGACTGTCAGTCTTTGTAGGAAATTGGCTTCGAATTCATCATGTTTCCAAATATTTCGAGACAGACTTCTCACTAAAACTTAATATAATTTTAGCGCTTATGGGGATATTCCTATCTTTTATTTTAGCAGGGTGGTTTTATCGCTCTAGAAAGCGCAGTATAACTTCATTAACATATATAAACGTGGAACACCCACTCTACTATAAACTTGTACCTTCCAAAATCAGTTGGAAAATGATTATAACCTATATTGCCTATCTTATTCTTATCGTAGGGACAGCTATTCTATCTCTTGTAGGATTTATTTACTTAGGAAATCTAGTATTTTTACTGACAGCTACTTTATTGGTATTTTTACATCTTATAGCAGTAAATCTTGCTTATAGTACTGATAGTGATCATTTTTATAGGGTAGTGGATATACGTCAAAAAAGAGATAATCATTGGTCTGACTATTCTAAAACTATTTGATTGAGGAGGAATGATGAAACTTATTCAATTACAGTATCAGAGTAATCTTCGCTATTTATTATTTCTAGTTGACGAACAATATTATTTGTTGGATATTCGTCCTAGAAATATCATTGGACATTTATTTTTTCCTCTAAACTGGGCATTATACCACAAGGTTTATCCTATTACGACCGAAGAATATTTGATACTCAAGGAAAAACATGCAAGGGCAAGTAAATTTGTGATTCCTACTTCCTTAGTAGGAGGTGCAACTGTATTTTTTAATGCCTGGATACGCGTAAACAAGATAGATATTTTCAAACATTTTAATACCGATTTTTCAATGATAACCAATTGTATATTGTTAGCGATTGGGTTGGTTGTAGCTTTTCTTTTATTACAGTTGCTTTATTATTCCAGAAGGAAAAGCCTACAAGCACTCCTTGATAGAGAGTTAAAACAACCACTTTACTATAAAATGAGACCTCACAATCCCTTGGCATTTTTTCTCCATATTCTTTGGGCATGGCTATTCATTTTATTTTTGTTCATCATCTTTACTGGAATTTTCCTGTATTTAGGGAATATTGTTTTGCTTTTAGTCGCCATATTGTTAGCTTTCATTTATCTCGGTGCAGCAAATGGAGCATTCTCTGCCAAAGAAAAATGGAAATATAAAATAGTGGATATTTTACTAAATTAGGAAAAATAATCACTAGATGGTATCGGAAAATGGTTAAAGCAAGGATTTGTCAGACTGTGCATCAAATAATCTAAGGTTTGTCTATATCAAACCATTATTAAAAGTAGAAAGGAAGTATGAAGTATGTTACCAATTGGTAGTATTGTTTATTTGAAAGAGGGCAATCGTAAAATCATGGTTCTCAACCGTGGTGCGATACTTAATCAAGAGGGAGAAAATATTATTTTTGATTATTCAGGATGTATTTATCCAGTAGGACTAGAAGCAGAACATGTTTTTTATTTCAATGAAGAAAATGTTGATAGAGTTATTTTTGAAGGATTCAAAGACGAGGAAGAAAGTCGTTATCAAGAACTGTACCGACAGTGGCTAGCAGAAAATGCAACAAGGTTGAAGAAAGGAAAAACTGGGAATGACTAGTTGTTGCTAAGTGTCTATGCACAATCTTGAATAATGGAGTTTCTCAATCGCCATATTCTAAAGGTGAAGTCTAATATTAATGCTTCCAGATACAGAACTATTATTTCCTTAGTGTCACTAAGGAAATTTTTGGTATAATAAGTATGAGGAAATTAGTAAATGAGATCATTACATAAGTTAGAATCGAGATTCTGATTGATATGATAGGGGAATGAGACGAGGACGTAGCTTTAAAACCTTATTGAATTACTAAAAGGAGGGGTGGGTTGTGAAAAAGCAAAAGCAATTTGTAGCTAGGCTAACTGGTTGCTTGAATTACAGGTATTATGTCATTGAACTGCGCCGTCGGGTCTATATTATTGACTATGCTAATCCCAAAGATATTCGTAGTTATTTTCCTGGCTTCTTTCCAAAATACAATAGAGAATACACAGTTTATGATATTACTGCTACTCAAGAACAATATGCTATCCGATCGGTTCCGTGGTTGCAGAGCTATTTTCGTCAATTTACTGAATGGTGGTTTGTAGTTGGCTTGATGATGGTAGCAGCAATTACATCTCACCTAAGAATTGAATGGCTGTATAATCAAGACGTTCCAAGATTTTGGAAGATGATTCTCTTGATATATGTTATAGGGGCTGTTGGCATTATCTTCTGGCTGAATAGGATAACTAAGGAGCCAAAAGGATTGTTGGAGGAAAAAAGCTACAAACTTGAGCGCAAACCTCGACCTAGATATGTTAATGCAAAACAAAAAGTCAAGACCGGTCCCGTGGGTGATTTTATACTGACATTATTTGGTCAATCCATATCATTAGTATTTCTGTTTAATTATAGTTACATCATGGTATTACTTGGTTTTTTTGCAGGTTATAGTATTCTCTTTATAAGGTTTCTTAATCTTTATGAAGTGTTAAACATGAACAAGTTTATTTTTTTAGAGGAGGAAGAATGATGACGTTACTACCGGTTTAGATGAAAATAATCAAAAAATAATTAGCTGCAGGTGGTGTAATCGTTAATAACCTATTTCATATTGTTTATGATGGCTTTTCTCACGGAAAATGAGAAAAATGGAATGATTTTTGTTGATATATGTTTTTTAGAAAAATCGTTTATATGGGCGAATGTGGCGAGGGGCTGTCTATTTTGATACAGAGCAAAATCTTGCTCTGCTTGCTCCACCAAGTAGGCTCTTGAATACGGCAAGTACAGACGCTTATATTTTAGAAGGAGAAGCGAAAGCAGGTTTTACTGTATTTGGTATAAAATTTAATGTGAGTGGATCTGCAGGTATAGGTGTTTCAGCAAGAGCTAAAGTTGGTGTTACAACACAGAATGCAGAAGCGAAATTAAAATTAGGACCATTTGGTCTAGGTTTATCAATTGGGTGGTAATTCTATTATGGAAATTCAATTAAGATTAAAAGGTAATTCAGAAGGATTTGTTCTTCAATCTAAGTCGTTGATAGCCGATAACTGGGTCGATGAACTTGGAATTGAACAAGATAAAGACGGCTACCGACTGCGGGCAGGTGCTGATGAAATCCTTGTTCTAAAGCACTATGAGTATATTTCAAAAACAGAGCGAATTGTAGCACGTTCCGCCCATTCAGAAATAATATTCTATGAGCAAAAACGAATTGACCGTTTATGGGAACCAGCCTACTGGTATGGCATATTCCGATACGATCAAGATCATTATGAGTTAAAACGAGTTGCTTCAGGGACTAAGGGAGATATTCTAGCCATTAGTAAAAACGGACGTCCGATTGGTGTTTTTGCTGCAGGAAATGTAATAGTAGCGGGTAAGCGACATTTTTCTCTTTACACGGAGTATCTTGAGGAAGTAGAACCCTTATTATTGTTTTATGTACTTAATTATATAAGAGGTTTAGAGTCTTTAGATATTGACTTACTACAAGTAAAATATCGTTTATTCTATGCTTTTAATGACCGTTCTGCTTTGACGAAGGAACACTTAGAAATGCTTCCCAACTCTAGACGTCCCTCTATCCTAGAGGCGGTCTTTTGGTGGTGTTTAACGCTCATCATTATCGGAATAGTTGGCTATATTTCCTTGAAACCTCTTATGATCTTTTTCGGAGGGATAATTCTCTATCACAGTTATATTTTCATTAAAAATTGGAGAGAAAAAAATGGATAAAAAATGGTTATCACTTGGGACGACTGTATTATTAAAAAATGGAAGTCAACCTATTATGATTGTTGGTCGATATCAGCAGAATAGAGAAGGAACGGTTTTTGATTATTCTGGAGTATTAAATCCTCAAGGATTCGAAGATGCTCAAACAATGTATTTGTTTAATGAATCAAAAATAGAACAGATTCTATTTGAATCTCCACATACTACTTTTGAGATGGAATTTATAAGCAAATTAAATGAATTTATTTCTCATGAGGAAATATGAGTGTTTACAGGCTAGTTTGAGCCAGTTTATCCATGATAGCGCAAGTTTGTCAGGTCATACCTACGATTCAGCCAAGGCTTATAGCCAACAGATTTTGCACCCCTTGATTAAGGGGTGCATTCTCTTAGATGAAGTGGTGAATACAGCTTGTAGCAAGCTGCCAAGCCAATACCGCAGTCAGGTAGACCAAGTGGATTTGAAGGAAGATGAGCTGGTGGAGCAGATTTATAAAGCAGACCTCTTTATCAGTCGCTACACGGAGCTGATTACTTTAGAGTACCGTCAAGACCAACCCAGCTACTCCTATATCTCATCTCTACGCTCCTCTGAAGATAGGTACCGGAGCCTAAAGCAGAAGCTGGAGGAGAAATTACAGAAACTACGGGCTTTTGATGGCTCTTCTGTGTATTTATTTTCCAATATCCAGCCCTTGATAGCCGCCGTCCAAGCAGGCATGCGCCAAGCTACCAGCTCATGGAATGCCGAAACCAAGGTCTTCACCCTTCCACCTGCCAAGGATATGGACTGGGTCAAGCAGGTGGATGAGAGGTGGACTTCTTATAAAACTGAAAATGATTATAAATCTATTATAGAGAAAATAAAAAATGGAGAAGATGTAACGGAGCAGGATTTGATTGTGATTGAAAACTATATCAAATCAAATCCTAATGAGGCATTGGATTCATCAATTGTTCATTTCTTGTTTGAAAATGAACTGAACCGCTATACCTCTTACTTTAATGCAGGAAGCTATGCAAGTACTGGCAGATTAGCTGGTGCAGAAGCACTAGCCAGTATTAAGAAAATAAAAAATGGGACATGGTGGCGAAAGCCAGTCTCTACCACCTATTCGAAAACTGGTTATAAAACCTGGAAACAGGTCAGCGGAGATGTCTCACGATTTAATAATGTTAAGGCAGCAAAGCATACGGAAGATTTACTGAATGGTACCGGAACCTTTGTTAAAGGTACTGGAGTTAAGGGAGCTGCAAAAAGTGTTGGTCTACTTGGCAGTTCGCTAGCAGTTTTAGATGGTGTATCAACCTACTTTGAACGTGTCGACCAATATGGTGCTACAAGTGCTGCGATTGATGGAGTTGCACATACCGGAACAGCTGTAGGAGCCATGTATGTAGGAGCAATTATAGGTTCTGCTATTCCAATACCAGTGGTTGGAACGCTTGCGGGAGCCGCAGGTGGTGTAATCGTTAATAATCTATTTAATATTATTTATGATGGCTTTTCTCATGGAAAATGGGAATGGGAAAATTTATTTAAATTTTGGTGATATATGTTTTTTAGAAAAATCGTTTATATGGGCGAATGTGGCGAGGGAGCTGTCTATTTTGATACAGAGCAAAATCTTGCTTTGCTTGCCCCGCCAAGTAGGCTTTTGAATACGGCAGGTGCAGGAAAAACAAATCTGTTGCTCCCTGCCTTAGTTGCCTTGGGATTTGGTGGGACAGGGTTAGTAGTTGCCAATCCTTTTGGAGGCTATTACAGCTATGCGACACTGGTTTATTTAATTCTTTTATGGCTAGCAGAGTGTTTTGGTTTGATTTGGCTCTTGGAACGTGCCCTTTACAAGAATGTAAAGCAAGCGCAACCAACGACACGACAACATTTTCGGACAGCTGTCTATGGCAATCTTTTTTGGAATAACTTTGGTGATAAAAGGGCAACTGTTGGGAAAAAATTAGCGATGTTCTTAGTAGTATTTAGTATAGTATTAACAAACTTAGCATTTATACCAGCTATGATTTATTCTATTATCCCCAATATTTTAAACCAAGTAGCTATTGATAGTCGTATCATTATATTAAGTATTTGGGGGATTATGCCAGCTATTTTGGTCATCTTAGTCTGGCAAAATAATCCCATTCGCTTGTTTAATATAGTTGGCAGATACCAGCGACGTGAAATTCCTTGGGGAAAGAGTGTACATTAGTTCTGGATGTTTAAAGAGTATCAACTACCTCCAACAGTCTCATTCTAGACTATTTGGGCTAGTCCTAAACGATAATATCCAGTATAACAATAGGAATGGTAGAGATACTGACCCAAAACTGAACAAGCATGCTGGGACTTTTTCCCAGCTTTTTTGATAGAACCCCTCCTATTTTTCCTACCCTAGGAGGAGGTAATTCTGAAGAATTTTGATACAATAGTAGGGAAAGGAATCAGGAGATGAGAAAAGTCCAGTTTTTTTTACTAGTCGAAAGTATTATTTTCACCCTAGCCTGCTTTGATGTATTGGCAAGTGAGACTGCTCGTACGATTTTACTTGTTGCCTTACTATTGCTCGGAATCTGGTATCTGACAGGTAGAAAGATAACCAGCGTATTTCTATCTAGTGCGATTTTTTTAATTTTCCTTGTCTTTGTCTTAAATCCCTACTTTATCATCGGTGTGATTTTCCTCTTAATTTACATGATGATCAATTTTTTCTCCCGGTATGAGAAGCGCAATCAGTACACGCATCTGCATTTTGAAGACACGGCGCTTGAAGCCCATAAACAAAAGACCAAGTGGTTTGGGAATCAAGACCATTCACAGGACTCGTACGGTTTTGAAGACATCAATATTGTCCGTCTGTTCGGAAATGATGTTGTTGACCTTGATGAGACGATTTTAGTGGGGCGAGATAATATTGTCGTCATTCGCAAGACCTTTGGAAAAACAAAGATTATCCTGCCAATTGATGTCGAGATTTCCTTATCGGCTGCAAGTCTATACGGTAGGGTCTATTTCTTGGGACTATCTTACTGGGATTTACGCAATGAGAGCTTCTCCATTGCAAGTCCCTATTACAAGGAATCTCATAAACGGGTAAAGGTTGTTGTCAACTGTATCTTTGGTGATGTGGAGGTGGTTCGCGTATGATTAAAAAAGGAACCCTTGTCCTCCTCACCTGGTATGCCACCTTGATTGTATTAGTAGTGCTAGCAGCAGTTTTTCCCCTCTTTCACCACTCTCTTCTTGATTTGTCCTTGTGGACCTCGACAGAGCAATTTGTGTTCACCGTGTTTCTACTCATTGTCATTCTGACCTTTTTCTTGGTTGTATTGGTTCAATCTGTCGCTATCGTTGCGACGCAAGGAATGCGGCAGAAAATTCGCTCGATCATTCAAAATAAGAATATCCGCACCTCATCAGAAGATGACCAGCTCCTACTGCAATTATCGGAAAAAGTGCGTGGTTTGACCCGTCACGTCCAGTTGATTGATAACCAAGATTTGGTAAAAAAGGAAGAGATCGTTGAAAGTGAGCGTAGGCGGATTGCCCGCGATTTACACGATACAGTCAGCCAAGAATTATTTGCCAGTAGTATGATTTTATCAGGTCTATCGAGCAGCTTAGAGACCATTCAAGCGGACACCCTCCAGCAGCAACTGGGGATCGTTAAAGATACGATTGAAACAGCCCAGCGTGACTTGCGGATTTTACTCCTACATCTGCGTCCTAGTGAGTTGGATGATAAGGATTTGGTTGAAGGTTTTGAAGTGATTCTGCGTGAGGTTAGTGATAAAAGCAGCATCAAGGTGCATTTCCATCATGAGGTAGAGAAACTACCGACAGCTATTGAAGAGCATCTCTTTCGCATTGGTCAAGAGATTATCAGCAATACATTGCGCCACTCAAAAGCCCACCATCTGGATGTGTATCTAGTGCAATCAGAGTATGAAGTGCAGCTGAAAATGACAGATGACGGTGTCGGTTTCGTCAAAAGTGATGAGCAAGAAGTCAGCTATGGCTTGCAAAATATTCAGGAACGTGTAGAAGATATGGCAGGAACATTGAAGATTCGGACGACTCCTGGCAAGGGAGTGGCGATCGATATTCGCGTTCCATTATTGAAAGGAAAAGAACATGAGCAAGATTCAAGTCTTATTAGTGGATGACCATGAGATGGTTCGCCTAGGATTAAAAAGTTTTTTAAATTTACAGGCTGATATTGAGGTGATTGCAGAGGCAAGCGACGGTCAAGAAGGGATAGACAAGGCGCTGGCATTAAGACCAGATATTATCGTCATGGACTTGGTTATGCCCCAGCTATCAGGGGTTGATGCGACCTTGGAAATTCTCAAAGAATGGAAAGAGGCAGCCGTCTTAATCTTGACCTCTTACCTAGACAATGAAAAAATTTATCCTGTCTTGAAAGCGGGAGCCAAGGGATATATGCTGAAAACCTCCAGTGCGGAGGAAATTGTTCGTGCCATTCGGAAGGTCTACCGAGGGGAGTTGGCGATTGAAACAGAAGTTGAAAAGAAAATGGAACATCAAAAACGCCACCCAGCCCTGCATGATGACCTAACAGCGCGAGAAAGGGAAATTTTAACCCTGCTAGCGAAAGGCTATGATAACCAACGAATTGCTGATGAGTCCTTTATTTCCTTGAAAACAGTCAAAACCCATGTATCCAACATTCTGTCGAAGTTAGCTGTGAGTGACCGGACCCAGGCAGTTGTATATGCCTTCCAACATGGACTGGTAGCGCAAGACTCGGAATCATGATATAATGGGCAGTATAAAGGAGATTTATGGACGCGAAATTAAAATACAAAGCTAAAAAAATAAAAATAATCTTTTTTGATATTGACGATACCCTTCGCGTCAAGGATACAGGCTATGTCCCAGCGTCCTTGACGCATGTGTTTCAGTCCTTGAAAGAAAAAGGGATTTTGACAGGAATTGCTTCTGGACGTGCGATTTACGGTGTAGTACCAGACTTGCAGGCTCTGAAGCCAGACTATTTTGCTATGATTAACGGCAGTTTTGTCGAAGATGCCAAAGGCAGGATTATCCGCCAAAAGGCTATTCCCACAGAACTCGTAGAACGTTGTATCAAGTGGACCAAGGCAGAGGGGATTGATTATGGGCTTATGGGAAGTCACAAGGCGACCCTGTCTCACCGTGATGAGCGAATCAGCAAGACCATTGATATCATTTATGAGAATCTGGAAACAGATCCCGATTTTTATAAAGAACATTCTATTTATCAGATTTGGACCTTTGAGCATGAAGGTAGGGAAGTGGAGCTTCCTCAAGACCTACAAAAGGACATGCGTAGCGTACGCTGGGATGCCATCTCATCTGACATCATCTTGCAAGACGCGTCTAAAGCAGCAGGAATTGCAGCTGTTGTTGAGGATCTGGGCTTGAAGCCAGAAAATGTCATGGTCTTTGGTGATGGCTTGAATGACTTGGAAGCCTTTGATTATGCAGGGATTAGTGTTGCGATGGGGATTTCCCATCCCGACTTGGCAGCAAAGGCAGATTACATCACAAAAACAGTAGAAGAAGATGGCATTTTACATGCCTTGGAGGAATTTGGTTTGCTAGAAAAAGAACAGCATTATCCACAATTAGACTTGGAACATGTTGAAGGACCACGGGCTACGATTAAGACCAATCACGGAGACTTGCACTTGCAATTGTTCCCTGATATTGCACCCAAAACAGTTGCAAACTTTATCGGACTTGCCAAAGATGGCTACTATGATGGTGTTATTTTCCACCGGATCATTAAAGATTTCATGATTCAAGGTGGGGATCCGACTGGAACAGGTATGGGTGGTGAGTCCATTTATGGGACTGCCTTTGAAGATGAATTTTCAATGGAGGCTTTCAATATTCGTGGTGCTCTTTCGATGGCAAATGCAGGTCCTAACACCAACGGGAGCCAGTTTTTTATCGTTCAAAATACCAAGGCACCTTATGCCAAAAAAGAACTGGAGCGTGGTGGCTGGCCAGCGTCGATTGCAGAAGTTTATGCCGCACAAGGCGGAACCCCGCATCTGGATCAACGCCATACTGTTTTTGGGCAATTGCGTGATGAGGCATCGTACGCTGTTTTAGATGCGATTGCTGCTGTGGAAACAGGCGCAATGGATAAGCCAATTGAGGATGTCATCATTGAAACAATTGAGATTGAGGACTAAGATGAGAATTGGAGAGAAACTGCGGGGAACGGTGACAGGTATTCAGCCCTACGGTGCCTTTGTTGAATTAGAAAATGGAACAACAGGCTTGATTCATATTTCAGAAATCAAGACAGGCTATGTGGACAATATCCGTGAGCAATTAAGGATAGGTCAGGAATTGTTGGTTCAGGTAGTAGATTTTGATGAATACAACCAGAAAATCAGCTTGTCCCTACGAACGCTAGAGGAAGAAAGGCAGAAAGTGCCACGTCCTCATCGCTTTACAAGCGACCGTTATAAAATCGGCTTTGAACCCTTGGCCAAGAAGCTACCGCATTGGATCAAAGAAGCTAAAAGTTACTTAGAAAAACAATCATAAAGATAAAAAAGGAGAGAAGGGGGATCCAAGTCTTGCGAGTGACTGGTTTCTATCCCCTCTCTCCTTTTTGTATAGCTTCTAGTCAAGTTCCTCAAGGCATCTAGTCTCTATCCCTCAGCAGAGCTTCCGACAGCTATTTTCCCTGAGGGAAACGGCTATATAAAGATGAAAATCAAAAATGCACAAGGTTGAGTATTGAAGACCAATGCCCACCTTTGTGCATTTTATAGAGTATTATTTATATTTTATTGGCGAATGTGATGCTATACTCGTCAACATCAATAGTTGCTGCTGTGAGCTCACCTTGCGGAACTTCTATTTTACCGAAGTTTTGGCGGAGGCTAGTTTTGCTACTTTTAGCCTTCAAATGTTCAATTGTATAGTTATTTAGTTTACTTTTAGTACTAGCTCAAACAGTCTGGAGAGAGACTGTTTGAGGTGGGAAATGAAGAAAACGAAGTTTTCGTTAAAAGTCGCAGGTAGTTGTCTAGTTGATAACTAGACAAGTGACAGATAAGAAAAGTGTAACTTTTCTCAATGGTACAGCAAGACGAGTTAACGAAGTAATAAAAGATAAACTAAAGGACTATAAAACTAAAGGTAGGAGATTAGCCATTAGTCCTCATAAAGAGCAGTTGATAGGTAACGCTCACCATTGTCGGGGAGGATTGCCAGTACTTTCTTTCCAGCTCCCAATTCTTTGGCAAGCTCAATCGCAGCGTAAATCGCAGCACCGGAAGAAATTCCCACAAGGAACCCTTCCTGACCACCGACAGCTCGGCCAGTTGCAAGGGCGTCATCTGATTTGACCCGGATAATATGGTCGTATGAGGTTGTGTCTAATACTGTTTAAAAATTAAAAGCACTTGAAATCCACTCTCTATGACAAATCGATTTGACCTTTTCTTTCGTCAATGAGTGAATCGTGTCCTGAAGTCTATCCATGACCTCCCTTAAGGAATGGAAAAAGCAATTTTTAAATCCTTCTTGGCGAATCGTATTCCAAATTTGCTCAATGGGATTCATTTCTGGACAGTAAGGTGGAATAAACAGTAACTCAATATTCTGTGGAACTCTCAAGGCTTTCGCTTTATGCCAAACAG
>NZ_MSJL01000080.1 GCF_001921825.1 Streptococcus acidominimus
GAGTATATGAGAGAACACTCTGGAGAGTTTAGACATTATTAAAAGACGATTTCCGTTTAGAAGTCGTCTTTTTTGATAATCTTGAATACTATATATTGTATCTAGTGTAAACTGGTATATAGTTCCCAAATATTATTTAACATAGAAGGGGGCAATTTCTTTAATTATATTTTTAGAAAATTCTGATTGGAGTTTCAAAATATCTATAATTTCTTCTGTAATTGGATTCGTATTAAAAAAATCTACAATAGCCTTACAATCCTTATCACTACCATCTATAACTAAAGTTAAATTTTTACTCTTCCTTTCTCTGATAACTGAAAGTAAATAAGCTTTTTTTATTGTTGGAATTGTCTCCATAAACTCTTTTAATCGATATTTAATAATCCTGTACTCTTCTTTTGGCTCTCCTACTATGACTTCCTCCCCTCTTCTCAACATAGAGTGAGCTATGATATAATTTATATTTTCTCTATTAAGGACAAGATTATCACTAAATGGATTAATAACAATTCCTTTAACTTCTATCAACTCTCGAACAATTTTTGCACAATCATAAATTGAACACTGTTTAGGTAAAACACTTAAGGAGTTTTGTTTTAATAATTCAAACTCTTTGATATCCGTACATAAAGGAATGAATGTATCCCCACCGGAATCAGTTAAAAAAGCTAGTGATACCTTCTCAAGTAAATCTGTTTGCGATATAGGAATCCAAAATATATGATTCTTTAAATAATGATATAACTCTTCTTGAAAGATGCTACCTTTACTGTTTTTGAACATGGAAATCGCTGTTTTAATTTTTGTATCTTCTTGCATTTTTTATTTCCTGATCCATCTTTTCTAAATAAATAATAATAGAACTATTATAATCCATTGTTTCATCCACAAACTGTCTAATTAACGATGGAATATCTAATGAAATACTATCATCTTGTGACACAATTTCCATCATTAAATTATATAAATGATTGATAATACCTGAAAACTCTATTTGATTTGAATAATTATTATCTAAAATGAAGATAATTTTTCTAGCATAGTCTTGAATTTTTGTCATCTTTTCCTCCAGTTAATTAGGAACCAAACTAATATTAGTTATCCACTCCAGTGGCCAATCTCTAGGAAGCAATACCTGATCTGCTCCCCCTTTTAGAATTGTTCCTGAAGAAATAATTTCCTGAGGAGCAACTTGTCCAATATTAAGAACTTGTCCCTTTGGAACAGTAATTGTTGCTTCATACATTCTTGTGTTTTTCCATTCAGGTTTAAGAGCCGTATCAATTTTAGCCTGAATTCTATTTTTAGCTGAACTGGTTGTTGCAAAAGCTCCAGCCGCCTCTGCATTCCCTCCAAATGTTCGATATAACGTCACATCCTCAGATGTAACCACCGTACGGTATTCACCGTTTGTAAAAGTTTCTGCAATACTCTTCGGTAACTCAACTTGTTTAATGCTTGATACCTGTCCATCAATAGCTGTCTTATATGGCGGCTGGTTCAAACTAAACTTACTCGCCGCGGACGAGGCGGCGTAGCCTCCTAGGATACTGCCGACAAGGCTGGCGCGCTGGGCGTCTTCTTCGCTACCGCCGAGGAGTTTGATGCCGTGGTAGGCTGCTTGGTGTCCGGCAAAACCGCCAACCTCTCCAATCATAAATTCTGTCAATCCCTTGACCACACTCTGGGTCTTGCCTATGGGAATCAGTACCGCACTGGCGGTGGTAAAGAGACCGCCAACTTGGTGGTAGGTCTTGTCATTGCCCATAAATAGGGTGTCCCGAATGGGATTGGTAGCGTGGGTCTTGCCGTCTCCTTGGTAGCCTAAGTAAAGGTTGTGTCCTGCCTCAACTGTATTGGAGAGACCATAGGCAACCGTTCCGCTACCTGCAATCCAAGCTCCTGCCACTAAAGGAGTGGCAGCTCCACCACTAGCCACAATGGCTGCGACACCAACGGCAATGGTTGCAGCTCCTAGGGCAAGGTCTATCCAGCCTTGGGTCTTTCTCTCTTCTGCTGCTAGGGCTTCAAATCTCGCTTGGTCTCGTTCTTGGGCTGCCTGCACTTTGTCCATTGTATTGGTGATATGTTGTTCCACCTGTTGATAGGCGGTCGCAAAGCGCTCTACTGACTGGAGTTTCCCTAAATCACCCGACCGATAGGAACTGATCTTGCGGGTTTGACCGCTGTATTCCGATAACAGAGCTTTAGTCGCAGATACCAGCTCCTTAAAGGCAGTCAAATCCTGTCGGGCATGATTGCTTTCATACTGCTGGATCGCACTATCTAGGGTCTTGAGTTTGCTTGTTAGCACGCCATAGTCTAAAGCGGTACTTGTATGGCTGGTACCAGAATAGGAAACCAAGTCAGAAATCTTATCCTTTTCGGCATTTAGAAGTTCCAGCTGATGATTGAAGCGGTCATGAGAGTTCTTCAAGTCTGACTGAAGAGCGGTGAAGACTTGTTCAGGTAATTCTGCGTGGTGATCGCTATCTATATTATAATAGCCATCTTTGTAGAGCAGGAAACTAGACGAATAATCATTCATCAAATTTATTAAGGTCTGTAACAAGGTACCGTGTACTTCACTTAGATAGGTGCGGATCCCCGCAATCCCCTCTCCTTGGAGGCTGCTGTCATTGATAAAATCTGACATGGCTGTGTTGATACTGGCAATTGACTGCCCCCATGAGGCAATCGTTGTCTGGCTAGTAGTCTGAAAACTGGTAATGTCATCAAATCGAATCTTGTAACTCATACGCCCTCCTTAGTTCAGACCTGAAAATAGGGACTGTCCCAAGACATTGTCCGTCCGAGCAAGCTCCTTACCTGCATCTGAAATGCGGGCAATATCCGTTTCTAATAAAGCTGTATACTGTGTGATCAGCTGGTACAAGTCGTCAAATTGTTGCTGGTAAAGATCCAAGACCTTTGACTCTGAAGTCATTTCAAAGACGGGCTTGCTTCCGTCAGCTAGGCTAGCTTTGGCAGTTGAGAGCTTACTGACATGGGACAGAAAGACAACATCTGATAATTGAATAACGCCGTACATATCCTATCCCTCCTTGGTGTGTAATAGTTTCTCAATGAAATTGCCTAGATGATTAATCTGGCTTTGGCACCAGCCAATGATGCCATTCTGCTCATTCTTCTGATTTTCTAGCCGGGTGATTTCATCACAAATAGCGTCATAAAAGGTGTTCATTTCTGTCTGAAAGCTCGTGTAATCCGTTGAAAATTCCTCCCACTTGCTGGTGAACTCTTCCTTTTGCTTTCCTTTCCAGTCCGGTTGTTCCTTTTTGAGCATGATGGAAACCTTGGTGTCGTTGACATCCGTCTGAATATTCCCAATCGACTTTTTGACAGACCGTAGCCTTTCTAATTTTTCATCAATGGAAGCAATCGTTGCGGAGGCTGCGGAAAGATTTGCATAGTGTGCATCAACCTGCCCTTGCAGTTGATAAATTTGAGCATCATCCATTTTACCCATAACCTATCCTCCAAGACCATTGACGCCATTTAATTCGGACACATTTCCTTTCGGAATGTCAGTGGTATTCAAAATATGGTCGATATTTTCCAACATGATAGCATTATCATCATCCGTATATCCTTCTTGGACAACCTTTAAGATGTCTTCTTGATTAAAGTAGATAAGGCTATCGCCCATGAGCCCCTCTGGGTAAAGACAGGCACCATAATCAAAGCGGTAGACTTCTCCCTTGACGGGTACAGCAATAACACGTGATACAATCATCATTTTCTTTGTATTTCCCTTGAGGATCACAAGACTGCCTAAGGGTAAGATAGTAACATCTGACATAGAATCTCCTTTCTAAAGCTCTCATAGCTACATGCCACCTATCGACAAAATGAGGAATGAAGTGGTGACCAATGAGTATTATCGTCATTTCGTTTATCTTTTATAATTGAACTTGAAATAGTTATTAACTTTTTCAACTACCTTCAACTCCTTGCCTAGTACTAAAAATAAACTAAACGGCTATATAAACGTAAACCAAACAACTATATTCCTATCATTCTTATTATACCAAAAAAAAATAATCAACTTGATGTTGATTCGTAATACTCGTCAAAAATCATTTAATACTCGTCAAAAATCAAAATCTGAAGAAATCCATTTTCTATAAACAATGGATTTCAAATCAGACCAATGCAATGTTTGAATCACCTCTTGTAGTTTGTCAATCACCTCTTCAAGTGTCTTAAAGGCTCTATTCTTGAATCCTCTTTTACGTATTTCAGCCCAAACTTGTTCAATTGGATTCATTTCAGGTGTATAAGGTGGAATGAACTCGAAGTCAATGTTTGCAG
>NZ_MSJL01000081.1 GCF_001921825.1 Streptococcus acidominimus
CAACTCCCTGGAACTAGTCAAAGTGAGCAGGATATAGCCTTTGTCAAAGAGTTGGGCTATGAGGGAGTAGATGATCTGGTTCTAAAAAATCAAACCCTTTCTGCAATAGTTAATCATTATCGGCAGGTATTGCAGGAAGTCAAGACTATTTTTCACGATTTGAACATTGTTAACGCCTTTAAGAAAGCCAAGGAAGTCTGGGATAAAATCAAGGTTTTCCAGGAACCACGTTTAGACGCTGGAGTGAAAGAACGATTGGCTAGAGTTAAAAACCAGGTTCTAGGCAGACCTGACCCTTTCAAACGTCGCTTGGAAGACGTGATTGCTGCAGCTAAGCGAGAGCAAGTGAGACAGACTAGAAAAGACTTTGAATCCAAAATATCAAAGCGAGACCATAATGGTCCAAGTCTCTAGCACAGAGCGGTTTATGCCGTGAAAGCTGATTGACAATAAGCGGGGGCAAAGTACGCTAGAACGGGACGAGCCGAAAGGCTTTAGCGTTTCGGACCGACACGGACAAAGTACGTCCGCCCCTGGTTACTTGTTGTCAATCAGACCATGGAATAAAAAGCGATGATGCGAAAGATGTGGTATAATGCTAAGGTCGCACTCACGATACTGCGCAAGTGGGAGGTGAGATTTTCTATGCGTATGTTCTTCATGCTTGTACTGCTACCATTGGTAATAGAAATATTGGCTAATGTGATTTCGGAATGGCTAATCCGTCAGGCAGACAAACGCGACAAAAAGAAACAATAGCCTGCGTGCCTTGAGCAAGCACAAAAAAAGCACCCTTGGATTGCGACCAGGGTGTTTTTTCTATGCGCTTAATTCTTCATGCTTTTAAGCAAGATTATTATATCACGTGTTGGAGCAAGTGTCAAAAAAGGGGCTAACGCCCCTTTTAGAAACCTGCTTAGCAGGTTTCTTCTTATCTTGATACTAATAGAAATATCTCACGTACGATTTCAGTAGTGTAAAGAGAGGTGAAACTCTTGATAATACTGGTTTTTTTGGAGCAAAAAAGGCCTGTTTACTTCTGAATGGCCTTGTGTTATAATTTAAGTGTTCTAAGCTAAAATTATGAAGGGAGAAGTACAGGACTTTTTGTATATTCCAAAATATTTTGTACTGAAATTATACCATGGAGCAAAATCAAAATCAAGAGCAAGTTTTCGTAGATAAAAACAAAAAAGGCAAGGATAGAAACTGGAAGGGTCGAAAGATTTTGAGCTTGAAATTGGCAGATGTTTTTCATTCTCTGAATTATCAGAACGGATTTATTGATAGGGTAAAATCTTGTGGAGATACCTTGAATTTTATCCGTCGAAAAGATGGTAGTCTTCGACTTTACCAGGCTTACTTCTGCAAGAATAAACTCTGTCCAATGTGTAACTGGAGGCGGTCGATGAAATACTCTTATCAGACTTCGCAAATAGTCGACGAGGCTATTAAAGAAAAGCCAAAAGGACGCTTTCTCTTTTTGACTTTGACGGTAAAAAATGTTCCTGGAGAGGAATTAGGTGATACAATTAGCCAGTTGACAAAGTCTTTTGATAGATTGTTCAAGAGGGCTAAGGTTAAGAAAAATTTGCTCGGATTTTTGAGGTCTGTCGAGGTCACGCACAACGAAAAAGAGAATACCTACCACCCTCATATTCACGTCTTGATGATGGTTAGACCTGTCTATTTTCAATCGAAAAATGATTATATTAAGCAAGAAGAATGGGGTCAAATGTGGTCGCAATCTCTTAAAGTGGAATATGTGCCAGTGGTCGATGTTCGAGCGGTTAAGGAACAAGGGAAAGGAATCAAAGGTGCAATTCTTGAGACAGCAAAATATCCGATGAAGCCAATTGAGTTAGACTTAAAAAATGCCCAGGTTGTCGATGATTTGTATAATGGTTTATATCGAAAACGGCAGTTAGGCTATGGTGGATTGTTTAAAGAAATTAGAAAGAGGTTGCGATTATCTGATGTTGAAAATGGAGATTTGATTTATACTTCGGAAAATGAAAATGATGTTTCACTTGGAACAAAAATCGTTGCAATTTGGAATGCGACAAAGCAAAATTATTTTATTTATTGAGTTAATAAAAAAGGATATCCTAATAGATATCCAATTTGAACAACTTTAAGTTAGATTTTAAAATAATTTATTAATAGTTATAAACTTCAGAGAATGGGAATGTTATAGAAATACCTTTTCCTTCAATGTATCCAACACCTGTTAAAGTAGCTTGTTGAATTTTTTTAGAAAATGATAAAGTTTTTGATACAGAACCATAACCTCCACCGCTAACAGCATAGGAGAATGGACGACTTGTTCCTTTAAACTTAACTGTAATTATACCTGTGAAATGAAATCTGGAACCATCGTGAGTTTTGGCATACCACCAGACTTGTCTTCCGTTATCTTGTATTTCAAGTTTAGTTGTTCCTGCATTGCCAATGTTTGTTGCTCTATCTTGATAAATAGGTGTTGTGTTAGCTATAGCAGGAGTTTGAATAAAAATAGTAAATAAACAAGTTATTAGACAAAATAATTTTATTTTATTTTTAAACATAGATACAATGCTCCTTGTAAGTTTAAGATAAAGTTGTTCAATATTATAATATAATTATTTTTTAATAATTGAAAGGATATATGTAATGAATGAGTTATTTTCGTATATAGAGAAAATAGTAGGAAGTTTTGAATGTGAGAATGATTTGTTGGTTTTGGATGAGGAATACATAATAATTAGTAATAATCATTTATTTTTATCTCAAATTGTACTGAATATTTTAGGAAGTATAGGGTGTGAATTTAATTATAGTATAGGCTATTCTGATTTAGTATCACATGATATATTTGAAATTCAGATACATGTTCCAAGTAAAGAAAAAGATAAGTTGAAAAAATATTTTGAAAATATTTAAGTATTATTTATAATAATTGACACCCTCATAGAGGGTGCTTTTTTTGTGCGTTGGTTCGCACGAATTGCCCTCTGCACAAGAGTCCCTCGGAAGGAGCGTTTGCGTTTTGATGAACCGATAGGTTTGTCAAAACAGCATAAACTTTACTTTTTTGGAAAAAGTAACAAAAATTTGATATAATTTCTGTCTAGAAATTATATCAAAAGTCCGATAAAGTCGGACAGGATTTTGGGCAAGCAATAGACGTAGTCGGCTTGCCCAGCTCCCGTATTCGGGAGCTAGGCAGGGGAGGAAAAAATGGTCGAGTTGAGCATTTCGTTTAAGACGAGTA
The DNA here is from genome assembly GCF_001921825.1 of Streptococcus acidominimus. Taxonomy (GTDB): domain Bacteria; phylum Bacillota; class Bacilli; order Lactobacillales; family Streptococcaceae; genus Streptococcus; species Streptococcus acidominimus. The sequence goes on from NZ_MSJL01000081.1 coordinate 3,254, forward strand.
CCAAGATGACAAGTATTAAACATAATAACCGAGATTTAAGCGAAGAGGAGTACCTGGAAGTTCAGCACCAGCATATTGATAAAAGTAAAGTTGGAGACAATATTTATATCAAACAGGAAAATCTCAAAGAGGTTTATCAAAAATTATTTGGTCCATCTTTGGCAGACTATAACGCTAAGCAAAAACGAAAAGACAGAGTGATTGAAGATTATTACCAGCATGTCAAAAAATCTAAGACCTTGGACTTGCAACGTGAATTCATTGTCGGGATTGGTAATAAGCAAGATTGGGACGGATTGAAACCAGAGGGCAAGAAGATTGTGGGGCAAATGTTGGCTACCTACGTCGAGGAATTTCAGAAAAGACATCCCAATCTGTATATCTACAATGCTGCAGTACACCTGGACGAAAAAGGACACCCTCATGCTCACTTCAATGTTGTGCCCCTGGCAACTGGGTATAAAAATGGTCTGGCGATACAACCTAGTTTTAAAAAAGCCCTGCAGAATGCAGGCTACATAGAAAAAGGCAGGTATCAACTGAAGGCATTCAAAGATGGAGAAGTCAAAGTCCTGGAAGGAATGCTTAAGCAATTGGGAGTGAAAAGAAAACTGATTGGCACAAATGACATCAAGGACATGCACGAATACAAGGACATGATTCAGCAAGTCAACCAGGAAAAAGAACACCTTTTGTCTCAAATCGACGTAGAACGCTCTCAGAGACTCTCTGAGAGCCGTAAGCTCCAGGAACGTATAAATGCTTTAAAAAATACAGAAAGCGTCTTAGAGGGCAAAATAGAGGCCTTAGAGGACGAGATAGAGGAAATGGAGCAGAAAGCACTAGAAAGCCATGATAGGGTCTTAAAACGGCTTGAAAGAGATTTTGATGTTATTGTCCAAGAAATGTCTGCCCAACTCCCTGGAACTAGTCAAAGTGAGCAGGATATAGCCTTTGTCAAAGAGTTGGGCTATGAGGGAGTAGATGATCTGGTTCTAAAAAATCAAACCCTTTCTGCAATAGTTAATCATTATCGGCAGG
>NZ_MSJL01000082.1 GCF_001921825.1 Streptococcus acidominimus
TCATGGGCTTAGTGCGCCCAAAAATAGGAAAATAAGCAAAAAGTAAGCTTCGAAAGCGAAGCTTACTGGAATTAATGCTTACAAATAGGGCTTACTTAACAACTACTTGAAGTTTTTAGAGGTGCCCTTAACAATTAAACTAATTTTTTATTTACGAAATTTATCAATTCTTTACGGGTATATCGCTCTCGACTTCCAATCATGAACCGTTTGAATTGGTCATCAGCTCTGAAAATTTTGTCAAATGACTTGGGGTCAATACCTAGAAAGTCAGACGCCTGTTGTCTTGTTAATAGATAGTTATTCATTCTCATCTGTAGTTCTCACCTCGTTTAATGCTTTTAATAGTTGAAAACTAATATCTGTATCATGGTAGTTATCAACTGTATCAAGGGTATAAAAAGGGTTATCTATAGTTCGTTCACAGTCTTTAACAAATACCTTTAGAAGGGGCTCAAAAGCATAAAAAATAATTTCTTTTTCCTCAACCTCTGCTACAACTCTTATACGTCGTAACAACTGACTAGCTCTATCAATCGTGTTGTTAATTCGTCCGTGTTTAGACATTTCATTAAAAAAATCAGAAGGTGAATAAGGTGTTGTGACAATATATACATTCGCAACCAGAGGCTTATCAAAATATCTACTACTTGCCATTGTCTGATTGTTATAAGGGTCAAATATCTTTAATAGGTCAGCATATTCAAAAAGATTGGGACGTAATTCGTCTAAAATAACGACATGCTCCATATTGTAACGCTGGAAAGGGTCACGGCTTGAACCTGTGATAAAATAGTGTTGGTCATATTGATTTGCATAGTGCCTTGCTAGGCGAGTTTTGCCAGTTCCAGTCTGTCCAAACAGCCAAATAACTGTCACAGGTTCTTGTTTTTCTCTCATCTCTTGTCTCCAAGCCTCAGCCCTTATCTCAAGAGACTTGATGTATACAGCTTCTATCTTAGGTTTAGCTTTTGCATACTGTGAACCTGTTAACTGCTGTTCAATTTCTTCTTTTGTGATTTGACCTGCATAGAGTAAATCTAAATAATTATTGATAACAGTAGTATCGTTAATTTTTTGATGCCTATTGACATGATTTTCTATTTTTTCTAGCAATTCAATATAGTCAAAATTAGCTATTACCTCTTTAGGCTCATATAAATGTTTATTTAAGACAGATGTTGTATGATGTACTAAGTAGGAATAAGCATTGTTAACACTGCCATTCCATTTTTCAAAACAATTCTGTGGTTGGTCAATCAGTTTTGCTAGATTCGCCATACTTCGTGCATTCTCAAATTGCAAGACGATATGAACATGAGGCTCTACTAATTCATTGCTCTCATTCCTATCTTTATCATGGATAATCCCCGCAAATTTTTTGGGTGTTAATTTTTCACTAATATCCGTTAAAATATCTTGTAAATTTGAATGTTTCAGATATTTCAATTGTTGGACAAACATGACATTTTTACATTTGGTATTCAAATGGTCTTACCGTCCTTTCTCTTATGTATGTTCTTATCATATCAAAGAAAAGAAGTATGAATTTTATCTATTTTTAAAAAGATTTTTGGAAAAACGATAAAGTAAGATTTTTATAGTCTATTTAAAATATTGTTAAAAGAAGCAAAGACAGGTAAGTATAAAATTGGAACGGATGGAACTAAATTTATTGGTAACAATAACAAGCCCTGTTACCAATCAGTGAGGTGAGAAATAGCAGATGGAACTAAAACTGTTGAAAACTTGGGGCTTTTGCTTCAAAGCAAGCCCCAAGTTTTCAACGATATTCTATAGTATACCACCTAGACAGATATGATATTTACCATCTTTTTTGAATGGAGAAAATTTATAATCTGGATATTCATTCGCAACATAGTCTCTGATTTTTTGTAACATTTTAGTGAGCAAATCAGTTACTTGTACGGTAGCTGGTGCTTTGATGAGGATAAGACATTCAGAATAGTCCAAATCCACATAGCAATGCTTAAGAAGTTTATTGTACTGTTTGTATATTTTAGATGATTGGTTATTCTCCCGTGAATCTTCTTTTGATTCTTCGAGTCTCATGAATTTTCTAAGCTTATAGGTAGCTAGAAATGATTTAAACCAATTGAACAGACCATCGTATAATATTCTATTCACAATATTGATTGTAATAAGAATCATAAATGTAAGAAGTAGAATAGCTAGCACTAGTCCGGCAGTTATTTTAAGCCAGAAAATAATCAACTCTACAAATTCTAAATAAGGAATATTGAGACTCTGGATTGTTTTTAACAGAACTGATAGCCCAAAATCAAAAACGATTATTAAAATACCAAAGGCAAATACGTTCACAAGTTTATTTATTGTTTTTGTAAATAATGTCATAAAACATTCCCTCCGTTAAATGAATAAGTGGGTGTGAGTAGTGGCAATATCTGATGGGGCGAATCGCTATCAATTATCTGGACAAGTCCTGTCCCTTGTCCAGTAGGAATGACTAGTCCTGTAACATCAAAATCTGGAAATAAAAACTGTGTAGTTCTTGAATTGACGATGCCCACCTGTATTAGGACAGTAGCCTGATCTCTTACAGAAGTTGGGATGGTTTGATGGTCGAATCGCTGGCTAACTAGAATTAAACCGACTTTAGTTGCTCGACCTAATAGAGCAATCTGGCTAATAAGAGAGAAAAATATCTCTTTCAACTGCTTAGGAATACCTTCAGTTAGAGCCATCACCTCATCGATAATGATCGTATATCGTTTAAAAGACTGTTGAGGATTGTCATATAGTTGCTGTTGTCGTTTGTGAATGAGGTCGACTGCTAGACTCAAACTATTGTTGATTTGTGTAATAAAATCCGATTTAGAGCGATTAGAATGTGGTGCAATCAACCCAACATTGTTTTCGCGACACCACCGACTAGGTGCATCAAACTTTGGGTCTACAACAACTAAATCAGACCGAAGTTTCAGCATTTCTAAAAGATAGGTCAAACAATATGATTTACCAGAGCCGCTATTTCCGCTAATGATAACTGTTGTCATCTTGTAGATATTTATATCTGCAATCCCATCTGCCATGAGAGGAATTCGACTACTCCCTGCAAGTTGACGCGAATACAACCTCAGGTCGTTAATAATAAGACGCTTTGGAACTCCATCTATCCACGGAAATTCAAATGCTCGGCTTCTATGAATATCATCAACACCCGTTTGTACAATGCGTGCAGCATTCTGTTTTAATACAGTTTTATACGGATAACTCGCAACAGATGTAATCGTATAAATTTTTTGGTAAAGTTCCTCAGTAAGTACAAAGCCAGCTGGAATGAATGGAATAAATAACATCCCATTATCTGATATCTTTATATCAAAACTATGGTTATATGAATTTTCTGCGTCTAACGCTAACCCCATATTTAGAGATTGTGTTAGATGATGTTTTAAAATTTCATGATTTATGAGCATTTTTTCCTCTCAATCCCTGTAGGAGCAGAGAAGATTTCTTCTCTGCCAATACAGGACTATGTTAATTTTAACTAATTTGCATCATGTTGTTAGCACGAAAATAAACGGTGTAGTTAACCACAACAGCTTCTAAATCCTCTAATGTGACTGTACTTAAAAATTCTGGTAATTTGATTTTATTCTCAAATTTTACTTTGAAGGGGTCATTTCCTTCCTGAACGAACCAAGCTGAGTACGCTATAATATTTCCAGTAGATTTACCATCTACATATTCATATCGAGGCTCTAGCTCAGTGCTAAGTGAACAGAGTGGAGCCTCTAGGGAAAGATACTCTGCGGCAGTGGCAGCATTATAACCACCTTTTTTTGAACGTGCTTTCATATAAGCACCCCCCTTTTATAAATTTTTTGTTAAATCCGTAGCTACTCGTTTAACTAAGGATATTATAACTCATTTGTGAGATTGATATTTTATCTATTTTGAAGAAAATACAGTGAAAACATACTAAGCTTTCTAGGGCAAGAATTTGTGCACTCTCATAGCGAATATCCTCCTTTCATTTTATTAAAGGATTAGCTAATCTTTATATTTAGATTATATATTAGTTTTTGACTTCATATTTTATCTATTTTTAAGAAAGTATTAGACTTGTTCGGTAACCAAATGTGATATACTATTTGTATGGAAACAATGTATGAAAAAGCTCAAAAACTCAGTTCAGAGAACTTCAAACTTCTCATAGGTGTTCAAAAAGAGACCTTTCAAGAAATGCTTACCTGTCTCAATGTAGCTTACCAACGTCAACATCGTCAAGGAGGTCGTCCACGCAA
>NZ_MSJL01000083.1 GCF_001921825.1 Streptococcus acidominimus
TCATGGGCTTAGTGCGCCCAAAAATAGGAAAATAAGCAAAAAGTAAGCTTCGAAAGCGAAGCTTACTGGAATTAATGCTTACAAATAGGGCTTACTTAACAACTACTTGAAGTTTTTAGAGGTGCCCTCAATGTATTTTCCTTAAAAAACGAAACAGTAGAGTTACTAATAGAGACTCTTAAATAGCCTTTCAAAATGTAGACAAAACCTATCCGTAAAAAAATTGTAATTTTAGAGCTTGTTTACTAAAGAACAAAAAAGGTTGAAGAAAATTGTCTAAAATGAACTTTTTCTTCAACCTGAGAATCTCTTAAATAACCCTTATTTCACTAGACGTGCCTTTTTTAAGCGGAGGGCATTGGCCAATACCGACACCGAACTGAGGGACATGGCTGCCCCTGCCAACATGGGATTGAGTAAAGGACCACCAAATAGATACAATACCCCCATAGCAATAGGAATGCCGATAACATTATAAGCAAATGCCCAGAAAAGATTTTGTTTAATGACCCTCATAGTGGCATGGCTCAATTGAACCGTACGCACCACATCAAGCAAGTCACTGCGCACCAGAACAATGTCGGCTGATTCGATAGCCACATCCGTACCTGATCCAATCGCAATGCCTACATCTGCCTGTGCGAGTGCAGGCGCGTCATTGATGCCATCTCCAACCATGGCAACCTGCTTTCCTTTCTCCTGCCACTTTTTGACCACAGCCGCCTTGTCTTCTGGTAGGACTTGACTGATAACCGTTTGAATCCCTGCTTGAGCTGCAATGGCTTGAGCTGTATCCTGCGTATCACCTGTCAACATCACTACTTCCAAGCCCATATCCTGCAATTGTCGCATCGCTTCAGGACTGGTTTGTTTCAATTTATCAGCGATAGCAAGAAGACCGATCACCTGCTTGTCTAAAGCTAGAAAGACCGTTGTTTTTCCCTTTTGAGAAAGCGAGTGACGATCTGCTTCAGCCTGCCCCACCTCTATGTCGTAGGCTCTCATCAAGGGAAGATTGCCAAGAAAAATCTTCTTCCCATTGATATTCCCGATAATCCCTTTTCCAGAAAGTGATTGAAAATCGCTGACAGTTTGCAAGCTTAGTCCTTTTTCCTTTGCTCGGGCAAGGATGGCCTCACCTAGCGGATGTTCTGAATAATATTCCAGACTGGCTGCTAATTGTAAGACGGTATCTACTGACTTGTCTTGATAGCCCAATACATCCGTCACCTGTGGTTTTCCCTCTGTCAAGGTTCCTGTCTTGTCTAAGACAATGATGTCAAGTTTTTGTGCCCGCTCAAGCACTTCCCCTGACTTAATCAAGATCCCCAGTTCAGCACCTTTTCCAGTCCCAACCATAATAGCTGTCGGAGTCGCAAGCCCCAAAGCACATGGACAGGCAATGATGAGAACGGCGATCATAATAGAGAGTGAAAATGCCCATGATTCACCAACTACAAGCCAGAAGATCCCTGCACCTAGAGCCAAGAGCATGACAAGAGGGACAAAGATAGCTGCCACCTGATCGGCTAACTTGGCAATCGGAGCTTTCGAGCCTTGTGCTTCTTCTACTAGGCGAATGATCTGCGCCAGAGCCGTATCCTTACCAACCTTGGTAGTGGTCATGTGAAAGGCTCCATTCTTATTGATAGAACCACTAAATACTGTATCGCCAACTGTTTTTACAACAGGTAGGCTTTCTCCCGTCAGCATGGCCTCATCAACCGTTGATTGTCCCTCAATCACCTCTCCATCCACAGGAATCTTCTCACCCGGACGCACCAAAATCTGATCCCCTACCATGACAGCTTCAAGCGCCAACTCCACTTCCTGACCATTTCGGAGGACGTGAGCAGTCGGGGGTGTCAAAGCCATTAGATGCTGAATAGCTGCGGATGTCCGACTTTTTGATAGCGTTTCTAAATATTTCCCTAGCGTAATCAGGGTTAGGATGACTGCAACTGATTCTAGGTACAACTCGGCATGATTGCCATGCCCTACCTCAACCTTTCCTAACCACAAGAGTACCGTCATGATTATTCCTTGAATCAGGGCTGCTCCTGTCCCAATCGCAATCAAGGAGTCCATATTGGGATGACCTTTCAATAGGGTTTTCAAACCTTTTTGATAGAAGCTGCGCCCCAGATAAACAATAGGGACTACTAAAATCAGCTGAACAAGGGCTGAAATAGGAGCTTGGTGAAAAATCCTTGGAAGCAACCATTCAGCCCACGGAAGCATGGGAGCCATTGCCAGATAAACGAGGGGACCAGCAAAGATGGCTGACCAGATAAAACGCTGCCACCATTTTCTAGCCTGTTCTTTCTGCTCAAGGCTTTTATCAATAGGCTGACTTCCTTCTTCTAAAAAGGCTTCATAACCTGCTTCTTTCACCGCTTGCTGGATGCTTGCTGGAGACTGCTCATCTCTATCGTAGCGCACATAGAGGCTCTCTGTTGCCAAATTCACCGCGACTTCCGCCACTCCATCCAAAAGACCCACTTTGTGTTCCACAGCCATGGCGCAAGAAGCACAAGTCATGCCCTTCACTTGGTAGCTTTCCTCAACTGCGTTTGACTTCAATTGATAACCAGCCTTTGCTAGGGCATCCAATAGCTCTTCTTCTTTGAGTGTTTCTGCTTCATAAGAAACGGTGGCTTGCTCGCTGGCTAGATTCACACTAGCTTGCCTTACCCCCGTCAAGGACTGAAGCGTTTTTTCAACAGTCATAGCACAAGAGGCGCAGGTCATGCCCTCGACTTGATAGGTTTTCTTCATCTCTTTCTCTCCTTTCGTCTACAATTGTAGTCTTTTCATAACTAGTATACTTCTTTTGACTACATTTGTAAACAAACTTGCTTTAAATAAAGTAGGAGACATCCTCCTACTTAGAATCTCTATCCAAATGTCAGCTGCCTTGTCCGTGTTATCTACGGTTTACGGGCAAGTAGGGTGGCAAATCGGAGACGGAGGAAATGCCCGTTCTCGTCCCTGCGGTGTAGCTGTCCGAAGTCTTCATTGTATTTGACCAGATCCCAGTCCTTGTAGTAATTCCTTAGCTCATCCTGTCCAAAGGTAAAGGAGAAATTCACTGGACAGGGAGCATCCTCTGTACTCATGGCGGCAACAATGAGATGATAACCACCACTCTTGGTTTGCGCCTGCATATTTTCAATGATGGCAGGAATCCGATCTCTTTCTAAAAACATCAGAACGACAGTTGAAATGATCCAGTCATATTCTTGCGTAAGATTAGCCTGATTGATGTCATATTGACCAACCTGCAAGGCGAGATCCTCGGCTTCCATGATGGCTAAAAGGGTTTCAAGACTCGGTAGATCCCGATCTACGGCGGTCACATCAAAACCTTTTTGTGCTAGGTAAAGGGCATTGCGTCCCTGACCACAGCCTAAATCGAGAACCTTACAAGGCTCGGTAATGGTCTCTAAGGCTGCTATCACTTCCGAATGCGTTGCTGTAAAGCCATACTTTTTAGCAAGGTAGTCCTCGGGGGTACAAAAGAATTCTACGAAAAAGCTGGTGTCGTCTGTTATTAGACTTACCCGGTGCCATGCCTGGGGTTTTACCATGGGGATATCATCTGTCGCTCGGTAGTGATGAACCGCGGTAATCTCATTGTCATCTGAAATGGCTTCATAGCGAATCTCGCCTGTCAACACCTTAATCTTGCCCCAGGTTCCAACCTTGGTATTGTGCTTATGGGTAATCTCTGTGGGAACCGTCTCCTTGGTCCAGACGGGCATCCGTTTGTAGGCTACTAACTCTACCATCTAAGTCCTCCTCATCTTCTATAAAAGGTATCATATCCTGCTGCCTCATATTCATATAATGAACACTGCTCTTCAACGCTAAAAATCATAGTTCTCGCAAGGTTGGAGATAAAACGAGTGTCCTCGTGTCAAACACTCTTTGTATCTTGCAATTGAACACGGGCTACGAGCTGTGCAAAAAAGATAGTTTTTCCTAGCTCCAAAGGTATGGGATACCTTTGGAGACGAGAAATAGAAGTTTGCGAAGCAAACTCTCACTGTCTTCTTCGTCGTATTTCCTATTTTCTACCATTTGTCAAGTATTTCAATGGTTTTCGGGTAAAAAATTTATAAAGTTACTTGATATTATCCTCCATGCTCTCCATGTTTGGTTTATATTAGGAGAAAAAATGCAC
>NZ_MSJL01000084.1 GCF_001921825.1 Streptococcus acidominimus
TCATGGGCTTAGTGCGCCCAAAAATAGGAAAATAAGCAAAAAGTAAGCTTCGAAAGCGAAGCTTACTGGAATTAATGCTTACAAATAGGGCTTACTTAACAACTACTTGAAGTTTTTAGAGGTGCCCATGACTATATTCTAACTATTCTCCCATACTTGCAATCCTTTGTAAGCCATAAATTGATTGCCTACGATCAAGCATGTAGCTGATGATGACCACAATGGCAAAAAAGGGGAGGTTTTGAAAGCCAAAGACTTCTCCGCCAATCATCATCGGAGCAAGTAAGGTATTGGTCGCACTGGCAAAAACGCTGATATAGCCAGCAGCTGCTACTAATTCGATCGGCAAGCCGAAGATAGGAGCAAGAACAGCACCTAATGAGGCTCCAATTGCAAAGAGAGGCGTCACTTCGCCACCTTGAAAACCGGCAGCTAGAGTTAGGGTAGTAAAAAGCAGCTTCAATAGAAAATCATAACCATATATCTGATGATTGGAAAAACTCGCCTCAATCAAATTGGTCCCAAGACCCGCATAGCGTCCAAAGTGGGCTAGGGCAAGTGCCAGACTAAGCAGAGCCCCCATCACGACAATCCGCCAATAGGGATTTTTCAGATAGCGAGTAGCCTGCTTTTTTAGTAAACTTTGTAGAAAGACAAAGAGGTTTCCAGTTAGCCCAAATAGAAGCCCGAGAAAGATGCATTTTAGAAAGACCTCTACGGTAAGGTTCTGCGTAAAAGATAGGAGATGAGAAAATTTTTCCAAGCCTAAAAGATGGCTGAAGCTACTAGCTGTATAGACTGCAAATAGGCAGGGAATGAGGGCATACAACTGCAAGTTTCCAATGGTGATGACCTCTAAGGCAAAGAATAAAGCCGCCAGCGGTGTTTGAAACAAACCTGCAAAACCCGCAGCCATTCCCGTCACTAGCAAGACTTGAGCAGAATGAGGAAAGGTAAAATAGGCGTTAAAGCGATGCGAAATCGTTGCCCCCAGTTGAACTGCCACTCCCTCTCGTCCAGCACTCCCACCAAAAAGATGGGTCAACCAGGTTGAAACCATAACCAAGGGAATCAGACGTAGGGGAATGGTCTTGCTGTCTCCTTGTGCTACCTCAAAAATCAAGGCCATGCCTTTTTGTGCTTCTTTGCCAAAACGCTGGTAAAAAAAGACAATCACAAGCCCTGCCAGCCCTAAGAAGGGCAAGAGATAGGGGAGAGCAACTGAACGAAGCTCCCCTACATAGAGCAGGGTGCGACCAAAGATGGTAGCAAGGATTCCAACGACTAATCCAATCACCACCCCCGCTATTCCTAATCGCAAGCATAGGGCGTAAGAATGCTGATAGCTATCTCTTATCTTATCCATCTCTCCTCCTTTCCATTCTATCTACATCAATAACTCTTTGACCCGACTCATTTCCTTCTCATTGACCACCACAAAAATGGTAGCTCCTGCATGCAAGACTGTATCTCCATCCACTAATTCGGACTTTTGGTGATGAATTTGGGTCGTAATCAGGATATTTTTGGATAAGGTTAATTCCCTTACCTTTTTACGGGCAATCTTGTCCGAAACAACTAACTCAATCAGCGTTGGTTCAACGATGTCTGTGGTATGCGCAATCGTCATCTTCGCAAGCATTGCCTCATAAATCGGCTCTCCTTTTAACAAATCCATGACGATATAGGCGACCAAGGTGACGACCCCGATAGCCATCAGTTGCTTTAGGTCTCCTACCATTTCTGTCACTAAAATCATAGCCGTCAGGGGTGCTTTTGAAATCGCCCCGAAATAACCCGCCATTCCCAAGACGATAAACAGGGGCAAGACATCTAGGGAAATCAGCTGAAACTCTACCAGAATCAAGCCAAATGCCATTCCTAAAAGAGAGCCCAGCGTTAGCATAGGCAAGAAAATACCGCCCGGTAAACCGCTACTATAAGAAATCATGCTCCAAATGAAACGAATGATAAAATAGAAACAAACGGTTGTCAAAAGTAGGTTCTCCTGAGCGAGAGAAATAATCAGACGATGCCCACCACCTACTAGCTGCGGATAAAAATAGCCAATTGGAATCACAAAGAAAATCCCAATCATGCCATAAGCGTAGGATGGAACACCATATTTCTTCCCGAAAAAATCATAGAAACGGTGAAAGTTTAAAATCACCTTTTCATAGCCAAAGCCCATGACCCCCAAAAACATGCCTAGTAGAATAAAAATCCAATACTGACCCAGGGAGAGAAAGGGAAGTTCTTGATTCATGGATAGAACGGGTGTCAAGCCAAAAATATTCAGAGATATAAAATTAGCAACCAAACTTGCGACCAAGGCTGTCACCCAGACCATGCGAGAAAAATGGTGATAGATTTCTTCGACAACAAAGAGTAGACCCGCAATCGGAGCATTAAAGGCTGCTGAAAGCCCTGCTGCTGCTCCACTTGCAATAAAAGCTCTCGTTTCCATACGGCTAGCCTTTAAAAACTTAGCTACTCCTTTGGCAGACATAGCACCTAGCTGAATACTTGGTCCCTCACGACCTAACATGAAGCCCATAGAAATGGCGAAGCTCCCTGCAATAAATTTCTTCCAGAGAACACTCCACCAATCCGTCTGAAGCAAGCCCTTTAATTCTCCCTCGATATGCGGAATCCCAGAGCCCTTGATGTCTGGATCAGACTTGACTAAGAGACTAATTAGCCAAACCACAAAGAGGCTAACCAGACTAATCGGCACTAATAGCAAGGGATTTGTCTGCGCTTGATGATAGAGCGCAACAACCTCTTCAAAAAGGGTTTCAATGGCTAGACGAAATAAGCTGACCACCACACCCGACACAATCCCCACGACAATACCACGCCAGACAAAGCTCATAATGGAACTTGCTGAAAAACGAAATTCCCTATGATGATTTTCCATAATCTCTCCTCTCCTTACATTCGGATAATCTTCCACCGACAAATTGCTGGTCTCTTGGACGATTACCCGATCCCCACTAAATTCTTACTTTATTTTACCAGATATAAACCAATTTTTCGAGGGAAAGCTACTTATTTTAACAAAAAATCTGGCTACTTGCAGGCTATTCATCAACTTCTTCATCCTATTTCCCAAAAGCAAGAACTGTTCTAAATTTTCAGTAGACTTGCCTGTTTTATGATACAGCCCCTTACTAGACTAAGCAGAAAATACTCCCCACATCTACTCCCTGCCTTTCCTGTTGCTTGCTGTATCTTCTTAACTTAGAATCTTACCTATATATAGTCTGTCTATCTTTTCCTAAACAAGTACAATAAAAAACTTGAAATATCCTACTTCAAGTTTTTTATGATCCCTATATCTCCCCTGCAGGAATCGAACCTGCAACTAATTCTTAGGAGGAATTTGTTATATCCATTTAACTAAGGGAAGGCTCTTTTATTGTATCGTAGACAGATAAAGATTGCAAGAAAAAATGAGAAAAATCTATACGAAATAGAGAAAAATAATTCTCGCTCGCTCCTATGCTTCAAATCTTCTCTCCGACAATTCCTTAAAAGAGTGAAAAAAGGCATTCCTTGCATGACCTACTGCTAGAAATAAAATAGTAAGCTAGGTGGTGACTAGCTTACACGGGAGTTTTTCAGTTTCTGTAACACTTGTCCATCAGTCCCATTGTCTGATGAACTAAAAAGCGTCTAGGCTAGATGCCTTCTTACGCATTTCATACATGAAACCTCCTATTTTTACATTAGGACCAGATAGATTCTTCCATCATCCGTTGAATCTGTTTTGGTCGGATAAGAATGAACCCAACCAGCATCACAAAGAGCCAGACGAGAATAGGAATGAGGGTCGGCTTGGAAGTAGAGCTCACGCCAGCGGTCGCTAAAATCGAAGCAAAGTCAATCATATAGTTATTGAGTTTTAAAATAGTACAAAAGAGATTCATTTACTGTTTTGCATGTTTTTAAAAGTTCTGTGATTGCTCTCTTCAGATTTGCCCAAGCTTTCTCAATGGGATTTAATTCTGGTGAATAAGGTGGAAGAGG
>NZ_MSJL01000085.1 GCF_001921825.1 Streptococcus acidominimus
ATTTTACAACACAGGCTGGCATCACTCTATCCATGTCACGAGTTGGGAAATGTATCGACAATGCACCAATTGAAAGTTTCTTTGGGCATTTCAAGACAGAGTCTTATCATCTCAAGAAATACAAGACCTATGAGGAGCTAGTCGCAGATGTGGAAAGCTATATCCAGTTTTACAATACACAACGTTATCAAAACCCCTTGGGAATTCAGGAATCAGGTTGCTTAATATCTTTTATTATTTGACTGTCTACTTGACAGGTAGCAGTTCAAGTTTCTAAGAGTTTTTTCGTTTGATTTAAAATAAAAAAGGTTGAAGAAAATTGTCTAAAATGGACTTTTTCTTCAACCTGACCACGAGTAGCACTCGTTCTATTTCCTACCTTCAACAGTCACTTCCCTGACTGCTAGTAGCATATCTGCAAGCGACCATAGTCTGAAACGGCTACGGTAAACTATAAAAATACAAGTCTTACTGGTCTTTGGCTGTCAAACCAACAAATTCCACAAAGCGTAAGAAAGCCGCTTGACCTTCTGGTGTTCGTTTGTAAACACCCGCATCCTCTAAAACTCGACCAAAGACTTGTCCGACTGCATCGCGTACAAGCTGGGTCACATTTTCCCGAGAAATATCAGAGTGCTGTGCTTTCAAGCCATCCGCCCAGTCTTGGTGGTAAGAAGCAACCTGCTCCACTTCTCCGAGCAGATAAGCCTCCACCTCTTGTAATTCATGCTTGAGACGAGGAGGTAAAATGGCAAGTCCCATGACCTCGATCAAACCAATATTTTCTTTTTTGATATGCTGTACATCTGGGTGGGGATGATAGATCCCGTCTGGAAATTCTTCAGAGGTTTGATTATCCCGCAAGACCAAGTCCAACTCAAATTGCTGCCCATTTCTCCGAGCAATCGGAGTAATCGTATGATGGGGTTCACCGTTTGAAGACGCGAGAATCTGCACCGCTTCATCAGAGTAGCTCCGCCATTTTTCTAAAATCTTGGTCGCCAACTCCACCAAACGTCCCTTATCCTCACAAGAGAGGCGAATGACCGACATCGGCCATTTGACAAGACCGGCCCTCACCTCCTCAAAACCTGCAAAGGTTAGCGAATGCTCAATCTCTGCCTTTTCCATAGCAAAACGATGCCGTCCACCCTGATAATGATTATGGGTCAGAATAGAGCCACCCGATATTGGTAAATCGGAGTTAGAACCCACAAAATATCCCGGCAACAGATCGACCAAATCGAGCAATTGTTCAAAGGTTTTGGGAGTAATAGCCATTGGCACATGCTTGGTATGTAAGAAAATTGCATGTTCATTAAAGTAGGCATAGGGCGAATATTGGAAGCCCCATTTTTCCTCTCCCAACTCTAAACGGATAATCCGATGATTGGCACGAGCAGGATGGTTGATCCGTCCTTGATAGCCCTCGTTTTCCATGCAGAGAAGGCATGTGGGGTAATGAGAAACCTCTGCTAATTTCGCAGCAGCAATGGCTTTGGGATCTTTCTCCGGCTTGGACAGATTGATGGTTATTTCCAACTCCCCATATTCTGTCGGCACCTGATAATAGATGTTCTTAGCAATCGCCTTGACCTTAATATAATCATTACGCTTGCTTAGGTCATAAAAGTCTGCGATAGCTTGGTCAGGAGCGGTCTCATACTGTGACCAAAACTGCTGATTGACCTGACTTGGACTCGGTGTGATAAAGTCCATCAGCACTGCACCGAGCACCTCTTGCTCTTCAAGTAAGCCACCGACAAGGCCATTTTCAACAGCGATCGCTACTAACTCATCTTTTGCCTCCACGATTGTCTCGGCACGGCTTTCTCTCTCCACTCCTGCTTCACCGACGAGTGCCATGATCCGATTACAGAGATAGGTACGGTCTAATTCCTCATAACTACTTTCAGAGATGACCCCGTCCACAAACCTGTCTAGTACACTTCTTATCATTTACTCTACCTACTTATTTTCGAGATAAAACGCGAGAACCTGCTGCAATTTCAGCAATATAAAAACTTGGTGGATAGCCTACAATATCTGTATAGGTTTTGCCAACATTTTCGATGAAGGTATCGACCTTATCCTTTTCAACAATAGCAATACCACAACCGCCAAAACCAGCACCCGTCATACGTGCACCAAGTACACCATCTTGTTGCCAAGCAGTATGCGCCAAGGTATCTAATTCTAGCCCTGTTACTTCGTAATCATGCTCTAAAGATACATGAGAAGCATTAACCAAGCGACCAAATTGCTGCAAATCTCCTGCTTCTAAAGCCTGTCTTGCCTGCAAGGTCCGCTGGTTTTCCCAAACAGCATGACGAGCACGCTTGATCCGATTTTCATCCTGAATCAAATAGCTGTACTCATCGAATGTCTGCGCATCTAGCTCACCCAAGGTTTCAATGTCTAAAACAGCGTTTAACTCTTCAAGCGCTTTTTCACATTCTGCCCGGCGTTCATTGTACTTCGAATCTGCTAATTCACGGCGTTTGTTAGTGTTCATAATGACAATGACATACTCACCCAAGTCGAGTGGTACCAATTCATATTCCAGAGTATTGGTATCCAGATAAATAGCCCGCTGATCTGCTCCCATTCCAATCGCAAATTGATCCATGATACCTGAATTAACCCCGATAAATTCGTTCTCTGTCTGTTTACCGATCTTCACCAAATCAAGGCGAGTTACGTCCAGCTCAAACAATTCCTCAGCGATAATCCCAATCAACAATTCCAAGGAAGCAGAGGATGACAAGCCTGAACCATTTGGAATATTCCCATAGACAAAGACATCCAGACCTGCATCAATCCTATGTCCTGCTTCCTGTAAATATTTTAAGACACCCTTGGCATAATTGGTCCAATTATCTGCCTTATCGTAGACTAGGTTCTGCAAATCCACTTCAATGATTCCGAGTTCCTTGAAGTTTGCAGAATAGAAATGCAAGGTCTGATCTTCACGCTTGCGAGCTGCACCATAAGTCCCTAAGGTAATCGCAGCAGGAAAGACATGTCCGCCATTGTAATCTGTGTGCTCTCCGATCAAGTTGATCCGTCCCGGAGAGAAGAAAGTCGCATCTGCTTCCTTTCCAAAAACCTCTGCAAAAGCCTGTTGAAGGTCTACTGTGTTCATCTACAATCCTCCTACTGTAACCGTTTTTATTTTATTATAAACTGATTTGATGGTTTTGTCAATATTTTTAGTAAATTTTACTAAAAATATTTTTGTGACCTATTATAGTCTTTCACTTTTTATATAATACATGTTATAATAAATCTATGGCATATGGAATTGATTTTAGAAAACGTGTGATTGCCTATAAAAATTCAGGGCATTCAAAGCAAGAAACCTGCAAAGTCTTT
>NZ_MSJL01000086.1 GCF_001921825.1 Streptococcus acidominimus
TCATGGGCTTAGTGCGCCCAAAAATAGGAAAATAAGCAAAAAGTAAGCTTCGAAAGCGAAGCTTACTGGAATTAATGCTTACAAATAGGGCTTACTTAACAACTACTTGAAGTTTTTAGAGGTGCCCTACTATATATAAAAACAAGGAGGGAGTTATGAAAATACGGATTGAGCTAGATGACGGCTTGGATGATGTGGAAGTTGTCATCAAGACAGCCAGTTTGACAGATCAGGTTGGTCAGTTGCAACGGTTGTTGACCCAACTAAACCAGCCCTCCTTGGTTTTTTACAAGGATGCAAGTGAGTATTTCGTCAAGTTAGAGGAGATTTTATTCTTTGAGACAGATGGTGCAAAAATTTTTGCTCATTCAAAGACGGATGCTTACGAAGTCAAATTAAAGTTGTATGAATTGGAAGAGGTTCTGCCGATTAGTTTTTGTAGAATTTCCAAGTCCAGTATCGCCAACGTTCGCTCGGTGTATTCGCTAGATAGGTCTTTTTCAGGAACCAGTCGGATTCGCTTTGCGGACACACATAAGGAGGCTCATGTTTCGCGTCACTATTATCAGTTATTAAAAGAAAGATTACAGGAGTTGAGGTGATCCTATGAAAAAGTATGTATTAGGAATCGGATTGTTGGTCTTATCGGGCTTAGTCTTGTTTCAAAATTATTTGCCACAGATTGGACTGTCTATATGGAAAATGATGCTTATTCTTGTATTGACAGTGGGTTTGGTGAGTGCCCTGCGCAAGAAAAGATTGTATAGTAGCTTCTTTTGTGGAACCTGGATCTTCATTTTGCTGAACCAGCAGTACCATTTTTTAGCAGTGGATACGAAAATGATGATTATCGGTGCTGTTTTGGCATGTCTTGGTTGCAGCATTCTTTTCAAGTCCAAGCAGGGGGAGTTTCACTTTTTTACTCATTTGGACTCCAAATCAATTGGAAAAAGTAGGGTGCTAGAAGATGAGAATGATATCGTTTTTGGTAGTTCGACCCGCTATATTCACGATACAAATTTTGTGCATAGCAATGTTGATGTGGCATTTGGGAGCGCAACGATTTATTTTGATCATGCAGTCATGGCTGGTGAAGAAGCGACCTTTGAAGTATCAGCAGCCTTCTCAACGGTGCGGCTCTATGTACCATCTACTTGGTTGGTGGAAATCAAGGGGGATAAAGCCTTTAGTACCATTCAGCAAGAAGCCCAGCCCACAGTGTTTGAAAAACGGCTCTTGGTACATGCCGATTTAGCCTTTTCCACCCTTGTTATTGTCAGCTCTTAAAAATCAGCCCTTGCGGCTGATTTTTTAGCTCAAAGCAGGGGATGTGTGCTATAATAGGAATATTGAATGTTGACAAGGAGAGCATTGGAAATGACAAAAACCATTCGCGTGCGTTATGCACCAAGTCCAACGGGATTTCTCCATATTGGAAATACTCGTACGGCCTTATTTAACTATCTTTTTGCCCGTCATCATGGCGGAGCTTTTATCATTCGGATTGAAGATACCGACCGTAAACGACATATTGAAGACGGGGAGCGTTCGCAACTTGAGAACCTGCGCTGGTTAGGAATTGATTGGGATGAAAGTCCAGAGACACATGCGCAATACCGTCAGTCGGAACGACTTGAAATATATCAAAAATATGTCGACGAATTGTTAGAAAAAGGGTTGGCCTATAAGTCATACGTGACTGAGGAAGAATTGGCAGCAGAGCGTGAGCGCCAAGAGGCTGCGGGTGAGACACCGCGCTATATCAATGAGTACCTTGGCATGTCAGATGAAGAAAAGGCAACCTATGTCGCAGAGCGTGAGGCAGCAGGTATTGTACCGACTGTTCGTCTGGCAGTTAATGAAGCTGGTATCTACAAGTGGACAGACATGGTGAAGGGCGAGATTGAGTTTGAAGGTGGTAATATCGGTGGCGACTGGGTTATCCAGAAAAAAGATGGCTATCCGACCTACAATTTTGCTGTGGTTATCGATGACCATTTGATGGAGATCTCCCATGTTATCCGTGGGGATGACCACATTGCGAATACTCCGAAACAGCTTATGGTCTACGAAGCACTCGGTTGGGAAGCACCCGAGTTTGGACACATGACCTTGATTATCAATGCTGGGACGGGTAAGAAGCTGTCCAAACGTGATCCCAATACGATGTCAATTGAGGCTTATCGGAAAAAAGGGTATTTGCCAGAGGCTATTTTTAATTTTGTTACCCTTCTTGGTTGGACACCTGGGGGTGAGGAGGAAATTTTCTCTAAGGAAGAAATTATTCGCTTATTTGATGAAAGCCGTTTGAGTAAATCCCCAGCTTCTTTTGATTCTAAGAAGTTAGATTGGATGAGCAATGAGTACATCAAGAATGCGGACTTTGCCACAATTTTTGAAATGGCAAAACCTTTCCTAGAAGAGGCAGGGCGTTTGACAGATAAGGCTGAAAAATTGGTGGAACTTTACAAACCACAAATGAAATCAGTTGATGAAATCGTACCGCTGACAGATTTGTTCTTTGATGATTTTCCAGTATTGACCGAAGCTGAAAAAGAAGTGATGGCAGGAGAAACGGTAGCAACTGTTTTGGCGGCTTTCAAGGAAAAATTAGAAGCCATGTCTGATGAAGATTTCAAATCTGAAAATATCTTTCCGCAAATCAAGGCGGTTCAGAAAGAAACGGGGATCAAGGGGAAAAATCTCTTCATGCCAATCCGTATCGCCGTTTCAGGTGAAATGCACGGACCAGAATTACCAGATACCATCTACCTACTCGGACGTGAAAAATCCATCCAACACTTGGATGAGATGTTAAACAAGATACAAGGGCGTTAAACAACTCCTAGACAAAATAGGCGGCCGAACAGAAGCTTTAGCTTCGTTGTGAGACCCCCACAAAGGCAACTAGATTGGCGTGTTAGCGGCAATCAGATGCCTACTGTGATGTTCTCTGATGGCTCAACTTTTTGATTACGCTTTGTCACTGAGTTGTAGCCCGAGTTCAGTTAACTAAGATACGAGAGCGTTAAAAGCACACAGTGAAAACATACTAAGCTTAGTAGAGAAGAATTCTCCGACGGGAGATAACTTCTCTACTTTTTCTTTATGATAAAGTAGAAGTGTCTTGTTATGTCGTATTTCCTTTTGACGCTTGACGTCGTAGTGAAAACAGACAAGACACTTGTTTTAGGCAGAATTTTATCAAAGTATGTGGGACGCCCGACGTCGTGTATTGAAAATGAAATCACTAAAACAAATCATCATTCAAGACAAAGAGGTAATCATCATGCGAGTAGTATT
>NZ_MSJL01000087.1 GCF_001921825.1 Streptococcus acidominimus
TTCAGCAACAGGAATCACAAGTCAGAGCTCAAGCCCATGCACAGGCGGTCCGGTATCGTCAGCAACAGATCCGCAGTGAGTATGCGCAAGCAACAGGATACTATGGCACCCCTAGAACCCGTGAAGCGAAGAACCTTTTACGAAATTGGGGTAAGGCTCTAAAAGAGACCTATACGCATGTTTGTAAAACAGCCCAGCGTGTTGGGAAGCAGGCAGTGAACTTCTCCAAGACAATTGATTGGAAAAAGGTTGTAAGCGTATCGGCATACATTGCTGGAGAGTTCTTATCTGTTAATGATGTTTATCGGTTGGTTACTGGTAAAGATCCTCTGACGGGTGAAAAGGCTAGTCGTTTAGAGGCTGCCGCTTGGTTGACATTAGACGTTCTAACCCTAGGTGGTAGCAAGGCAGGTAAGGTTGCCAAAATCGCAACCAAGGCGAATAAGCTAGTTGATGTCGTTAAAGGAAGTAAGGTTGTATCACGAGTTAATAAAACAGTAGATGTTGTCAAGAGCTCTAAAGCAGTATCTAAAGCGAATAAAGTGATTGATTCTGGTAAAGCCTATCTGAAATCTGGAGCTAATAAACTACTTGACACTCCTCTTTCCCTTTCTCCACGACTGGCAACAGCAGGTGGTTCTGCCATGAATATGGGAGGGACTACTCTTCGAGAAGCTGGACAGAATGTCAAGAAAGGCTTTGACAACTTCGTTCAAGCTTTTGCGAAGAATGGAGATGAGGTTGCACAAGGGACTGGGAAAGGCAGTAGAAAAGCGAATAAACCAAGTAGATCAGAAGCATTCCGGAGTGCAAAAAGAGATGCAGGAATTCCAAATAGTCAACACCCTAAAAAAGTTGATAGAGCACCTATGACAGATATGAATGGAAAACAGCAGTTAGATTCAGAATTTAGACCTATAAATACGCGAGAATATCATTATGAAAATAAAGATGGGAAGATAATTGTTATTCAGGAACATAGTGCAGGACATACTTACGGTCCAGAGGGAACCGTAGGTAATCAAGGAGCGCATTTCAATATCAGACCTATTGATGATTTAAGAAATGGGAAAATCGATGGTACAAGGTCACATTATCCATTTCAGCCATAAAAAAAGAAGGACTAATTAAGATGTGGTATGATAATATAGAAAATACTCAATTTTTATTGACACTTTATAATGATATTCCTAAGCTTGAAAATATAGAAATAATTGAGATTAAAACTTGGAGTCGTGGTCAAAGAATAGACTTAATTTTTGATATAGCAAGTGCTGTGGACATTGTTCCACCTAAGTGGAAATTACAGGGATATACTCATGCACGTTTACGTATGACCTTTTTCAATGTCCGGGAGTCAAATATTGTAATAACTGGTGATAATCTAAAAGTAGACGCAGATATAAAAGAAGATAAGTATATCTATTTTAATGGGAGTAACTTTAGTACCAATATTTCTATAATAGCTGATAGTGTCTACTTACAGTCCATAGAAGGGTTTAAAAAGCCCAATAAAAAAACAATTGATTTCTGAGACAGGAGAACAATGGACGGGCATACTGATGATAGTATCAAAATTGTTGACTATAAATCTTCTCCTACCGCCCCCTTAACGAAAAACCAGAAAAAAGGATTTCCTGAGCTACAAGACTATGGTGGCACTGTAGTAGGAAGCGGGAAAGAACCATTTGTTGGTGGGACAGTAATTGAACCTGGGACAAGAGTAGAAATTATTAGACCAGATTAGGAGAAAATATATGGCAGTTAACGATTTTAATACTATTGATGCAATTGGTACAAATCAAGAAGGAGATTTGACTTTATTAATTGCTGATCATTTGGATTGGCGTGATGAAAAAAAGCACTTATTAATACTACAAACGAAGATTAACAGGTATTTGGATTTTATTCAAGATGAAGAGTATAAAGAGTACTTTGAGGGTGAGTTTTCACAATTTATAATTGATATTCATTTTCAATTTGGGTGGTCAGAAAATTGTAGGAAATTTCTGAAACAAGTTGTAGAAATTACAAAACCGCTTAATATTATTATTAGAATAGAAACAGATGTTTAGTGGTGCTGTTGGCGTTTGAGCTAGTTAGTGAGGACTTTGAAAACGTACCGTTTTCCGTCCTCTCTCGCCTAGCTCCCCGCCCACCTATGGAGGTTATACTCCATAGGTGTTTTGTCACATCACCACTAGAGCTATTTGGTGTGTCATAGTTAATTATGCTGAGGGGATAAGGTTCTCTTACTTATTTATTCGTAAAGAAATCTAAAAAATACGCTGTAAATAAATTTTTATAAAAAAATGTATCATAGAGCAGGTGGTTTATAGTAGTAATCTCCCGACCTAGCTAGAAAATAAGGTCTTCTCATGGCTGCCCTCTATGCCAGGGATGATAACCGAGTATTTACCGCCAGCCGTAAGGAGGGCAAGCATACCTATCAACTCTTTAAGCGCGAGGAGAAGAAGAAGTCTCCTTATACCGCACCAGCTGGTGAAGAACACAGTCTCTTCTGGTATGGCTTTAGTCAGAATGTGTTACAAGCCCTTTCCAGCCTCCCACAAACAGTAGGTACTATTTGGCACGAGATCTTTGACGACGTGTCTATTGCTTACCATAAGAAAGTGGAGAAAGATCGAGCCAATGAAGAGGGATTGGTGGTCAACCCACCAAGTATCGGGGATCTTCCGGATGAGGGTGAAGTAACTTACGCCAGCCAAGTCAAGGATGTTCTGATTCCTTATACCACAAGAGAAGATAGCTTCAATTACTACGAAGAACGTAACTACGTTAACGACATCAATCGTCAGCATACCGAGGTTCTCCAGACCTATGACCGTGAGCTAAACTACACCTATGGTCAGGGTAGAACATCTTATCGCAACCATGAAACAGGCGACCATTACAACTATCTGACCAACCAGTCTGGCTCTGTGACAGGCTTGACCAAGGACGGACAAGACGGAGGCTTGGAGAAAGTGAGTTAAAAATGTCATGAGAATAAGAGGTATAATAGACTTGTTCGGTAACTACTTGGTTTCAAAATTAATAATCCTACAAATTAACTCAGCACGTATTTCAAAACGTTTTCTCCGACCACGATAGTCTTGTTTCATGATTTGAAACGTCTTAAACTTCGCATTGAAATGCTCAATTTGGATACGAATCGCTGCCATCTCACGATTTAGTTGCTTTTCCTCTTCCGTCAATCTGTGATGTTTTGAGTTCTTAGCTGGAATAAAGCTATTTTCAT
>NZ_MSJL01000088.1 GCF_001921825.1 Streptococcus acidominimus
ATTGCCTAGATAAATAGTAGCCCTGACTTTTTTTACCATCTGAGTCTCCAAAAACCGCCGTCATTGTATCAACGGATTGAATATCTGTTGCAGCAGCAATCACCGCTACACTGCTAAAATCAGGCTCCCCATTCACAATGGGTGCTACCGCCATCCCATCAAAGCCCGTCTCGGGATCGGAGTAAACTTTTATAACACGAAATTCTTGTTTATCAATTTCTATTGTATTAGACTCTCCGACATGAGGTGACTCTGAATTTGTAAGAATATCAAAATCTTTTCTTTTTGCATAATTTTCATTAACGCTATAGACATTTTCACCTTGGTTTAGTATATTTAATTGTTTATCTGTATATTGAAAACTCATTGTAAATCTTCCTCACCATTTGAATAAATAACTTTTATTGTTGATACTGTCTTCCCTTTGCGAGATTGTAAATCTTCCCACTCACCATTTTGCTTTCGTTTAATTCCTCCTGTCGAAAAATTATTCGTAGTTAGACTGTAGCTTGTTCCAAATTGTATATGCTTTCCATCAGAAAATAAAATGAGTAATTGACAATGCCAATTAGTAGGCTTGTTTTCAAATTCCACATCACTAATCACTATCTTATTTATTTCGCTGTAACTATCTTTTAATTTCTTGACCAGACTGACTTCATATTGTCGATTCCGTTCTGCTTCCTTGTTTTTTTGTATGTTACCATTTAGACTAAATGCCATGACTAAACCTCCTAAGATAATAAATAAAATGAATAATTTTTTTCTCATGCCCTGTCCTCCACGGTTTATCTACCTATCGTTGAACTACTTTGATATTATTATACACCATTTTCTGTGGAATTACTATAAGATTTTGATAAAATTTGTATTGATATACTAAAAATATTCAGTTGTTCAACCATATATTGGAATAGGAGGGCATTCAACACGCTCTTTCTGTCGAATAGAGCCCCTCAATTCTTCTAAAGATCCTCTTTCCATGCCCTAAATTCTCCTGCCAATTGATGGTCTAAAGCCAGCTTTTCCTCCACTGCGCTATCAAGTGTGGTCTTCAAGGTGTCAAAGGTACCTGACAGCTCCTCCATCTGCTTGACTTTTTCCTGCGTATAAGACTGAAAGTCGCTGACAATCTTCTCATAAGTGACACCGTTTGAGGCAAAGATCTCCTCTACCTCCCAGCGAGCGAGGTGGGTATAGCTGGAAAAGTCAATCCCTGACCACAGCCTTTCTGCCGCTTCATCTGCCTGTTGCTTCAAGTCTTTCAATTCATCTAGACCTGTCTTTGCTGCTTCTGCCATAGAAGCCCCTAAGAGGGCACTTTGCCCCGCGTCAAGGAAGAGGGTCTCATTGCTGCTCAAGCCTCCACCTAATTTTTCCCATTTGGCTTTCAAGGCTTTGAGCTGCAACATCTGGCGGGCACTCCGGGCAAAGGCTTCTGTCGGACCACCAATGATGGGCTTACCTGTTTTGGTATCCAATACCCGTCCCGTCTCTGGGTCAAACGTCCAATCTCCTATATCGTGACTGGTACCGTCTGTCCAGTATATCGTACCGAGACTTTCATCATAGCCAGCGTTTTTGGGATGGTTAATATCATTTAGAAAGACAACGGTATCCTTGTTTTTGCGATAATCGATAAAGAGACCGGGATGCTCTTTGATAAACTCTTTTTCTTCCTCGCTTAATGAACCGTAGTGAAACCATGCATTAAAAGTAGTGGTTGGAATCCCAAACTTAGCTCCAACCTTAATCATATAGGAGGATTGGGAGTAGCCGGACAATTGTGTGATCGCATGAACTCTGGGATCATCTAGGACACTTTGGACAAATTCTTCAGCGGGAGTATATTGCCTAGATAAATAGTAGCCCTGACTTTTTTTGCCATCTGTATCTCCAAAAACAGCCGTCATTGTATCAACGGATTGAATATCTGTTGCGGCAGCAATCACCGCTACACTACTAAAATCAGGCTCTCCATTCACAATGGGTGCTACCGCCATCCCATCAAAGCCCGTCTCGGGATCGGAAGAGGTTTTGATGACTTTGAATTGTTGACCACCTGACATCCGAATTTTATTTCTTTCATTAGGTAATAATGTATCATCTGGTTTAGCTACGATATGTTGATATTTTCCATTTTTTTGAATTTTTTTATCAACAAAAGCAGCATTGACACTGTAAACATTTTGTCCCTGATTTAAAAAGTTTAACTGTTCATCGGTATAGTTAAATGTCATTACTCAATACTCTCCTTACCATCAGAAAAAATGATCTTTACATTACTCTCTGTACTTCCTTCATGTGAAGTCAGTATTTCTGATTCTGCGGTAGTCACAACTCCTGAACGATTTATTGTATCAGATAGTCTGTGCCCCATTCGATACTCCACAACCTCTTCATCAGAAAATGTTAATTTGACAACACAACTCCAATTCCCTGGTGGAACAGAATAATCCGGACTACTAATCTCGATCTTTTCGAGATCCCGATAGCTATTTTTTAAAGCCTTAACCAGACTAACTTCATATTGTCGGTTCCGTTCTGCTTCCTTGTTTTTTTGTATGTTACCATTTAGACTAAATGCCATGACTAAACCTCCTAAGATAATAAGTAAAATGAATAATTTCTTTCTCATGCTCTGTCCTCCACGGTTTATCTACCTATCGTTGAACTGCTTTTATATTATTATACACCATTTTCTGTGGAATTACTATAAGATTTTGATAAAATTTGTATTGATAGGTAAAAAAATATTCAATTGTTCAGCCACCTACTAAAAGAATGTTATTCTACACTCTCTTTACCGTCCGAAAAAATGACCTTTACATTACTCTCTGTACTTCCGTAGTGTGAAGACAGTATTTCTGATTCTGCCATGTTCACAACTGCTGATTGGTTTCTATCTAAGTATAGACTGTGTCCCATTCTATATGGGCACCTCTAAAAACTTCAAGTAGTTGTTAAGTAAGCCCTATTTGTAAGCATTAATTCCAGTAAGCTTCGCTTTCGAAGCTTACTTTTTGCTTATTTTCCTATTTTTGGGCGCACTAAGCCCATGATGGCAATCCCAGTCGTTTG
>NZ_MSJL01000089.1 GCF_001921825.1 Streptococcus acidominimus
AATACTACTCGCATGATGATTACCTCTTTGTCTTGAATGATGATTTGTTTTAGTGATTTCATTTTCAATACACGACGTCGGGCGTCCCACATACTTTGATAAAATTCTGCCTAAAACAAGTGTCTTGCCTGTTTTCACTACGACGTCAAGCGTCAAAAGGAAATACGACATAACAAGACACTTCTACTTTATCATAAAGAAAAAGTAGAGAAGCTATCTCCCGTCGGAGAATTCTTCTCTACTAAGCTTAGTATGTTTTCACTGTGTGCTTTTCACGCTCTCGTATCTTGTTTTATGATATAATAGGGGGACGGAGGTAAAACAAGATGACAAAACAACGTAAGGAAATTGATGAAAGATATCAATGGGATTTGACTACGATTTTTCCGACAGATGAAGCATGGGAAGCGGAACTCGTAGCCCTTCAAGCAGATGTAGAAGCGACTGCTGGTTTTGCGGGTCACCTACTCGATTCGGCTAAGAGCCTGCTCGAAATCAGTGAGAGCCAGCTGGAGCTTATGCGTCGCATGGAGACCCTGTATGTCTATGCGTCTATGAAAAATGACCAAGACACTCGGGAAGGAAAATACCAGGAATTTCAAGCCAAGGCCTTGGGACTGTATTCAGCGCTTTCACAAGCCTTTGCTTTCTATGAGCCAGAATTTTTAGCAGTGACAGAAGAGCAGCTAGCAGCTTTTATGGAAGAAGAACCTGCTCTGAAGCAATACAGCCACCAATTTGAGAAATTATTGGCAGGAAAGGCGCATGTCTTATCGCAGGAAGTAGAAGAGGTGCTGGCAGCAACCAGTGAAATCTTTAATGCACCATCAGAGACCTTTTCTGTCCTTGATAATGCAAGTATTTCTTTCCCAGAGATTATCAACGAAGAGGGAAACCTTGTGCCGCTCTCACACGGTAGCTACATTTCCTTTATGGAATCAAGCAATCGTAAGGTCCGTCAGGAGGCCTATGAAGCCTTGTACGGCACCTATGAACAATTCCAACATACCTATGCTAAGACTTTGCAATCAAATATCAAGGTCAATAACCTAAAAGCCCGCTTGCGGAAATACGATAGCGCTCGTCAGGCAGCCTTGGCTCAAAACTTTATTCCAGAGTCTGTCTATGATACATTGGTAGCAGCTGTTAATAAGCATTTACCGCTCCTACATCGCTATATCAACTTGCGTAAGACCTTACTCGGCATTGATGATTTGAAGATGTACGACATGTACACACCACTTTCTGATGTAGATTACAAATTCACCTATGAAGATGCTTTGGAAAAGGCGGCAGATACCTTGACCATTTTTGGTGATGCGTACAGTGCACAGGTGAAAGAAGCATTTGAGAATCGCTGGATTGATGTGTATGAGAATGAAGGGAAACGCTCTGGGGCTTATTCAGGTGGTGCTTATGATACCAATGCTTTCATGCTCTTGAACTGGCAGGATACCTTGGATAATCTCTATACTCTTATCCATGAAACAGGTCACTCACTTCATTCCATGTTTACTCGTAAGAACCAGCCTTATGTCTATGGTCATTATTCGATTTTCTTGGCAGAGATTGCTTCTACGACCAATGAAAATCTGTTGACAGAAAAATTATTATCGGAAGTGGAAGATGATAAGGCGCGCTTTGCTATTTTGAACCACTACTTGGATGGTTTCAGAGGGACAGTATTCCGCCAGACCCAGTTCGCTGAATTTGAACAGGCGATCTATAAGGCAGATCAAGAAGGGGAAGTACTGACAGCAGATTTCTTGAATCATCTGTATGCTACTATCAATGAGAAATATTATGGCTTGTCTGCCGAAGAAAATCCAGACATTCAATTTGAATGGGCTCGGATCCCACACTTCTATTACAACTTCTATGTCTATCAGTATGCGACAGGATTTGCGGCAGCATCTGCCCTCTCTCATAAGATTGTGCATGGAAGCCCAGAAGATAAGGAACATTATCTGGATTACCTGAAAGCAGGTAGTTCGGACTATCCACTCAATGTTATCAAAAAGGCTGGTGTCGATATGACCAAGGAAGACTACTTAAATGATGCCTTCAAGGTCTTTGAAGCCCGTTTGACAGAGCTAGAAGCCTTGGTAGAAAAAGGTGTTCATCTATAATAGGAAAAAGGGTTGGCGATTTGCCAGCCCCTCTAGCTCGAGTTCAATTCACTAAGATGTGAAGTCGAGAAAAAAACGAATGAAAACAGAAGACTGACGCCGTGTCTCGGGACACAAGAAAGTCTATCACTAAAGGGGTCACACCTGTAATCAGCTAAAGCTGAAACAGGTGTATCTTTTTCCCGAGGTTTTAGGCTGAACCCAATTACACAAGACACGAGGACGTTTGTCCAGAATTTCACCCGTTTTATAAGCTTTTACTTTTTAAACGCTTCATATAGGTGTTTATAAAGCTCTTTCCTTCCTTCTTTCTGAGAATTAAATTCTTCTTTTCCGTAGTCAAAATTTGCTACCACAAATCCCTCGTCATCAGTAGAAAAAGTAAAGAAGTCAATTCCAATTAATGTATTATGCTTAGCATCTTCTATGATCTTCTCCCCTAAACTATTGTTAAATTGTTTCACTTCTTCTTCACTAACTCCGAACCCCATAGCTGCTCCATCTTCAATGACCTTGGAAAAGACTTCTTCTGAAGATGTGGCTTCTTTTACCGTTATTAGGTAAATAGCATCTGCTGTTTCTACTTGTCGTACTTCCTTCCATTTTTTGGTATCACTAGAAGAAACCGTATAGACGGTTAAATCTACCGTAGGTTTAGTCAGATTTTCTTGTTTGATGACCTGCCGTCCGACTAAGAAAATGGCGAGTAGTCCAGCGACTACTATCAAAATAATAGATGGGGACCTCTAAAAACTTCCTAAATTTCCCCAAAATGAGATAATAGAATAAAAAGTAATGAGGAGATCTGTCATGCATTTATTCACAGACGATGAAAAAATCTTGTCAAAACTATCAGAGAAAGGCAATCCCTTAGAACGTTTGGAT
>NZ_MSJL01000009.1 GCF_001921825.1 Streptococcus acidominimus
TTCAGCAACAGGAATCACAAGTCAGAGCTCAAGCCCATGCACAGGCGGTCCGGTATCGTCAGCAACAGATCCGCAGTGAGTATGCGCAAGCAACAGGATACTATGGCACCCCTAGAACCCGTGAAGCAAAGAACCTTCTCCGAAATTGGGGTACAGCCCTTGCCAATACCTTGAAGCATGTGTGTACAACAGCTGAGCGTGTAGGGAAGCAGACAATGAAGTTCTTGAAGAAAGTTGATTGGAAAAAGGTTGCGATTGTGGCAACTGCCACCGTAGCAGCAGTAGCAGTTACGGCACTAACAGCAGGAGCTGCAGCCCCTCTTATTGCGGGAATGATGGGAGTCACTTCATCAGCGCTAGCCATGGGGACTGTTGGTTTTGGTACAACGGTTGCGATAGGAGTAGCTACTGGAGCTGTTAGTGGTGCTGCTGGAGGTGCAACCTATGGCTGGTTAGAGGGGAACCTATCTGGACGAAGTAGCAAAACAATTACTCAAAATACTCTTAGTGGCGGACTGAATGGTTTTGTTTCAGGAGGCTTAACTGGTGGTTTGGGTAGTACTCTTACAGGTAGCACTGCTGGACTTTCCAATCCATTATTGCGCTATGGAGCAGATACAGCTTCTGAAACGGTAGTGGATACGCTTGTAGATTCTGCGACAGGTGGCGATGTCACACCGGGAAGTATTGCGACCAATCTAGCCATTAATGCGGTTACAGAGGGTGTATCTGCCCGTGTGGCAAAGCCAGATGTAGCCAAGAACAAGCCGAAAGCTGGGGATGTACCAATTATGAAAGCTCGTAAGGATGTGACTGCTTTCAAGTTAAATGATATTAAGAGTAAGATTGATCCTTTCAATCTTAAAATGACACAAACAGTTAAGAATCATGCTTCTGATATTGCTACTAAAGGTAAATATAAAGGGGAACTAAATAGACCTTATATCGATTCAACTGGTACAGGATTATTAATAAAAGAGATTATTGATAGTGGTATACCAGTTAAAGATAAATATTTGCCAAATGGTTGGCGTTGGGATGTACCTGGTTCATTTAATGGAAGAAGTGAGGGGAATTTCGAACTAGTTATTGACTTAGATAATAATATTGTAACTCACTTCAATTTTACGAGGTGATTAAAGATGTTTAGCTATATTATTACAAAACAGTTAGATAACAAAAAAATAGTGTATAAAAAATCTGAATATAGTATTGATACTGTACCAATAGTTAATTCAGATATATATATTTTGGTGGATGACCTTCAAATTGGTTTTGATTTGACAACGGGTTACTTTACACAAATATTTGGATATTTTCCTCAATTGTTATTTTGCGACAAAAAAGATTTTGTTATTCCACAATCTCAAAAAGGTATTCTAACTTTAGATATTAAAGAATTTGAAATTTCATCAGGTGAGAGTATTCGTTTGAAAAGCTCTAAAGAATGGATTACATTTTATTCGGAAAGAACAGATTATTTATATTTTGGAAAAGAGTCATTGTCTAAACGAGTGACATATATAGAGTTTTGTCCAAATTGTATTGCAAGTGTGAATGAAAATGGAGAGCTTGAAGGGCTTTGGCTATTGATACACTGGCTTTAATTTATTGATGGTTTAATCTGGCTTTTAACGCAGGGAAACCTATAGATACTTCTTTAATTCCACAATTGGTATTTTATTATAGCTATGCTAAGGGGTGGGAATTTTATGAAACTGTAATCAATGCTTTTAGCTTGTTAACAATCCGAACAGATGTCAAGGAAGCACTGGTAGAAAATGGAATCACGAATGTACAATATATTCCTGTAATTATTGAGGATATCGATACAGGTGAACAGAATACAGATTATTACGTTGTTAACTTTCTAACTAAATTAGATGCTGTGAACTTAGACAATAGTCAATTTTATTATAATCCAAAGTACAATAGTTATTCATTTTTGGGGAATTGTATTTATTTTAACTCTAATATTATTGATGGAGTAGATATATTCATAGATATAAAGGCTTCTATGTCAATTTTTGTATCTGAAAAAGTGAAGCAGATTTTTAAAGACAATAATTGGCAAACAATGAATTTTACTCAGTTGGGGCTTGTATAAAAAAGTGTTCTGCGGTGCTGTCAGCGCTTGAGCTAGTCAGTGAGGACTTTTGAAAACATATTGTTTTCCGTCCTCTCTCGCCTAGCTCCCCGCCCACCTATGGAGTTATACTCCATAGGTGTTTTGTCACATCACCACAGAGCTATTTGGTGTGTCATACTTAATTATGCAGAGGGGATAAAGTTCTCTTACTTATTTATTCGTAAAGAAATCTAAAAAATAAGCCATAAATAAATTTTTATATTAAAAAATGTATAATAGAGTAGTTAATTTATAGTGGCAATCTCTTGTTCCAGTTGGAAAATAAAGATAGCACGATTACCTATATCTACAATAAAGAAAACCGTCTCCTAGCTATGAAAGACAAGCAAGGTCTTCTGATGGCACCCCTAGAACACGTGAAGCGAAGAATCTTTTAAGAAATTGGGGTAAGGCTCTCAAAGAGACCTATACGCATGTTTGTAAAACAGCCAAGCGTGTTGGGAAGCAGACAGTGAACTTCTCTAAGACAATTGATTGGAAAAAGGTTGTAAGCGTATCGGCATACATTGCTGGAGAGTTCTTATCTGTCAATGATATTTATCGGTTGGTTACTGGTAAAGATCCTCTGACGGGTGAAAAGGCTAGTCGTTTAGAGGCAGCCGCTTGGTTGACATTAGACGTTCTAACCTTAGGCGGTAGCAAGGCAGGTAAGGTTGCCAAAGTCGCGACCAAGGCGAATAAGCTAGTTGATGTCGTTAAAGGAAGTAAGGTTGTATCACGAGTTAATAAAACAGTAGATGTTGTCAAGAGCTCTAAGGCAGTATCTAAAGCGAATAAAGTGATTGATTCTGGTAAAGCCTATCTGAAATCCGGAGCTAATAAACTACTCGACACTCCTCTTTCCCTCTCTCCACGACTAGCAACAGCAGGTGGTTCTGCCATGAATATGGGAGGGACTACTCTTCGAGAAGCTGGGCAGAATGTCAAGAAAGGCTTTGACAATTTTGTTCAAGCCTTTGCGAAGAATGGGGATGAAGTTGCGCAAGGAACTGGGAAAGGCAGTAGTAGAACTTCAAAATCAGTTGGCAATATGAATGAGTTCCTATCTTCGGATTTTGGTAGGGAAATAGGCGATAAGTTACAAAAAACTAAAAAGAGATATGATGGTCAGACAGTTTATAAAGTAACAGAAGACATAGGTGATTTAAAAAAGGGAGACCAGCTATATTTAGATGGTTTACATAAGGATCATTTGGAAGTGTTTGATAAACGTGGAAAATTCCAGCAGGTGTTAAACTTGGACGGAACTACGAATAATATTAAGACAGATAGAGGAATAGGAAGAAGGTTACCTAAATGATTAAGAAAAACTTACTCAGTCTTATCAAAGTTTATATAAATTTGAATCAAACTTTTAATGGGTGTTTGATAGATAATAGTGAGTTGATTGATATAGAAAATGATATAAATGCTTCATTTGCTAAGGAATATAACGTGTTGCTCAAGGGGATTAGTGGTATGGAAAAAATAAACCTATCCACTTTAAATAGTCCTAATAATGAGGAATATGTAAAAAATATGGTAGCTATATATACGTCTTTAAATCGTCTAGAAAACCATTTTATTGACTTGAGAGAGGCTCATACTAAAATTAGTAAAACATTTCGTTCTATAGTTAAAGACAACATTGAAGATACGGAGCTATTAGAAAGTGAGAATGAAGAATCGTAGGTAATTGAGTATTTTACGAATAAACAACTTAGATATCTAATAAAAATAAGCAGATATATTTTGATTACTGTGAAAAGTTACTTCTCACATTCTTTAATCCTAGGAATAAAATTAGAATACAAAGTGATGTTGCGTGGCGCTGTTAGCGATTGAGCTAGTCAGCGAGGACTTTGAAAATGTACCATTTTCCGTCCTCTCTTTCCTAGCTCCCCGCCCACCTATGGAGGCTATACTCCATAGGTGTTTTGTCACATCACCACTAGAGCTATTTGGTGTGTCATACTTAATTATGCCGAGGGGATAAGGTTCTCTTACTTATTTATTCGTAAAGAAATCTAAAAAATAAGCTATAAATACATTTTTATATGAAAAAATGTATAATAGAGTAGTTAATTTATAGTGGTAATCTCTTGTTCCAGTTGGAGAACAAGAACGGCAACCGGATTTCTTCTAAGAAGAGTGATGAGCAGTTAGACTACATCTACGATACGGAGAACCGTCTCCTAGCTGTGAAAGACAAGGACGGGCTTCTGATGGCAGCCCTCTATGACGGGGACGACAATCGGGTATTTACCGCTAGCCGTAAGGAGGGCAAGTACACCTATAAACTCTTCAAACGCGAGGAGAAGAAGTCTCCTTACACTGCCCCAAATGGGGAGGAACACAGCCTCTTCTGGTATGGCTTTAGTCAGAATGTTTTACAGGCTCTTTCCAGTCTTCCGCAAACAGTGGGAACCATCTGGCATGAGATCTTTGACGACGTGTCCACCGCTTATCACAAGAAGGTAGCCAAGGATCGAGCCAATGAAGAGGGGTTAGTAGTCAACCCACCAAGTATCGGGGAGCTTCCGGGTGAGGGTGAAGTAACTTACGCCAGCCAAGTCAAGGAAGTGCTTATTCCTTACACCACACGGGAAGATAGCTTTAACTACTACGAAGAACGTAACTACGTCAATGATGTCAATCGTCAGCACACCGAGGTTCTCCAGACCTATGACCGGGAACTCAAGGGAAGAGAAACCTACACCTATGGTCATGGTAGAACGTCTTATCACAACCATGAAACAGGCGACCATTACAACTACTTGACCAACCAGTCTGGCTCTGTGACAGGCTTGACCAAGGAGGGAGAAGCCGTAGCGTCAACCAGCTACAACCTCTATGGTTCTACGACAAGAACGACAGATGAGACAGGTAATCCTTATGCCTACAATGGGGAAGCCTGAGACATCACAGGACTTGACTATTTAAGAGCAAGATATTATGATAGCCAAGCAGGAACATTCCTCACAGAAGACAGCTATCAAGGTCAAGTGACTAACCCGCTTAGCCAGAACCGCTATGCTTATGTCCACAACAACCCAGTTAATTACACCGATCCGAGCGGGCATATCGCTGCTTCTCCATTTATGATGCTTCGGGATGGTGGAAATCCGCTCCCTGCACCTCGATATAGTCAACCTAGACCGCTGATTAACTATGAGGATGGAACACTTTATGCGCCTAATACACCTGAAAATAGGGCTCATCAAATCCGTCAACAACAGACAGGTGTGTATAGTTACACCTATGTCCCAACCTATGTTCCAACAGCTTCCGCTTATCAGTATATTCAGCAACAGGAAGCCCAAGCTAGAGCGCAAGCCTATGCTCGAGCCAGAGCCCAAGCTGCTCAGCGCCGTCAGCAACAGATCCGCAGTGAGTATGCGCAAGCAACTGGACAATATGGTACTCCAAAATCGCGTGAAGCGACAAATCTTTTCCATAACTGGACCAAGTCATTTGAAGAAACGATACGCCATGTCTGCGACCCGAAAACGACCAAAGCAAGGGATAAGGGAAGAAGCCCTAAACCGATTAGCTTTGGCGGAGGAGGCGTTGCCAGCTGGGACGGCACCTCTGGACCAAGTTCTCGTTATCAGCCGAATGCTTCTGTATCAGCTAAGTCGAAAAAGCCTAGCAAGAAGAAGCTATCTGACAAGGAATTGTCGGAAACTATTCGGAGGGCAAATCAAGGTGATTCGAAAGCTCTTTCTCAGCTTATTGCACAACAACGCTATGCCCCAGCCTATGAGGGATTTGAATCAGCCCCGAAAGCAGGAGCTATTATCGCCGCTGGAATTGTTGGACTTGTTTATAAGAACCCAATTTATACTCTAGCTACGTATGGTGGAGTCAATGCAGGCTTAACGAGTGCCCAAAAGAAAGAACCACTTGGTCAGGTACTTGCAAAGTCCGTTATAGGAGCTGTTTCAGGTTATGCCCTAGGTAAGATAGGCGCAAAAATTGGCGCTCAAAGTTTGTTAGGTGCTGCCTTTGTGGATGGTGCAGGAGAAACCGCTCTTGATGTGATTCTTGCAGGATTAGAGGGCGAGAGTGTCAGTCCAGAAGAGCTTGTAAGTTCCTTTGTGGGTAACGTAGCAGCCAACGCCCTCATTGGTCTAGTCGGTAAAGCAATTTCCAATATTGCAGGAGCTAAAGTTGGGAATGCTGTTGATGATATTGGAGATACTAATCGGATAGTAACGGGACTGGATCAATTGTCTCCTAGAGATATCCAGTCTATGTCGCTTGATGAGATTCGGAAAGCAGTACCAACAGACAAGGGCTGGCGTATTTACGAAAATAATGGTTTTGTACATATCAAGGATGAATTAGGGAAGATGAGAATAAGATTAGATCCGCCAGATAAGACGACTACATACCCGCACATGCATATTTATGATGAAAATAAAAATTTATTAGATTTAGATGGGAATATTGTAGCTATTGATTCTCCCGAAGGGCATATTCCTTGGAATAATGGAGGAAATTAAATGAACATTACACAAATCCTAAAAGCAATTGAACAGACTGACTATTGCGACGCACAAATCTTAGATTTTGAAATAAAATATTTAGGAGATGAAGCAAATTTATTCATAGAAAGCTATGAATCAGAAGACTCCAAAAAATTTTGTTGGAAAATAAGCTTTTTACGATGTGCAAAGGTTAACTATGAAACGGATGCTAGTTGGGTTACAGAATCTCAAGGCACAAAAATATTATGGAGAACAGAGGCTGTAAAAACTTTAAAAGATGGTCAGCTTTTAGGCTATTCTGGGCATGATATTCAAATAGTAAATACGGATGATAATTTTTATGAGAGTAAAGTTATATTAGCCAATATGTCTATCAATATTGTTTGCCAAGATATTGAGGTTTCTAAAGTTTTAATTGCAGATCAACATTTTTTCTGGGATGAAAACTGACAAAACTAAATAGTACATTATTTTATTTAGGTTTCAACGTAACATTCCGTGGTGCTGTTGGCGATTGAGCTAGTCAGCGAGGACTTTGAAAACGTACCGTTTTCCGTCCTCTTTTTCCTAGCTCCCCGACCACCTATGGAGTTATACTCCATAGGTGTTTTGTCACATCACCACTAGAATTACCAAGTGTGTCATAACCAAGTACAACAGGGGAATATGTTTGCCTCACTTATTTATTCGTAAAAAATCTAAAAAATAAGTTATAAATACATTTTATATTAAAAATGTATTTATAATAGAGTATTTGATTTATGGGAATAATCTCCAGACCTAGTTATAAAATAAGGACGAGACAACCAGTTATATCTACGATAAGAATGATAACCACATTTCTCAAAGTAAGAATCATGAGCAGTCAGACTACATCTATGATAAAGAGAATTGGTTCTTGGGACTCAAAGTTTGCTAGGTAGGTGCTGCCCTTGTGGACGGGACAGGAGAAACCGCCCTTGATGTGATTCTTGCAGGATTAGAGGGTGAGAATGTCAGTCCAGAAGAGCTTGCAAGTTCCTTTGTAGGTAATGTGTCAGCCACCGCCCTCATTGGTCTAGTCGGTAAAGCAATTTCCAATATTGCTGGAGCTAAATTAGGAGTGGCGACTGAACTTACGGAAGAAGTAGGTAAACATTATAATTTATCAACTTTGAATGATATGGCAAATGAAATTGCCGAGAAGACTGGTGGTGTAGTGAAGCAATTAAAGAATGGTTATAAAGTTGAGGTATCAAATGGTAGTAAACCAATAGTTATTAGATTGATGGATACTGGAAGTGGACAACGACTTCAACCATACTTCAGAGTAAGTATTGATGGACGAGGGTCTTTAGATATAAACGGTCAACTTTCTTCTAATAGAGCTGACACCCATATTGATATATCCGGTAAATCTGTTGAACAAATTTTGGATATGATTGAAAAATATAGAGGAGATTAAGTATGCTTTTACAAGAAAAATTGAATAGTTTATTTGAAATGGTGATAACTAAATTTAATGTAGATATACTTGGAAATCGTATTGTGCTGGAGGGGTATTTAGCAGAGGCGGATTATATATCCCATAGAATTGATTTTACGAGGGTGAGTTGTTTTTACTTTATTAATAATACAACTGAAAGTAGAAAGAATATTTGGCTACCTGAAGAAGATGATTTTTTGGAAATGACAAGTATTTATGCTTTATCAGAATTAGTTAATATAGACATAGAATCTTCTAAAGATACATGGTTGAATCAGTATAGTGGATCTGGAAATATTGTTTTGGAATTTTGGAGCAATTTATTAGTTATAGAAGCTGAAACAATTATTATTAATGGAGTAAGCTATCCGATTGATTTTTAAATAGAAATTGGTCATTATCTGGCTTTAGTGGTGCTGTTAGCGTTGAGCTAGTCATTGAGGACTTTGAAAACGTACCGTTTTCCGTCCTCTCTTTCCTAGCTCCCCGCCCACCTATGGAGCTACCCTCCATAGGTGTTTTGTCACATCACCACTGGAGTTATATATGTTTGTTATAGTCAAGAAAAGTAGGCGAGCAGGTTGTTTTACTTATTTATTCGTAAAGAAATTTAAAAAATAAGCTATAAATAAATTTTTATATTAAAAAATGTATTTATAATAGAGTAGTTGATTTATGGTAATAATCTCCAGACCTAATTATAAAATAAGGACGAGACAACCAGTTATATCTACGACAAGAATGATAACCACATCTCTCAAAGTCGGAACCATGAGCAGTCAGACTACATCTATGATACAGAGAATTGGTTCTTGGGACTCAAAGTTTGCTAGGTAGGTGCTGCCCTTGTGGATGGTGCAGGAGAAACCGCTCTTGATGTGGTTCTTGCAGGATTAGAGGGTGAGAGTGTCAGTCCAGAAGAGCTTGTAAGTTCCTTTGTGGGTAACGTAGCAGCCAACGCCCTCATTGGTCTAGTCGGTAAAGCAATTTCCAATATTGCTGGAGCTAAAGTTGGGAATGTATCAGAGGGATATAAAGCGCCCAAAGGAGGCGGAGGAACAACCTCTACTATTATCAAAGGAGACAAGACGATAACATTTGGTCATGGGGCAAGACATTTTGAAGATATCCCTAATATAGATGTTTCGGATGTGGAGAATGCTATTGCTGAACATGTTTTTAAAAATCCTCCAAAGATAGGAGAATCTCCTAGAGTTAAAATTAATGTAAATGGGCAAATTGTAGAATACAGACCTTATAATTTGGGGGATGGAAGAATTAATATTGGGACATATATTCCTAAAAATGAGTGAGGAAATAGAAATGAGAGAACTATATTCTTCAGAAAAAAAATGGATTAAATTAATGCTCAAGGCTGATTTTAAAGGTAAAAAAATTATTACTGAGCAATTATCCAATGCATATGTTATTTCGGAGGAAATAACAAGAGGATTCGCTTCGATTAAGTTAGGAACCTTTACAAAAATACGCTATCCTTTCCCAGAACGAGTACCCATTACGATGTTAGTGTATATAGATGATCTTAAAGGATATAGACCAATAGAATTTTTATTACATGTAGTTGATGGCTATGTAGATGAACTTGAAATTTTTGATGCAGCAGGATTTGATATTGAAGATTATTCAAGTATCCCACTTGATAATATTAAGTACCAAACCTAATACAGCTTACAAAGACAGGAACTAAGCTTAAGTTAGAATGTATTCCGTGGTGCTGTTGGCGCTTGAGCTAGTCAGCGAGGACTTTGAAAACATACCGTTTTCCGTCCTCTCTTTCCTAGCTCTCCGCCCACCTATGGAGGACACTCCATAGGTGTTTTGTCACATCACCACTGGAGTTATCTATGTTTGTTATAGTCAAGAAAAGTAGGCAAGCAGGTTGGTTTACTTATTTATACTCGTCAAAAATGGCTACGTGAAAAATCAAGTTTTGTACTGAATGAAATCTTATTAAAACCTTGGTTTGAGAAAGGAAGTCAGCGCTATTCTTTTGAAGATTTGGGAAATTTACAGATAGAAGAATCCGCATTGCTGAAATAATTGGGCTAGTTTTATAATTTGTTTATATATTAAATAAAGCAAAAGGTTGAGACTTCACTCAACCTTTGTTCTTTATAAATCTGTATTATTTTGGTGCGATAACGCTTGCTCCACCCATGTATGGACGGAGGACTTCTGGGATGGTGACAGAGCCATCTGTGTTTTGGTAGTTTTCGAGGATGGCTGCAACGGTACGGCCTACGGCAAGTCCTGAACCATTCAAGGTGTGTAGGAGTTTGACCTTGCCGTCCGCCTCATCACGATAGCGGATTTGGGCACGGCGTGCCTGGAAATCCTCCGTATTAGAACAACTAGAGATTTCACGATAGGCGTTTTGAGCTGGAATCCAGACTTCCAAGTCGTAGGTTTTAGCTGCAGAGAAGCCCATATCGCCTGTGCAGAGAGTGAGAACGCGGTAAGGGAGCCCTAACTTTTGAAGAATATTTTCTGCGTTAGCCGTCATTTTCTCCAATTCTGCGTAAGATTCTTCTGGCTTGGCAAATTTGACCATTTCCACCTTATGGAATTGATGCAAGCGAATCAAACCACGGGTATCACGACCAGCAGAACCAGCTTCTGAACGGAAAGATGGGCTCATGGCAGTGAAGTAAATTGGTAAGTCTTTACCATCTAAAATCTCATCGCGGTAGTAGTTGGTTAATGGGACTTCAGCTGTTGGAATGAGAACGAAATTGGTGTCGTCTAATTCAAACGTATCTTCCTTGAACTTTGGATATTGCCCTGTTCCAAACATGGAGTCATGGTTGACTATGTAAGGGGTGATGACTTCTTGATAGCCTTCTGCGATATGCTCATCCAGCATGAAGTTGTAGAGGGCACGCTCCAAGCGGGCACCGAGATTTTTGTAGAAGAGGAAGCGAGCACCCGTTACTTTTGCCCCACGTTCCCAGTCGAGAATCCCTAAGTCTTCGCCAAGGTCCCAGTGGGCTTTTGGTTCAAAGTCAAATTCTCGTGGTGTTCCCCAACGGCGAACTTCTACATTTTCTTCCTCATCTGCACCAACAGGTACGCTATCGTGCGGTGTATTTGGCAAGATCACCAGAATAGCCTGTAATGCTTCGTCGATAGCAAGGAGTTCAGCGTCCAATCCTTTAATGGTCGCAGACAGTTCTTGCATGGCAGCGATTTTGTCATCTGCCTTTTCTTTGTTGCGTTTAGCTTGGGCAATTTCGGCTGAAACGGTGTTGCGTTCTGCCTTTAATTCTTCAACCTTGACCAGGGTTTCACGGCGTTTTGCGTCTAATTCTTTGATAGTTGCAAGGGTTTCAGTGGCTACACCACGGGTTGCGAGCTTCTCTGCAACTCCGTCGAAATCTGCTCGGATGCGTTTGATGTCTAACATAACTTCCTCCTATAAAAAACGCACCCATGAAAGTGTTGGAGTGACGAGAGCCACGGTTCCATCCAACTTCACATGAGTGCACTTTGTTTTATATAAAAATGTGATAAACGGTAGAATTTCATACCATTTGCCTATCTGCTCACAGCGACCGCAGACTTTCTGAAAAACGCCTGATACTACTTATCCGTTGCGACTATTATACTTGATTTTTTAGTTTTTGGCAAATAGATTTTTAAAAAAACGTCCGATTGTCTGCAAGAGTGTCGGTAGTTTTACAACTTTTTCATTGCCGAGATGTTCTCTGGCTTCTTTTAAAATCTTGCCGGAATCCTTGGAAGCAAAGAGGAAGTTTCCGCTGTCTGTAAAGACTTGGAAATGTCGGCTGATATGTTTACCAGAGACATTGGCACCAATTTTGTGGACATTTTCCCAAGGAATTTGAATATAATCTTCGACATTGGCATCAGCGTAAAATTCTAAGGCCTGATCACCAATGAGAAATTTTCCGACCTTACCACCTGTTCCTAAGTAAGAAACACCACTTGTCTGTAATGTCACCTGTTTATTTTGTGATTGTACCATAATCCATCCTTTATTGCTCTTTAAGATACGAGAGCGTTAAACAACTCCTAGACAAAATAGGAAATCGAAGCAGGGTGTCTTGCACCCAATGAGATTTATCTTTTTGTCAGTGAGTTGTAGCTCGAGTTCAATTACAAGATACGAGAGCGTTTGACACGAGTTTCACTCGTTCTATTTCCAACCTTCCACAGTCTATCCCCAGACTGTGGAAGCAACTCCTAGACAAAATAGGCGGCCGAACAGAAGCGGATAGCTTCGTAGTGAGACCCTCACAAGGGCAACTAGATTGGCGTGGTAGCGACAATCAGATGCCTACTGTGTCTTATCTAGGGTTACTCAACTTTCTGACTAGGCTTTGTCAGTGAGTTGTAGCTCGAGTTCAATTACAAGATACGAGAGCGTTTGACACGAGTTTCACTCGTTCTATTTCCAACCTTCCACAGTCTATCCCCAGACTGTGGGAGCAACTCCTAGACAAAATAGGAAATCGAAGCAGGGTGTCTTGCACCCAATGAGATTTATCTTTTTGTCAGTGAGTTGTAGCTCGAGTTCAATTACAAGATATGAGAGCGTTTGACACGAGTTTCACTCGTTCTATTTCCAACCTTCCACAGTCTATCCCCAGACTGTGGGAGCAACTCCTAGACAAAATAGGCGGCCGAACAGAAGCGGTTCGCTTCGTAGTGAGACCCCCACAAGGGCAACTAGATTGGCGTGGTAGCGACAATCAGATGCCTACTGTGTCTTATCTAGGGTTACTCAACTTTCTGACTAGGCTTTGTCAGTGAGTTGTAGCTCGAGTTCAATTACAAGATACGAGAGCGTTTGACACGAGCGCTACTCATACTATCTCCCACCTTCAACTATATGAAAATGAGTTTCGCTCGTTCCATCTCTCACCTTTCACGATTCTCAATTGTGAGCGCTAGTCTTTTTGTGGTGTTGAGTGAGTATTACTGTTTTCTCTTTATTCTATCAGAAAAAGAAGGCCGAGACCTTCTTTTTCTTACATGATACCTGCTAGACGAGCAAGGATACCAACGATAAAGAGTCCAATGATAATGGTGATTGGCGAAACTTTTTTCTTCAATAACCACATACATAGGAAGGTAAGAAGCAAGTTCATAAGTCCTGGAATC
Organism: Streptococcus acidominimus; assembly: GCF_001921825.1. Classification (GTDB taxonomy): domain Bacteria; phylum Bacillota; class Bacilli; order Lactobacillales; family Streptococcaceae; genus Streptococcus; species Streptococcus acidominimus. The sequence continues at coordinate 13,232 of NZ_MSJL01000009.1, forward strand.
AAACCATTCAAGTTATCTTGGAAGGTTGTGATCTTGGTAGGAGTTTGTGAAAGTCCTTGACCGACTTGTTCAAAGGCTTGGCGAATACCTTCGCTACCGTTTGCTAGTTTATCCCAGTGGATATAGGCTTCTTTTGCAAGAGGAACTTCTGATACGTTGAAGGTAAAATTGATAGATACCCAGCGTTGTGCTAAGACAGCGAGGATGAACATCCCAAGGATAGAAGCACCTTTCGTAATATCTTGGAGAATACCACCTGACATGTCTTTTGTAATCTCTGAACCAGCCTTGTAGCCAACTTCTTGTGTGTACCACAAGAAAGCCATACGGATAAGGTTCCATGCTAGGAAGAAGATGATTGGGCCTAAGATATTCCCTGAAAGAGCAAGTGAAGCTCCGAGAGAGCCAAGGATTGGACGAACAGTAAACCAGAAAACCGGGTCACCGATCCCTGCAAGAGGTCCCATCATGCCGATCTTAACCCCTTGGATAGCGGCATCATCAATTTCAGCACCGTTTGCACGCTCTTCTTCAAGGGCAAGCGTTACTCCGAGGATAGGAGCTGCAACGTATGGGTGTGTATTGAAGAATTCCATGTGGCGTTTTAGAGCCGCGGCTTGGTCTTCTTTCTTGGTATAGAGTTTTTTAAGAGCAGGTACTAAAGAATAAGCCCAGCCCAAGTTTTGCATACGCTCGTAGTTCCAAGAAGCTTGAAGGAATTGTGAACGCCACCATACTTTTTTACGGTCGTTTACGGAAAGTTGTAATTTTTCTGACATTGTAAATCTCCCTTCTTAGTAGTCTTCTAGGATATCGCCGATTGGATCGTTAGAGGTAGCACCTCCGCCACCGTTTCCACCTGTTTTTGAAAGGTGAAGGTAGATAAGAGCGATTGAAACCCCAAGGGCACCAAAACCAATCAGAGTGATTTGAGTTACGGCAGCAAGAACGAAACCAATGGCAAAGAATGGCCATACTTCGCGCGTTGCCATCATGTTGATAACCATGGCAAAACCAACGGCTACAACCATACCACCACCGACTTGCATACCACCTTTGAGCCATTCAGGCATGAGTTCAAGCATGGCCTGTACAGATTCAGCAGGAATGGCAAGAAGAAGGGCAGCAGGAACAGCGATCCGAAGTCCTTGGAGCGATAGGGCGATTAAGTGGTAGCGCTCAAGAGCAGCAAAATTTCCTTTTTCAGCAGCAGCATCAGCTCCGTGTACAAGAGCGACAGAAGCTGTACGCACAAGCATGGTAAGGAAAAGTCCAGCAATCGCTAGAGGGATAGCAATCCCTTGTGCGACACTGATCGCAGCTGGAGAGAAGTCCCCCCCTTTTATGAGGATGATTGCTGCAGCAACAGAGGCAAGGGCAGCATCTGGTGCGACTGCAGCTCCGATGTTTGCCCAACCAAGAGCGAGCAATTGAAGAGTACCGCCTAGTATGACACCAGCAGTAAGGTTACCTGTTACAAGACCAATAAGAGTACATGCAACGATTGGTTGGTGGAATTGGAATTGGTCGAGGATTCCTTCCATACCAGCAAGGAATGCGACTAAAACGACCAAAATCATTGAAATGAATGACATGATAGATCCTTTCTTTATATAAATAGAAACAAGTTGGAAATGATAGTTTCCTCTTTTGGTGTGCAGATTGATTTCTCTTTCTTTTCAGCAGATGAAGCTCTTGAGTGTGATAGGCAACAGCTCTCGTTTTAATCTGGTTTGAGCAATCAATCGTCTTTCTCGTTCTGACTAGAGCTTAGTGAGGCACATTTGCTTTGCTAATTAAGTCAAACAAGTCTTTTTTCGCGTCGTTCGGTACTTTACGAACATCAAATTCAACGCCGAGGTCGCGCAATTTTTCAAAGGTAGCGACATCTTCTTTATCCATAGAAAGGACATTGTTGACCATTGTTTTACCTGTTGAGTGAGCCATTGAGCCAACATTCAAGGTCTTGATTGGCACACCACCTTCAACTGCACGAAGGGCATCTTGAGGTGTTTCAAATAGGATGAGGGCATGTGTATTTCCAAAGCGAGGATCTTTTGCCACGTCAATCAATTTCTGGATTGGTACGACATTTGCTTTCACGTTTCCTGGTGCAGCCTGCTTGATCAATTCTTTACGAAGGGCATCAGCAGCTACTGAATCAGATGCAACGATGATACGGTCTGCTTTTGAATCAGGTGTCCAAGCAGTTGCAACTTGACCGTGCAAGAGGCGCGTATCGATACGAGCGAGGTTGATCTTTAATTTACCATCCCCGATAACTGTTCCCTCAGGAATAGCAGCCTGTGCGACCTCTGCTTTTTCTGGTGCAGCAGTTGCTTCTTCTACGGGATTCAATTCTTCTGGAAGCGCTTTGATTCCGTCTTTTGATTCTTTGATAATGTTAGCAGCAACAGCAGCAACGCCTGCATTTGCATCCATCATTCGTTCTGTATAGGCTTGAATTAACATTGGTAGATTTAAGCCAGTGATGATGGCGAATGTACGATCTGGATTTTCTCCCATTACTCGACTAGCTTGGTTGAATGGTGATCCACTCCACAAGTCGGCCAGGACTAAGACCTCGTCATCCGCATCAAAAGTAGCCACAGCATCATTGAATTTAGCGTATAGGTCATCTGGTCCTTCATTTGGCATGAACGTAACAACTTGAACTTTCTCTTGTTCGCCAAAAATCATGGAACCAGACTGATGAATACCAGCAGCAAATTCACCATGGCTTGCAATAATGATTCCGATACTCATTATGTTTCCTCCTAAAAATTTTGTTGGCCAGAAAAAACGCCTTCACTCTTTAGTGCTTAGTGCCGGCCTATCTCGGTACTGAACTTCGGATTGTTTATCTGGCTAAGTTCTCCATTTTGCTGTCGATGGAGACAGCAGTTTTGAACTGTCTTATTATAAAACGTTTTCAAGTTTTCTGTCAAGTAAATATGTGTTATTTTCGAGTAAATTTTATAGAAACTTTCTGAAATCGGTCTAGACATTTACAATAATGTTTTCCAAACTGCCGTGATAATACTCTATAAAAAATCAAAATCAACATCTGGAACAGGCTAAAAACCTCCACTGGAGCTTTTTACTCAGCAAGGCGAGTTAACGACATCAGATGTTGATTTTTGACGAGTATAAATAAAGGCGATGTACACCCCAAATATTCTCCCATAAGGTGCAAAAAATGGGTATCCTATTTTGCTTGGTTGAACACAAAAAAAACTCCCGAAGTAGCGGAAGTTGTATCGTTTAGTCTAAAAATAGTTTGCGAAGCTCTCTTGCCACACCGTCTTTGTCGTTGGTGTAATCGGTCAGGCGATCGGCGTAGGGGAGGAGAGTAGCGCTGGCATTCTTCATGGCGTAGCCCCTGTTTGCTAGCGCTAGCATTTGGATGTCATTGTGTTCATCCCCAAAGGCGATCAAGTTTTTAGCATCCATCCGGTAAAGATCAAGCAAATATGTGAGGGCAGAAGCCTTGGTCACACCTTTGGCACAGGTCTCAAGGATATTGAGCGGACCGCCCCAGGTATTGATTTCCAATTCATCATTGAAATAGCGCTTGATGTCATCTGCTAGGGCATATTTATCGGCTGCGCGGGTCTGCATCAAGATGGAGTGCGGGTCTGATGTGATCCGCTCAGGATGGATCAAGGTATCAGGTGTAATTCGCTCTACGCCTAGGAGGGCAGGGCTAAAGTTTTCCAAATAATTCTGGGTGATGAAGAATTTATTTTTGTATTCTCCAGCAATAAAGTCGGCTTCGAATCGTTCTTCCTCTTTTAGAAAGTCGATTAAATACTGCTTATCAATGAGGATATTTTGCTCCCACTCCCAGTTTTGGTCTGGAATATGGATCAGAGAACCATTGAAGTTGATCATGGGGGTGGAGAGTTCTAGCTGTCTATAATAATCGTAGGCCATGCGGTAGGGGCGACCGGTTGCGATAATCACGGTGTGACCAGCTTCTTGAACCTTACGGATTGTTTCAATAGTATAGTGGCTCAATTGGCTGTCTTTATTTAATAAGGTGCCATCCAAATCGATAGCAATCATCTTTTTCGTCATGCGAGTAATACTCCTTTTTCGTAAACTTTTGCGTTTATCCTCGTTTTATTTCCCACTTTTTCTGAAAGTAGGTATGCCTTTGATTTTCAGTGAGTTGAGTATAGTATAGCAGAATAAACCATCATTGGCAAAGTATCGTTTATTATAGTCATTTAGTTTATATTTTTATTACTTCGTTAACTCGTCTTGCTGTACTATTGAGAAAAGTTACACTTTTCTTATCTATCACTTGTCTAGTTATCAACTATTTCAACTACCTGCGACTCGTTGCCTAGTACTAAAAATAAACTAAACGGCTATATAAATGTCTACTGTTCCTCCTTTCTCCTACGGGATAACGAGGATGAGCAGGGAAACTGTCCTATTCATTCGCTACATCAGTGCTATTATAGGATGTCAGGCAGAGCAAGAAAAATCCGAACATTCTTCTATAAAAAGAGGTGTTGTTGGAAAAAAAGAAAACATTTTCACGACATCAGAGTTGAAAAGTGAATGTTTTTTGGATATAATGTATTTATTGTTCGTAAATAAAGGAGAATTTTGAAAAATGGACAAGTTTTTTGGCCTAAAAGAACATGGAACAACTGTTTCAACGGAAATCATGGCAGGTTTGACGACTTTCTTCGCCATGTCTTATATTTTATTTGTTAATCCAAGCGTACTTAGTGTTGCTGGCATGCCTTCGCAAGCGGTCTTCTTGTCAACCATTATTGCAAGTACTGTGTCTACCCTTATCATGGGCTTGTTTGCCAACGTTCCCTATGCCCTAGCTCCGGGAATGGGCTTGAATGCTTTCTTCACTTATACAGTGGTTATCGGGCTCGGCTTTAGCTGGCAGGAAGCCTTAGCAATGGTCTTCCTCTGTGGCTTATTCAATATTTTTATCACCGTGACCAAGGTGCGTAAGAGCATTATCAAGGCGATTCCAATTAGCTTGCAACATGCTATCGGTGGTGGTATCGGTGTCTTTGTTGCCTACCTTGGTTTCAAAAATGCTAATCTGATCACTTTCTTGACTTCAGGTTCTGATATTATGACAGTAAATGGTGTAGCTCCTGCAGATGCAACGGCTGATACTTTCTCAAATGGTGTCTTTTCAGTCCTAGCAGGTGGAGGAGTGGTTCCAGCCATTTCAACCTTTACAGATCCAAGCGTTCTCTTGACAGTCTTTGGCTTGATTTTAACCGCTATCTTGGTACTGAAAAATGTCCGCGGTGCTATCTTGATTGGGATTGTGGCAACAACGCTTGCCGGTATTCCAGCAGGTGTGGTTGATCTTTCTTCTATTAACTTTGCAGAAAATCATATCGGAAGTGCCTTTGCAGAATTAGGTACAACCTTCCTAGCAGCCTTTGATGGAATGTCGTCGCTCTTTAGCAATACCGAGCGTTTGCCATTGGTACTCATGACCATTTTTGCCTTCAGCTTGTCGGATACCTTTGATACACTTGGAACCTTTATCGGTACAGGTCGTAAGACAGGGATTTTCTCAGCAGAAGATGAAGCGGCGCTTGAAAATGGGAAAGGCTTCAACTCAAAAATGGACAAGGCTCTCTTTGCGGATGCTATCGGTACTTCTATCGGTGCGATTTTCGGGACATCCAATACAACGACCTATGTTGAATCCGCAGCTGGTATTTCAGCAGGTGGACGAACTGGTTTGACTGCGGTGACAACAGCTGTCTTGTTCCTGCTTTCCATTCTGATCTTGCCATTTATTGGTATCGTCCCTGCCGCAGCAACAGCTCCAGCATTGATTATCGTTGGGGTCATGATGGTCTCTTCATTCCTTGATGTGGATTGGAGCAAGTTTGAAGATGCGCTACCAGCCTTCTTTGCAGCCTTCTTTATGGCACTTTGCTTCTCTATCTCATACGGAATTGCAGCAGCCTTTATTTTCTACTGCTTGGTCAAAGTTTCAACAGGCAAGGCAAAAGAGATTCACCCAATCCTCTGGGGAGCAACAGCCTTGTTCATTCTGAACTTCATTATCTTAGCCATTCTTTAATGGACATAAAGACGGGATGGGTCAAACGATTCCCTCCCGTTTTTTGTACTCTGCTGACTTATGTTACCCGAATCAGTCAAAGTCAGTGCGAACAATAAGGTGAGGTGTTTGAGCGCAGTTTTTCTCTTATGTGAGCGAAAAATGAGCTAGTTGAACATAAAACTAACTTTATATAGCCGTTTAGTTTATTTTTATAGTCGTTCTACTTTAAAATACATTATTTAGATACTCTCCTACCGAGTTGTAGATTGTCTGAATAGGATTTTTTTAAAGAGAAATGACTATATTACTTTGTTAACTCGTCTTGTATAATTGAACTCGGGCTACGAGCTGTGCAAAAAAGAGCGATAACTGTTTCAGTTTTAGCTGGTGAAGGTTCTTTAGGAAATAGGCTAAAAACCCTACTGGAGCTTTTTACTCAGCAAGGTGAATGAATGACGTCAGATTTTGATTTTTAGATGAGTATAAACAACTATAAAATGACAAAGTGGCTGCTCTGTGCTATAATAGGGAACATGTATAGTCATAATGAAGAAGAATTGATAGCCCTAGGGGAGGCAATCGGTCGACAGTTACAGGCAGGTGATGTGTTGGTCTTGTCAGGTGATTTAGGAGCCGGAAAGACGACTTTGACGAAAGGGATTGCCCGCGGTCTTGAGATTGAGCAGATGATTAAGAGTCCAACCTATACCATTGTCCGTGAGTATGAGGGGCGTCTGCCCCTCTATCATCTAGATGTATACCGGATTGGGGATGATCCTGATTCGATTGACTTGGATGATTTTCTCTACGGGGATGGTGTGACAGTGATTGAATGGGGGGAGCTTCTTGCTGCCTCGCTCTTGGATGATGTTTTAAGGATCGTTATCGAAAAAGTGGGTGATGGTCGTAGGCTATCCCTTGAGCCTCAAGGGAAGCGTAGTCAAGCCTTGCTAGAGGAGATTGAATATGGCGCAGGTTAAGAAAGAGATTTTCTTTGAAGAAGCAGAAGGTTCACATGCAGCAGCCTTTATTGACTTTATGAATCAAGTAGCAGGAGAAACCGACTTTCTCGTGATGGATGAAAGTGGTTTTCGTTTCACACCAGATGAGTTGGCTAGGATTTTTGAACAGAGTATCAGTAGCCCCAATCAACTCCACCTCCTTGCTTTATGTGGCGATGAGGTCATTGGAGCTGTGACCGTTCGTGGCTCTAGACAGTACCGCGTTAGCCATATCGGTACTATCTTTATCGCTGTACGAAAAGAGTATTGGGGCAAGAAGATCGGGCACATCTTATTAGAAGAAGTCATCACATGGGCAAGTGAAAATGATGTGATCAAGCGACTTGAGTTGACTGTTCAGGTTCGCAATGACCGTGCAGTTTCCCTGTATCAGAAGATGGGATTTGAAATAGAAGGCACTCAAAAACGAGGTGCAAGAACAGATGAAGGAGAATGGCTTGACCTGTACTACATGGGCAAGTTGATAGACGAATAAATGAGTATTGGTAAGAAAATTTTTCTCATGCTCCTAGCCATTATCACCTTAACGGTGGGGGCTGGGGCGCTCTACGCAACAACGGTATTGAACTACTCAACGGATAGTTTTTCTAAGACCTTCAAATCGATTGAGGGGCAGAAAGAGGATCATGTGATTGAAGCGACAGAACCTCTGACAGTCCTATTGATGGGGGTAGATATGGATCAGGCTAGCCGTGGTGGCAATTGGGAAGACGGCCGAAGCGACTCCATGATTCTGGTAACAGTCAATCCCAAAACTCAAAAGACGACCATGGTCAGCTTAACGCGTGATATGATGGTCGAAATTGCCAATGCTGACGGAAGCTCAAGTGGAACTGTTGAAAAACTCAACCATTCTTATAGCTACGGTCAGGCTCCAATGGCAATTGCAACAGTCGAGAAGATGCTTGGCGTAGACATTAACCGCTATGTCGAGATCAATATGGATGGTTTGATTGAGCTGGTCGATGCCATAGGGGGTATAACCGTGAACAACACCCTAGGTTTTCCGATTTCCATCAGTGAATATGAGCCAGCCTATACAGCGGTGGTTGAACCCGGAGAGCAGCATGTCAACGGGAATCAAGCTCTGGTCTATTCTCGGATGCGCTATGATGACCCAGAGGGGGATGTTGGTCGTCAAAAGCGCCAACGCGAGGTCATCCAAGCAATTGTGAAGAAATTGCTGAACCTAGACGGAATTACCCAATACAAACCAATCCTAGATGCTATTTCGCACAATATGCGGACGAATGTATCAATTACGCCATCTTCTTTCCCGTCGCTTTTAGGCTATAAGGATTCCTTAAAGACGATTGAAACCCACCAGCTAGTCGGCAATGGGCAGATGATCGACGGTCTGTATTACCAAATTCCAACCAGTGAAGAACTACTTGAAATTCAAAATGTCATCAAGGCTTCTCTGGACTTACCAACCTCTACTGAATTAAAAACCAATGTCAGAGTTTCAACGACAGCGACCCCTATTTCGGTGATCAATACCTATACGAATTTGCCGGGTATCACTCTCCCCGCAGGGGAAGGTGTAGAGTCGGCAGTGGCTACTGGACTTGATGCTCAATAATAAAAACCAAGCAGATGGCTTGGTTTTTACTTTAGAAGAGATTGGATCTCATTCAGATTGCCAGCGATAGATTGTTGGTAGACCCGCAACTTGTATTGGAGGTCTCCTGCCATGTCTTGGAGTGGCTTCTGATAGGATTGGATAAGGGCAAGTTGCTCTTGGATATTCTGGTAGCTGTCCTGCATGCGCCGGGTGCTGGCGACGGTTTCTCTTGTCTCCCGTGCAATTTGTTCCCGATGTTTCACTGCAAGATAGGCGATAGTGGCAGCTGTTCCCGCTGCCAGTAGGTGTCTTAGTTTCATACTGTCTCCATCCGTAATTGATCTGCTAATTGTGCCAAGGCTGGGAAATCTGGTTCCTTGGCATCAAAGGAAATGTGTAGTCCGTCTTGATCATCAAAGCGAGGCAAGAGGTGGACATGGGTGTGAAAGACGGTCTGCCCCGCACTTGCTTCCATATTACTTAGGAGATTCACGCCGCTTGCTCCGAGTTTTTCTTTCAGCTGCTGAGCGATAGCTGGGATCTTGGCAAATAGTGCGCTACTTGCCTGCTCATCCATCTCTAACAGGTTGCGAGAATGTTTTTTGGGAACGACCAAGCTATGACCTTTTGTGACCTGAGTGATGTCTAAAAAAGCAAGGACATGTTCATCTTCATATAGGGTAGATGAGGGAATCTCCCCAGCAACGATACTACAAAAAATACAATCTGACATAAAGCAAACCCCTTTTCCAAAATTCTGTTATAATAAGTATATCAAATTATAGGAAAAAATGTATGTTAGAAGTAAAAAATGTGACAGGTGGTTATCTCAATATTCCTGTTTTGAAAGATATTTCCTTTCAAGTGGCTGATGGAGAACTGGTCGGTTTGATCGGTCTAAATGGTGCGGGGAAGTCGACGACGATCAAGGAGATCATCGGTCTGTTGTCGCCCTACCAAGGACAGATTCTGATTGACGGTGAAAGTCTTCAGTCCAATCCGCAAGACTATCGTAAAAAAATTGGGTTTATTCCAGAGACCCCGAGCCTCTACGAGGAGTTGACCTTGAAAGAGCATTTGGAAGTGGTAGCCATGGCGTATGATTTGGAGTGGGATCAGGCTTTTGCACGTGCAGAAGAATTGCTCAAGATCTTCCGCTTGGATGAAAAATTGGAGTGGTTCCCAGTTCATTTTTCAAAAGGGATGAAGCAGAAGGTCATGATTATTTGCGCACTTATGGTCAATCCAAGCCTATTGATTGTTGATGAGCCCTTTTTGGGTCTAGATCCCGTAGCCATTGATGACTTGATTGGTTTATTAGAAAGAGAGAAAGCGAAAGGGACTTCTATCTTGATGTCGACCCATGTACTGGACTCAGCTGAAAAAATGTGTGACCGCTTTGTCATATTACACCAAGGTCAGGTGCGGGCGCAGGGAAATCTGGAAGCCTTACGGACAGCCTTTGGCAGGGCAGATGTCAGCCTAAATGAGCTTTATCTTGCGCTTACCAAAGAAGGAGCAGGAGCATGAAAGAACTGTTTCAGGAGCGCAGACTCGCTTTTAACCAGCGCTGCCTCAAGTATCTCCGCTATGTTTTAAACGACCACTTCGTCCTTGTGCTAATGGTCTTGCTCGGTTTTTTAGCCCTGCAATACCGCTCGCTTTTGGAGCATTTTCCAGCAAATCCCTGGCTGGTCTATCTATTGGTAGCTGTTGCGACCCTGCTGCTCTTTTTTGCAGGACGGGTTGCCACCTATCTGGAGCCAGCTGACCGTATCTTCCTCTTGCCAAAAGAAGAGAACCTTCTTAGCCTCATCCAGGCAGCACGCCTGCGTGCCATCTTGCTCTGGGGCTTGGTGCAGGGGTTGGGACAGGTCTTGCTCTTGCCGCTCTATTTAAAATTGGGCTGGGTTCTGCCATTCTTTCTGCTTTATCTTGTGCTTCTGACCGTGGGCAAATACGCTTGGCTGGTCTTTCAGACGGCTTTTTTGACCCCGTCAGGGCATTTGGACTGGGATAGGGTGGTGCAGTATGAAACCAGACGTAAGCAGGGCATCTTACGCTTTTACTCTCTCTTTACGCATGTCAAGGGAATCAGTAGCGTCGTTAAACGGCGTCAGTATTTGGATCTTCTGCTCGCAGTCGTCAAGAAACGTCAGGATAGAACATGGGCCTACTTATTTGTCCGTAGCTTTTTGCGTTCGGGAGATTTGTTCTGGCTCAGCCTTCGCCTCTTCTGCTTGAGTTTGGCTAGTCTTCTGCTGATTCAAGAATCTTGGCTGGCAACGGGCTTAGCTCTCCTGTTTGATTATCTTCTGCTCTTTCAATTGCTGCCGCTCTACCATGCCTACGATTACCAGTATCTGACACGCCTCTATCCTCTAAGCCAGCAGGATAAGGTTGCAAGTTTTACCTTCATTGTGCAATGGCTCATGTATCTAGTCCTCATTCCACAGCTACTTGTAGGAATGCTGGTATTAGAAGACAAAGGCTATCTGCTAGTATTAGCAGGAGTGGGAATCCTCTTGGTGCATGTATATCTATTGTTCAAATCAAAGAAATTGATTGACTAATGGGATGAAAACTAGTAAAATAGTAAAGAATTTTTTAAAGGAGAACTGGCATGCAATTTGAGACAAGCGGACTTCGTCTGCAATCGATCGCAGGAAATAGTGGTAAAGCATTTAAGGGTATGCGAACAGATGGAACGCCTGTTTTTGTCAAATATGAAATGCCGCCGATTGTTTCAGCCTTGGCGCATGAACAGATTACCCCTCCAGTCCTATCAGCCAATCGCGAGCTCGGGGTTGGGCAACGTGTTGAGCAGGAATGGCTGAATGGTCATACCCTGACCCGTTTTGAAATGGGAGGCAAGCAGGTTCAGCAGATTTTAGTGCGCATGCATTATTCGAAGATGCTGCTCAATCAAGCCTTGCAGCTCAATTATACCTATCAGGAACCGCAGGACTTGGTTCGTAAGTGGCAACGGGAAGCGCCAGCACGGCTGGCAAAAAATAGCTATCTTCAATCGATTTGTAGTGATTTATTGGATCATTTGCCAACTTTCCGTAGGGATGTGGCAACCTTTGTTCACGGGGATTTGCACCATACCAATTGGGTAGAGACAACGAGTGGCTTGATCTATCTGACGGATTGGGAGACGGCTTGCGTAACAGATCGCATGATGGATGTAGCCTACTTACTGACCCACTACATTCCAAGACAATCTTGGGAAGAGTGGCTGAAAAGCTATGGCTACAAATACAACCAGACAGTATTGAATAAGATTTACTGGTATGGTCAGCTAGGCTATCTTAACCAAATTGCAAAACATGTCGAAAGCTATGATATGGAAGCGGCAAATAAAGAAATTTATGCCTTGCGGTATTTCCGTAAGAGCTATTACAAGGAAGTATGAGAGTAAGAAATCGTAAAGGAGCTAGTGATCTACTAGCGGCATATCCTCAATATGTCATTTTGACCCCGGAGGATTGTAAAGGAAAATGGGCAAGCATATTTGGCAATAGCAATCCCATTCATATTGAAGTTGGTTCTGGAAAGGGGCGCTTCATCACAGGAATGGCAGCTCAAAATCCGGATATTAACTATATCGGGATTGATATTCAGATGACGGTTCTAAGCTATGCCTTGGATCGTGTGGTAGAGGCAGGCTCGCCAAATGTTAAGCTCTTGCAGGTGGATGGTTCTAGTTTGACCAACTACTTTGCGCCAGCAGAGATTGACCGCCTTTATCTGAACTTTTCGGATCCATGGCCGAAAAAACGCCATGAAAAACGACGCTTGACCTATAAGAGCTTTTTGGATACCTATAAGGAAATTTTACCAGAGCAGGGTGAAATTCATTTTAAGACGGATAACCGAGGTCTGTTTGAGTACAGTCTGGTCAGCTTTTCCCAGTATGGCATGACCTTAAATGGTGTCTGGCTCGACTTACATGCCAGTGTCATGGAAGGCAATGTCATGACCGAGTATGAAGAAAAATTCTCAAAAAAAGGGCAAGTCATCTACCGTGTAGAAGCAAGATTTTAAGGAGAGACAGAAATGGAAGTCTCCCTTTTTCTTTTTTGGGGAAAATCTGGATTTAATGAGAGTAAAGGCTAAATAAGGTGCATATCCCTTTACAAAGCCTTAAAATTATGCTATACTATTAAAAAATAGAGAAAAGGAGGGTTGGTCTTGTGCCAGCCCTTTCGATGTGTCTCTAGAAGGAGGTTTTAAATGGCAACGATTGTAGACATTGTCACACAGGCGATTACTCCTCATATTAAGGCTCCCTACGAGTTGGTGGATGTGGAGTATGGCAAAATGGGGGGCGACTATGTCCTGTCTATTTTTGTCGATAAGGAGGGTGGTATTTCCCTCAATGATACAGCCGAACTATCAGAAGTGATTAGCCCACTTTTGGATCAAATTCAACCGGATCCCTTTCCTGACCAGTACATGCTAGAGGTGACCAGTCCCGGTCTTGAGCGGCCATTAAAAAATGCGGATGCCGTTGAGAAGGCGGTCGGTCAGTACGTCCATGTGAAACTCTACCAAGCAATTGATAAAAATAAGGTGTTTGAAGGGACGCTCCTTTCCTTTGATAAGCAAGAATTAGTGATTGAATACATGGATAAAACGAGGAAAAAACAAGTGAACATTCCCTATCAGACAGTCGCAAAAGCTCGTCTGGCTGTAAAAATTTAACAGAAAGGACCTTTTGAAAAAAAGGAAAACAAAATGAGTAAAGAGATGCTAGAAGCCTTCCGTATTTTAGAGGAAGACAAGGGGATAAAAAAAGAAGACATCATTGAGGCGGTTATGGAGTCACTCCGTTCAGCCTACAAACGCCGCTATGGTCAATCGGAGTCAGCTGCGATCGAGTTTGATGAAAAAAAAGGAGATTTTCGCGTCTATACTGTTCGCGAGGTAGTAGATGAGGTCTTTGATAGTCGGCTTGAAATTAGCTTGAAAGACGCCTTGGCCATTTCTTCAGCCTACGAATTAGGAGATAAGATTAAGTTTGAAGAATCACCAGCAGAATTTGGTCGGGTAGCAGCCCAATCTGCCAAGCAGACCATCATGGAAAAAATGCGCAAGCAGACCCGGGCAATTACCTACAATACCTATAAGGCACATGAAAAGGAAATCATGTCTGGAACGGTTGAACGCTTTGACAATCGCTTTATCTATGTCAACCTAGGGAATATCGAGGCTCAATTATCCAAACAAGACCAGATTCCTGGAGAAGTCTTCCAATCGCATGATCGTATCGAAGTCTATGTCTACAAGGTAGAGGACAATGCGCGTGGTGTCAATGTCTTTGTGAGCCGTAGTCATCCAGAAATGATCAAGCGTCTAATGGAGCAAGAAATCCCAGAAGTCTATGACGGAACGGTGGAAATCATGAGTGTTGCCCGTGAAGCAGGTGACCGAACCAAGGTGGCGGTGCGTAGCCACAATCCAAACGTAGATGCTATCGGAACAATTGTTGGTCGTGGTGGTTCAAATATCAAGAAGGTTACAGGTAAATTCCACCCAGCACGCTATGATGCAAGACTGGATCGCATGATCCCAATCGAAGAAAATATCGATGTGATCGAGTGGGTGCCAGATGAAGCAGAGTTTATCTACAATGCCCTTGCTCCAGCAGAGGTTGACCAAGTTATCTTTGATACAGAAGATGGCAAGCATGCGACAGTGGTCGTACCAGATGATAAACTCTCTCTTGCCATTGGTCGCCGCGGGCAAAATGTCCGTTTGGCAGCTCACTTGACAGGTTTTCGTATCGATATCAAATCTGCTTCAGAATACGAAGCAATGGAAGCGGAGCTCTATGGTGAAGCAGCTGTTGCAGAAACAGAAGAAGTAGGCGAGTAAGCCCGTCTGGAGGTACTTATGGCAAAGGCTAGAAAAATCCCCTTACGAAAATCAGTTGTTTCTGGAGAGATTATTGATAAGCGTGATTTATTGCGGATTGTGAAAAACAAGGAAGGCCAAGTCTTTATCGATCCAACAGGCAAGGCAAATGGTCGTGGAGCCTATATCAAGCTGGATAATGCTGAAGCAGCCCATGCTAAGAAAAAACGTGTCTTTGACCGTGCCTTTGGCATGGAAGTAGCACCAGCCTTCTATGACGAACTGATTGCCTACGTTGATCACAAGGTCAAAAGGAGAGAACTGGGTCTTGAATAACCAGCAAAGAATATTGAATTTACTCGGGTTGGCACAACGGGCTGGTCGCTTGATTTCAGGCGAAGAATTGGTCGTTGAAAGCATTCAAAAGCAAAGGGCAAAGCTCGTCTTTTTAGCCCATGATGCAGGTCCCAACCTAAGTAAAAAAATTACAGATAAAAGTCGTACCTATCAGGTAGAAGTCGTTACCGCGTTTTCAACGCTGGAATTAAGCTCGGCAGTCGGAAAGCCACGCAAGGCACTGGCTGTAACAGATGCTGGATTTACTAAGAAAATGAGGTCTATTATGGAATAGAACAGGAGGACAAGATATTGTCTAAGAAGAGATTGTATGAGATTGCCAAGGAATTGGGTAAGGAAAGTAAGGAAGTTGTCGCTAAGGCAAAGGAATTAGGCATTGAGGTGAAAAGTCACTCTTCAAGCGTAGAGGCAGATATTGCGCAACGGATCGTTGCTGGATTTTCTGGAGTGAAAAAAACAGTTGAGAAGCTAGCAGAAAAGGTTGAGCAGGCGCCTAGCAAGAAAGAAAAGCAGGCACCAGAATCTGCAGAGACCAAAGCTGTGCCTCCAACTCCTCAAGCTGCCCCGAATCGCCCAAAAAGCCGTAATTTTAAGGCAGAGCGTGAAGCGCGTGCCAAAGAACAAGCGGCAAGACGCAATCAAGGAAAGGCTCAAGGAGGCCGTCCGCAGGACAACCGGTCAAATGGACAGCAAAACCCCCGTCGTGACCACAAGGACCAAGAGCGTAGAGGAGGCCGCAATCAAGGCTTTGATAAGCGTTCGGCTCAAGGTGGTCAACGTCCAAACCGTGTGGAACAAGGCTCAAGAGTGGAAGAAACACGTACCAAAATTGATTTCAAGGCGCGAGCTGCTGCCCTAAAGGCAGAGCAGTTGCAGGAGTATGCACGTACAAGTGAAGAACGCTTCCGCCAAGCTCAAGAAGCGAAGAAGCAGCCACAGAAGCCAAAAGAAATTAAGTTTGAAGAACCAGTAGTAGAAGCGAAGCCGAAAAAGGTAGTGCCAGAGGCAGTTGAAGCAACGCCTGCTGCGGATAAACGTCGGAAAAAACAAGCTCGACCAGATAAACGCCGTGATGATTTTGATCACGAAGAAGATGGTCCAAGAAAACAACAGAAGAATCGAAATAGTCAAAATCAAGTGAGAAATCAAAGAAATAGTAATTGGAATCCAAACAAGAAGAATAAAAAAGGCAAGCAGCAACAAGCGAGCAAGCCTGTCACTGAACGTAAGTTCCACGAATTGCCGACTGAATTTGAATATACAGTGGGGATGACAGTGGCTGAAATCGCAAAACGTATCAAGCGCGAACCAGCTGAAATCGTGAAGAAACTCTTTATGATGGGAGTGATGGCAACCCAAAACCAACCCCTAGATGGAGACACGATTGAATTGCTGATGGTCGACTACGGGATTGAAGCCAAAGAAAAGGTGGAAGTGGATAATGCGGATATTGAGCGCTTCTTCGTTGAAGAAGGCTACCTCAATCCAGAAGAAATGGTCGAACGTCCACCAGTTGTGACCATCATGGGACACGTTGACCACGGGAAAACCACGCTTCTTGATACTCTTCGTAATTCACGTGTTGCCACAGGTGAAGCAGGAGGGATCACACAGCATATCGGTGCTTATCAGATCGAAGAAAGTGGCAAGAAAATCACCTTCCTTGATACGCCAGGACACGCGGCCTTTACGAGCATGCGTGCGCGTGGAGCGTCCGTGACGGACTTGACCATCTTGGTTGTTGCAGCAGATGATGGTGTGATGCCTCAGACCATTGAAGCGATCAACCATTCAAAAGCTGCCAACGTTCCAATTATTGTAGCCATCAACAAGATTGATAAACCGGGAGCAAATCCTGAGCGTGTTATCGGTGAATTGGCAGAGCATGGTGTTATCTCGACAGCTTGGGGTGGAGACTGTGAGTTTGTTGAAATTTCAGCTAAATTCAATCAAAATATTGATGAATTGTTGGAAACAGTTCTCCTTGTTGCGGAAATCCAAGAATTGAAGGCAGATCCAACTGTTCGTGCGATTGGTACGGTTATCGAAGCCCATTTGGATAAAGGAAAAGGTGCGGTGGCAACCCTCCTTGTTCAACAAGGAACCTTGAACGTACAAGACCCAATCGTTGTTGGAAACACTTTTGGACGTGTTCGTGCAATGACAAATGATCTTGGACGTCGTGTCAAGTTGGCAGGTCCATCTACCCCTGTTTCGATTACTGGTTTGAATGAGGCGCCAATGGCGGGCGACCACTTTGCGGTGTATGAAGATGAAAAATCAGCGCGTGCAGCAGGTGAAGAACGTGCCAAACGTGCCCTCTTGAAACAACGTCAGGTAACCCAACGTGTCAGTCTTGAAAATCTCTTTGATACCCTTAAAGCGGGTGAGGTTAAGTCTGTGAATGTCATCATCAAGGCTGATGTGCAAGGTTCGGTAGAGGCGCTTGCCTCATCACTTCAAAAGATTGAAGTTGAAGGTGTCCGTGTCAACATTGTCCATTCAGCAGTTGGTGCGATCAATGAGTCTGACGTTACCTTGGCAGAAGCTTCAAATGCCTTTATCATCGGATTCAGTGTCCGTCCGACACCACAGGCGCGCCAACAGGCAGAAGCTGATGACGTAGAAATCCGTCTTCACAGCATTATCTACAAGGTGATCGAGGAAATGGAAGACGCCATGAAGGGAATGCTTGATCCAGAGTACCAAGAAAAAATCATTGGTGAAGCCCTTATCCGTGAAACCTTCAAAGTTTCTAAAGTGGGAACCATTGGTGGGTTTATGGTGATTAACGGGAAAGTTACCCGTGACTCAAGCGTCCGTGTTATCCGTGATGGCGTTGTTATCTTTGATGGCAAACTTGCCAGCTTAAAACACTTCAAAGATGATGTCAAAGAAATCACCAACGGTCGCGAAGGCGGACTCATGATTGAAAACTACAATGACCTCAAAATTGATGATGTCATTGAAGCCTATATCATGGAAGAAGTGAAGAAATAGTGGCTATTCGTATACGAAAGGCAGAGCAGACAGATTTTAAGACCATTTATAGTTTGGTTCAAGAGGCATTTTCAAGGGCAGAACATTCAGACGGTCAGGAGCAAGAGCTGGTAAGGCGTTTATGGGAAAGTTCCGACTACCTTCCCGACCTCTCTTTGCTTGCAGAAATCCATGGAGAAATAGTAGGCTATCTTCTTCTTTCAGAGATTAGGATTGCAGATTCTGTGGAACTAGGCTTAGCTCCCCTAGCTGTACGCGTGGATTTTCAAAAAATGGGAGTTGGAAGTAGCCTGATTGAAGAAGCTCATAGAAGAGCGAAGCAAGCAGGTTATCATGCAATTATCGTTTTGGGAGATGATCAATACTATTCTAAGTTTGGTTATGTATCCGCCAGTGAGAAAGGGATTTTTCCTCCATTTGATGTTCCGGCTTCTTATTTCATGGTCTATGAATTGACAAATGGATCAAATGACCTAGGAGGGATTGTTCAATATCCTCTAGAGTTCGAAATGTAACATGTTAGGAGAAGGTTATGGCAAATCATTTTCGTACAGACCGCGTGGGCATGGAAATCAAGCGTGAAGTCAATGAGATTTTGCAAAAGAAAGTCCGTGATCCCCGTGTTCAAGGTGTCACGATAACAGATGTTCAAATGCTGGGGGATTTGTCGGTTGCCAAAGTCTACTACTCTATCATGAGTGATCTGGCTTCTGACAATCAAAAGGCGCAGACAGGGCTTGAAAAGGCGACAGGAACCATCAAACGGGAACTAGGCCGTAAGCTCGCCCTGTATAAAATCCCAGACTTGGTCTTTGAAAAAGACCAATCCATTGAATATGGGAACAAGATTGATCAACTGTTACGTGCATTAGATAATAAAGACTAAAAACAGCCGCAAGGCTGTTTTTGTGAAAATTTTCAATCCTTCTTGAAAAATAGTAGGAAATATGAGAAAATAGTTCCTACTCAATAAAGATCAGAAAGATAGCTGTTGTTTTTTCTTTCCATAGCATGGAAGAGAGTTAAAAATAATGGCTTTGTAGTCGCTGGAGTTCTGCACAATGACAAAGTTGTTGGAAGTGAGAAATCCGTAGATAGTTCTGAAAACGATTAAAGGTATATGGTGCTATTGGGTAAGTATCACTACAATCTTGTTGTGGGGTGGAAGATGAGAGACGATATTAAAATCAATGACCGCGCCTTGGCGCTTGAAAGTCAGCTAATTGCAACCTTGGAAAGCATTTATGATCCAGAAATCGAACTGGATATTTACAATCTAGGCTTGATTTATGAAATCGATCTAGATGAGAATAGCTTTTGTAAGGTGGTCATGACCTTCACAGATGCAGGTTGTGCTTGTTCGGAGACCCTGCCGGGTGATCTGATTGATGCCTTGAAGAAAATTGATGGTATTGAAAACGCAGGCGTTGAAGTCGTCTGGTCTCCAGCTTGGAAGATGACCCGCATCAGCCGCCTTGGTCGGATTACCTTAGGAATTAGCCCAAAATAAAGAGTGAGCAACATTTGCTCACTCTTTATTTATTTTTTCGCCCCAATTGTTGATGAAAATAGAACTATGATAGAGAATTATCCCTCCCCAAAAGACTATAAGAGGTTTGAAAGACATATAGCCCACTATTCCGATAATGATGAGCGTTAAACACCACCAAAAGGACGCCTCTAGGATAGAGGGACGTCTAGAGTGGGGAAGCAACCAGAGCAAGATTTCGCTCTGTATCAAAATAGACAGCCCCCTCGCCACATTCGCCCATATAAGCGATTTTTCTAAAAAACATATATCATCAAAATTTAAATAAATTTTCCCATTCCCATCTTCCATGAGAAAAGCTAAATTGTATTACCAAGTCTACCTACAATATATCTAGCAGTAGTACTGACAGCTATTTCCGTATAATAGAACTCCCGAGATTATTTAGCCAATAGATGTTGACAAGAAGTCCTATTGGTTGGTAGTTTGCACAAATATCAGGTTGATATACAGATGTTCAAAAAACAGTAGAAAAAGACTAATAGAGGTATTCGTATAAAGAATGTAAAAAACTGTCAATTTCTCGCTCTATCTCTTGTCTTATTTCTTCTTCTTCCGTTTTTGGGATAAAAATCGTTTTATTGTTCGTATCATAATAGTTACTACTTAAGATAGCAAAATCAGAGTTCAAGTAATATGACCCGTTTATCACAGTCCCTTCTTTTTTAATAGTAAACCAAACATTGAAATCTGTATCCTCTCTACTGTCTGGACGCCCTATTTTTATAGAAAACGATGCTTCTATTTCTAAAGGATAAATGAATCCATCGTATCTTAATGTGCTATTATTAGGAATTTTATAGCCTAATTCTCTAATAGCTTCGGCATACTTCGGTGTTCCTAGGGCATCATATAAAGCAGCAATCCTATCATGCTGTTCGTAATCTCTCTTAAACTGATAGCTCTCATTCTTTTTATAAAGCATTATAGATAATCCTATGGATAGTATAATTGTAATGAATATTATTTTTTTACGTTCCCACATTTTTAAATTCACCTCTAGTTAGATAGTCTTTAAAATCTTTTACGGATTGAATAAATGACAGAGGAGCGCAAAGAAGAGACGTAAGCTCGCCTTGGCTGAACCGATTACCTAAAGTCCTTTATCTTGCTTTCTTCTAAGAATACTACACTTCATAAAGTTAGTAATTTCTCATTCATGCTTAGGTTCCTCCATAGAAAATGTTATTGTTCTATCATGTTCTTTTATTTCGACACCCCTAAAAAACAAGTATGTTATCCATAAAGCTGGAATTAAAATAAACAGACGTAATTGAATAATATATGCCAATACTAAGAATGGGAGTACTGTCATTAAAAACATGATAATATAAGCTATTTTTCTCATTACCAAAACTCTCTCTTGTTGTCTAATATAATTAAAGCACTTAAAGACTTGATTTGACCAATTTTCTTCAGACTTGGAAATACTTTTTGCAAGTGGATTCTTCTGTATATCAATAGACCGTAGCTCCAAATAGTTACTCCTAGTATCATTAACACTATATTGATAGCTCCTCTAGCCATATCAAATGTGCTATTAAAGTGACCAAACCAAAAATTAAGAGGTAACCATTTTCTTAGAAAAATATTTAAAAAGCTAGTAATTACAAGTCCTATACCTATATAAAAAGAATTATTTTTACGACTAAACTGTTCTCTAATCTCTTCAGTAACTAAATAGTCCTGCAAGGTACCATCAATTTTATATACATTACGATACCAGTTCGAACTAAGACTGTAACTTCTTTCTACTAGGTACTCTGTACCAGTATCAGATATAATCACATACCAACCTCTAAGTATCTGTCTCTTATTAAGACTTAGATTATAAATCTTGCCAATTATTTCCGTCATATCATGAATTTCCTCCATGCAAATAGGTTCAAGAAGCTTGGATTTTTCCGCAAAAAATTAAAGTTTCTCGCAGGATCCAGTTACCGTTCCAGTTGGTCAGGATAATATTCTTTCAGAAATTCATCAAGAGCTAGTTTCTCTTCTCCTTGCACGCCAAAGAAATTGTCATAAATAATCACTTCTTTCTTAAGCGCTTCAGCAACTCCAAGGTCTGCACTTACGGCTCTAATTTCAGATTCACTTAAAGCTACTCTAACAATGTAGAATTGTCCACATTTTATCTAAGTCTAAGAAGAATTTCCTCATACTTATTATACCAAAAATTTCCTTAGTGACACTAAGGAAATAATAGTTCTGTATCTGGAAGTCTTAATATTAGACTTCACCTTTAGAATATGGCGATTGAGAGAGCATTTCCTCATAATACTCGGCAAATTTCTTCTCGGCTTTATTCTCAAATCCCCTAAAAATAATAGTCTCGACATTCTCGCGATTGAAAAAGAAAACTTGCTCTGGTGTGACCATACCCTGCGGAATGACAACTGCACCATAATCATAGTAAATTTCTCTATCTTGTTCAAGAACGACGCTAGCTCGAGCTACAATCATCAATTCTGTACCATCTCCATTTTTTAAACAAACAACACTACCCAGTGGTAAAATTCTTTCAACCATTTCTAATCATCCTTTCGCATAAGCCACATTTATTAGCTAGTTCACACTCTTTCCCCAAGGAATTTCACGTCGCTGGTATCTGCCAACTATATTAAACCAGCGAATGGGATTATTTTGCCAGACTAAGATGACCAAAATAGCTGGCATCAAACCCAACAGACTAGTCAAAATGATCCCATTATCAATTTGAGCATTATTATTAATATCTGGTAGAATCGATTCTAGAAAAACAGGAATTAGAGCAATATTTACAATAATCATACTAATAATAACAAAAACAAAGAATAGTTTCTTCCCAACAGTTGCTCTTTTATCACCAAAGTTATTCCAAAAAAGATTGCCATAGACAGCTGTCCGAAAATGTTGTCGTGTCGTTGATTGCGCCTGCTTCACATTCTTGTAAAGGGCGCGTTCCAAGAGCCAAATCAAGCCAAAACACTCTATTAGCCATAAAAGAACTAAATAAATCAGTGTCGCATAGCTGTAATAGCCACCAAAGGGATTGGCAACCACTAACCCTGTTCCACCAAATCCCAAGGCAACTAAGGCAGGAATCAACAGATTTGTTTTTCCTGCACCTGCCGTATTCAAAAGCCTACTTGGCGGGGCAAGCAGAGCAAGATTTCTCTCTGTATCAAAATAGACAGCCCCCTCGCCACATTCGCCCATATAAACGATTTTTCTAAAAAACATATATCACCAAAAATCATTCCATTTTTCCCATTCCCATTTTCCATGAGAAAATCCATCATAAATAATATTAAATAGATTATTAACGATTACACCACCTGCAGCTCCAACAAGCGTTCCAACAACTGGTATTGGAATCGCAGAACCTATCGCTGCTCCTACATACATAGCTCCTACGGCTGTTCCGGTATGTGCAACTCCATCAATCGCAGCACTTGTAGCACCATATTGGTCGACACGTTCAAAGTAGGTTGATACACCATCTAAAACTGCTAGCGAACTACCAAGTAGACCAACGCTTTTTGCAGCTCCCTTAACTCCTGTACCTTTAACAAATGTTCCGGTACCATTCAGTAAATCTTCCGTATGCTTTGCTGCCTTAACATTATTAAATCGTGAGACATCTCCGCTGACCTGTTTCCAGGTTTTATAACCAGTTTTCGAATAGGTGGTAGAGACTGGCTTTCGCCACCATGTCCCATTTTTTATTTTCTTAATACTGGCTAGTGCTTCTGCACCAGCTAATCTGCCAGTACTTGCATAGCTTCCTGCATTAAAGTAAGAGGTATAGCGGTTCAGTTCATTTTCAAACAAGAAATGAACAATTGATGAATCCAATGCCTCATTAGGATTTGATTTGATATAGTTTTCAATCACAATCAAATCCTGCTCCGTTACATCTTCTCCATTTTTTATTTTCTCTATAATAGATTTATAATCATTTTCAGTTTTATAAGAAGTCCACCTCTTATCCACCTGCTTGACCCACTCCATATCCTTGGCAGGTGGGAGGGTGAAGACCTTGGTTTCGGCATTCCATGAGCTGGTGGCTTGGCGCATGCCTGCTTGGACTGCGGCTATCAAGGGCTGGATATGGGAAAATAAATACACAGAAGAGCCATCAAAAGCCCGTAGTTTCTGTAATTTCTCCTCCAGCTTCTGCTTTAAACTTCGGTACCTATCTTCAGAAGAGCGTAGAGATGAGATATAGGAGTAGCTGGGTGGGTCTTGACGGTACTCTAACGCAATCAGCTCCATGTAGCGACTGATAAAAAGATCTGCCTTATAAATCTGCTCCACCAGCTCATCTTCCTTCAAGTCCACTTGGTCTACCTGACTGCGGTATTGACTTGGCAGGTTACTACAAGCCGTGTTCACCGCTTCATCTAGGAGAATGCACCCCTTGATTAAGGGGTGCAGGATCTGTTGACTATAAGCCTTGGCTGAATCGTAGGTATGACCTGACAAACTTGCGCTATCATGGATAAACTGGCTCAAACTAGCCTGTAAAGACTGATAGGCATTTAGGCGATTTCTCAATACTGAACCAACACTTTGGGCTTGTTGGTCAGAGGATCCTAGATACATTTCAATTCCCACTATGTTTCCTCCTCGTACAGCTTTTCCATGGTGTCCATCATCGGTTTTGGAATCATCACAACTTGTGTATCAAGATCTTTAAAGCCAAAGTTAGGATCGATACATTCTGCCCAATATTCGAGGTGTTTTTTATCAATGGCGGAATCAGAGTTTTCGACAGTGATACCACCGACACCTTGGACGGAGTACCAGTAGAGGTATTCTTGACCGTCTAAGATTTCTCGAAAAATCGTCTCGATATACATCTTTTCGCCCTCAAGCGTTAAGAGCGTCTCCTCTATATGACAATTTAGGAAGTCCATCCACTCATCAACGACAGCAGATTTCCCTTCCTTGACCTTGAAGCGGGTTAGTTCAACTGTATAGTTCATACTATCCTTTCTAAAAAACAGTCCTTGACTGGTTTTTATTCATCATTCGCGTTTGCTTTTTCCAGTTTCCTCTGGTTTCCAGAAGTCTGTCACAGCTCCTTTTGAAGCAGAAGAGACGGTATGGGCGTATTTTCCAAGAACTCCTCGTGAATAGAGTGGTGGGAGTGTGGTTTCAGCCTTACGGCGCTCGATCTCTTCGTCAGATACCGCCATAGAAATCTCCTTGGTATCTTGGTCAACGGTTACCAGATCACCTGTACGGAGATAGGCGATTGGACCACCGACCTGGGCTTCAGGTGCAACGTGTCCGACGACGAGACCATAGGTACCACCTGAAAAACGACCGTCTGTGATAAGAGCAACCTTATCTCCCTGCCCTTTACCAACAATCATGGAAGAGAGGGAGAGCATTTCTGGCATACCGGGACCACCTTTTGGACCAACGAAGCGAACAACAACGACATCACCGTCTACGATTTCGTCAGATAATACAGCTTCAATTGCTTCTTCTTCGGAGTCGAAGACCTTAGCAGGACCGACGTGGCGGCGCACTTTGACCCCTGAAACTTTGGCAACAGCCCCGTCAGGTGCCAAGTTTCCTTTCAAGATGATAAGTGGTCCGTCTGCCCGTTTTGGATTGTCAAGTGGCATGATGACTTTTTGACCTGGTGTCAAATCATCAAAGGCTTCTAGGTTTTCTGCCACAGTTTTCCCCGTACAGGTGATGCGATCGCCATGTAGGAAACCGTGTTTGAGCAAGTATTTCATAACAGCAGGGACACCGCCAACCTCATAGAGGTCTTGGAAAACGTATTGTCCAGATGGTTTGAGGTCAGCCAAGTGAGGTACCCTTTCTTGGAAATCATTGAAATCTTCCAAGGTCAAATCCACATTAGCAGCATGTGCAATAGCGAGGAGGTGCAAGGTTGCATTGGTAGATCCCCCTAGTGCCATAGTGACAGTAATGGCATCTTCAAAGGCTTCGCGGGTCATAATATCAGACGGTTTTAAGCCCATTTTCAGCATATTGACGACTGCACGACCAGCTTCTTCAATATCAGCTTTCTTTTCTGGTGATTCGGCGGGATGAGAAGAAGAACCCGGTAGGCTCATGCCCAGAACTTCGATTGCTGTCGCCATGGTATTAGCCGTATACATACCGCCGCATCCACCCGGTCCTGGACAGGCATTGCATTCTAAGGCCTTGACTTCTTCAGCAGTCATATCACCGTGGTTCCATTTTCCAATTCCCTCAAAGACGGAGACGAGGTCAATGTCTTTTCCATCTAAGTTTCCGGGAGCAATGGTACCTCCGTAGGCAAAGATAGCGGGAATATCCATGTTGGCAATGGCAATCATAGAGCCGGGCATATTTTTATCACAGCCACCAATCGCTACGAAGGCATCTACATTGTGACCGCCCATGGCTGCCTCGATCGAGTCTGCGATAATGTCCCGTGAGGTTAAGGAGAAGCGCATTCCAGGTGTCCCCATTGCAATACCATCTGCCACAGTGATAGTTCCGTATTGAACAGGCCAAGCACCGGCATCTTTTACTCCGACCTTGGCTAATTTTCCAAAATCGTGTAAGTGCATATTACAGGGAGTATTTTCCGCCCAAGTGGAGATGACCCCCACGATAGGGCTATCAAAACTATGGTCGGTCATTCCAGTAGCCCGTAGCATGGCGCGGTTGGGGGATTTGACCATGGAATCATAGACAGAGCTACGATGTTTGAGGTGGGTCAGAGTATCTTTTTCTGTCATAGGAAGTCTCTCTTTCGTCTATTCTTGCTTATATTATAGCATAAATTTTTGTGAGAAAAGCTATTTGATTAAAAAAATAGACATTTCTGAAAATATGACCGATAAAGGATTGAACATTTTTCGACTTTCCTCGGATTGAAGAAAAAGTTCGTCTTTATCAGCATTGGGACAGAGAGAAAATCAAAAAAGAAGACTAAAAGACGGACTGATCAAGCAATAGTGTTGGGAAATTATAAGAAATTCTCTGAAGTTTGGAATTTTCAGAAAATTTTATTGACTTTATCTATCATTGTGCTATTATAGTACATAAGTAAAATTTATCTAGTATCTCGAGCAAGAACATGGTACTATATTAGATAATATTTGACGATTGATGAGAGGAGGAAGAGAGTTGAATCAAATTCAATTAGAGGAACCACGTTCGGGCTCCTATCTAATACTAGACACCCTGAAAAAGTTAGGTGTTGATGTCATTTTTGGTTATCCTGGCGGCGCTGTCTTGCCTCTCTATGACGAGATTTACCGCTATAAAGACATCCAGCACGTACTAGCCCGTCACGAACAAGGGGCGACCCATGAAGCAGAAGGCTATGCCAAATCAACTGGAAAAATCGGTGTTGCACTTGTAACCAGTGGTCCCGGTGCGACCAATGCCATTACAGGAATTGCAGATGCCATGGGCGATAGCGTGCCAATGCTGGTCTTTACAGGACAGGTCGCAACGCGTGGAATCGGAAAAGATGCCTTTCAGGAAGCAGACATTATCGGTATTACCATGCCGATTACCAAGTACAATTACCAGATACGGGATGCGGCAGATATTCCTCGTGTGATTACAGAGGCTGTTTATATCGCAACAACAGGTCGTCCAGGTCCAGTTGTCCTCGATATTCCCAAGGATGTCCAAGAAACGGTGGTTGATTTTTACTATGATGATACAGTGCACTTACCAAGCTATCAGCCAACGGTTATCCCAAATGGCTTGCAGGTCAAGAAGATTTTGCAGCAACTCTCGCTTTCTAAAAAGCCTCTTATTCTAGCAGGTGGTGGGGTTAACTATGCAGATGCACATAAGGAATTGATTGCCTTTGCGGAGCGCTATCGGATCCCAGTCGTTTCGACCCTTCTAGGTCTAGGAACAATACCAGTTCAGCACGAATTAGCGCTCGGTATGGGAGGGATGCACGGTTCATACGCTTCCAATATGGCATTGACAGAGGCGGATTATATCATCAATATCGGCGCACGATTTGATGACCGTTTGACGGGCAATCCGACCACCTTTGCAGTACATGCAAGGGTTGCACATATTGATATAGACCCAGCCGAGATTGGCAAGGTCGTCAAGACCCACATTCCAGTCGTTGGAGATGCCAAGGCAAGTCTTGAAGCCTTACTGGCCTTAGAGACAGTTGAGACCGATTACGAAGAATGGACCCAACACACGCTCGAGAACAAGCGTCGGGCACCATTTGCTTATGACGAAGATGAAGAGTATATCAAGCCGCAGAAAGTCATCGAACGAATTGGTGAGATGACAAATGGAGATGCCATCGTGGTCACCGATGTGGGACAACACCAGATGTGGGCAGCTCAGTTCTATCCTTACAAACATGCCAGACAGCTGATTACCTCTGGTGGTATGGGAACGATGGGCTTTGGGATCCCCGCGGCTATCGGTGCCAAATTAGCCAATCCAAATCAAGAAGTCATTCTCTTTGTAGGTGATGGTGGTTTCCAAATGACCAATCAGGAACTAGCCATTTTAAACGGCTATGGTATCCCAATCAAGGTGGTCTTGCTCAACAATCACTCGCTCGGTATGGTGCGCCAGTGGCAGGAGTCTTTCTATGACGAGCGTCGCAGCCAGTCTGTCTTTGACGCAGAACCGAATTTCAGACTTCTGGCAGAAGCCTATGGTATCAGCTATACCAGCTGTACCAACCCCTCTACTTTGGTGGAGGATTTGGAGGTGATCAGGGAAAATAGACCGATGTTGATCGAGGTTCATATTTCTAATAAAGAGCATGTTCAGCCCATGGTTCCAGCAGGAAAGAGTAATGCAGAGATGTTGGGGGTGAAGTTCAATGCGTAGAATGTTAACAGCCAAATTGCGAAATTCATCTGGGGTCTTGAATCGTTTTACCGGGGTTCTATCCCGCAGACAGATTAACATTGAATCCATTTCGGTCGGCCCGACTGAAATCACTGAAATTTCAAGAGTTACCGTTATTATTGATGTCCAAACCATGGATGAGGTGGAGCAAATCATCAAGCAGCTCAACCGCCTGATCGATGTCGTGCGCGTGCGAGATATTACCGATATTCCCCATCTGGAGCGCGAGGTACTCTTGGTCAAAATCGTGGCACCGCCAGCTAAGCGGGCAGAAATTTTAGCGATTATCCAGCCTTTTCGTGCCAGCGTCGTAGACGTCGCCCCGCATTCGATTACCATTCAAATGACGGGAGACGGGGATAAGATTGAAGCCCTTCTTCGGGTTATTCAACCTTATGGTATCAAAAACATTGCTCGCACAGGGGCGACAGGATTTAGCAGAGATTGATGCTTGTCAAAGTCAAACCCTAACACCGCTCGCTCACCTTGTTGAGCCTCAGCTCTCCCAGTGAGCTTTTGATTTTATAGTCGTTTAGTTTATATTTTTATTACTTCGTTAACTCGTCTTGCTGTACTATTGAGAAAAGTTACACTTTTCTTATCTATCACTTGTCTAGTTATCAACTATTTCAACTACCTGCGACTTTTAACGAAAACTTCGTTTTCTTTATTTCCGACCTCAAACAGTCTATCCCCAGACTGTTTGAGCTAGTACTAAAAATAAACTAAACGACTATAAACATATCATATAAAATAGAAAAGAGAGAAAAGATGACAGTAGAAATGCAATACGAAAAAGATGTAACAGTAGCAGCACTTGACGGTAAAAAAATTGCCGTGATCGGATATGGTTCACAAGGACATGCCCATGCGCAAAACTTGCGGGATACAGGTCATGATGTCATCATCGGTGTGCGTGCTGGTAAGTCGTTTGACAAGGCAACAGAAGATGGTTTTGCCACATTTGAAGTAGCAGAGGCAGCTAAGCAAGCAGATGTGATCATGATCCTTGCACCAGATGAAATCCAAGCAGACCTTTATGCAGAAGAGGTCGCTCCCAACTTGGAAGCGGGTAATGCACTTGGTTTTGCTCATGGTTTCAACATTCATTTTGGCTTTATCAAAGTGCCAGCAGATGTGGATGTTTTCATGTGCGCGCCGAAAGGTCCGGGTCACTTGGTTCGTCGTACCTTTGAGGAAGGCTTCGGGGTACCAGCTCTCTATGCAGTTTACCAAGACGCGACTGGCAATGCGAAACATATCGCTATGGACTGGGCAAAAGGTGTCGGTTCAGCTCGTGTAGGACTTCTTGAAACAACCTTTAAAGAAGAGACAGAAGAAGATTTGTTTGGGGAGCAAGCGGTTCTATGCGGAGGCTTGACAGCTCTTATGGAAGCAGGATTTGAGGTCTTGACAGAAGCAGGCTATGCGCCAGAACTTGCCTACTTTGAAGTACTTCATGAAATGAAACTGATTGTAGACTTGATTTATGAGGGTGGCTTCAAGAAAATGCGCCAATCTATCTCAAATACTGCTGAATTTGGCGATTATGTATCAGGTCCTCGTGTGATTACTGACCAAGTCAAAGAAAATATGAAAGCCGTTCTTGCAGACATTCAATCTGGTAAATTTGCCAACGACTTTGTTGAAGACTACAAGGCGGGTCGTCCACGCATGGAAGAATACCGCAAAGCAGCAGCTAACCTTGAAATTGAAAAAGTAGGAGCAGAACTTCGGAAAGCGATGCCATTTGTCGGCAAAAATGATGATGATGCTTTCAAAATCTACAATTAAGCAAGGAAAATAGTCAGATGGGGACGTCGGTGTAAACATCTGACAGATATAGAGGAAGTGAGGGAAATTGGTGGTAGAAACGCGATTTTTCTCACTTTATTTTCATAGTAGACCATTTGTGTAAAAGGAGAATCTATGTTAACAGCCAAGGACGTTGTCCGTGCTCATAAGGTACTGAAAGATGTAGTAGTGTATACACCGCTCGATTATGACCGCTATTTGTCAGAAAAGTATGGAGCAAAGATCTATCTCAAGCGTGAAAATGCTCAGCGCGTGCGCTCTTTCAAGATCCGGGGAGCCTACTACGCGATTTCGCAGTTAAGTGAAGAGGAACGCAAGCGAGGAGTGGTCTGTGCCAGTGCGGGCAACCATGCGCAAGGGGTGGCATTTACCTGCAACGAATTAAAAATTCCTGCAACGATTTTTATGCCGATTACCACTCCGCAGCAGAAGATTGGTCAGGTTCGCTTCTTTGGTGGCGATATGGTGGATGTCAAGCTGGTCGGTGATACCTTTGACGCATCTGCTAAAGCGGCACAGGACTTTACCGAGCGTGAAAATCGCACCTTTATCGCACCGTTTGATGATGTCAATGTGCAGGCAGGTCAAGGAACGGTAGGCTATGAAATCATGGAGGAAGCCGAGCGGGAGTCGATCGATTTTGATACCCTCTTGGTGCCAGTTGGTGGCGGTGGCTTGATTGCGGGAGTTGCGACCTATGTCAAGGAAAAAAATCCAGCCATTGAAGTGATCGGTGTGGAAGCTGAAGGGGCACGTAGTATGAAAGCAGCCTTTGAAGCTGGAGGACCTGTCAAGTTAAAGGAGATTGACAAGTTTGCTGATGGGATCGCGGTGCAAAAGGTAGGACAGTTGACCTATGAAGTGACGCGGCAGCATGTAGAAAATCTAATCGGTGTCAATGAGGGCTTGATTTCTGAAACCTTGATTGACCTGTATTCCAAGCAAGGAATAGTGGCAGAGCCAGCAGGTGCTGCCAGCATTGCGGCGCTGGAAGTTTTGAGCGAATACATCAAGGGCAAAACGGTCTGCTGTATCATATCAGGAGGCAACAATGACATCAACCGCATGCCAGAAATGGAAGAACGGGCGCTTATTTATGACGGGATCAAACATTACTTTGTCGTGAATTTCCCACAACGTCCAGGAGCGCTCCGAGAATTTGTAACGGACATCTTGGGGCCTAATGATGATATTACTCGTTTTGAGTATATCAAACGTGCCAGCAAGGGGACAGGACCTGTTCTTATCGGGGTGGCTCTCGGAGATAAGCACGGCTATGCGGGCTTGATCGAGCGGATGGAGAAATTTGATCCCTCCTTTATCAATCTGCGCGGGAATGAAACGCTGTATAGTCTCCTCGTGTAAGCGTATATCTTTTTTGTAAAGATTGCTTATTTTTGCTTGTCAACTCTTAAATAAAGTAGTATAATATTCCTCAAAGAAAAGGAGGAAAGTATTATGGTAATGAACATTCTTAGTGTTGTGTTCGTCCTAATTATTTTGTTGGTTGCAGCGCTTGCCTTGAGCTCGCTCTATGTCGTTCGCCAGCAATCGGTTGTCATTATAGAGCGATTTGGTAAATATCAAAAGTTGAGTACGAGTGGGATTCACTTGAGGCTTCCACTTGGAATTGATCACATTGCAGCTCGCATTCAATTGCGTCTGCTCCAAAGTGAGATTGTCGTTGAAACCAAAACGCAGGATAATGTCTTTGTGACGATGAACGTGGCGACGCAATACCGTGTTAACGAGAATAATGTCACAGACGCCTACTACAAGCTCATGCGTCCAGAAGCGCAGATTAAGTCCTATATTGAAGACGCTCTTCGTTCATCTGTTCCAAAGTTGACCTTGGATGAATTGTTTGAGAAAAAAGACGAGATCGCCCTTGAAGTCCAAAAACAAGTGGCAGAAGAGATGTCTACCTACGGTTATATTATCGTCAAAACCTTGATTACCAAGGTCGAGCCTGATGCAGAAGTCAAGCAGTCAATGAATGAAATCAATGCCGCACAGCGCAAGCGGGCAGCAGCTCAAGAACTGGCAGAAGCAGATAAGATCAAGATTGTTACAGCCGCTGAAGCAGAGGCTGAAAAGGATCGTCTACATGGTGTGGGGATCGCCCAACAACGGAAAGCCATTGTCGATGGCTTGGCTGATTCCATTAAAGAGTTGAAGGATTCAGACATTGCCTTGACAGAGGAGCAGATTATGTCTATCCTCTTGACGAACCAATATTTGGATACGCTTAATAATTTTTCCTACTCAGGAAACAGCACAATCTTCCTACCAGCCAGTCCTGAAGGGATGGAAGATGTTCGCACACAGATATTATCTGCCCTAAAAGCGAAATAATACCTATTTATTGCACATTTTACTTGACAAGTGACACAGGATATAATAAACTGAATTGAACGAATAAAAAGAAAGGGGTTTCTCATGACTAGTTATGAAAAAGTGGCCGCAGTTGTCGGCTGGGTACGCGATAAGAAAATCACAGGATACCGTATCAGCAAAGAGACAAACGCACGTGAGATGTCAGTTATCGCCCTTGCACAAGGTCGTGCAAAGATTGACAATATTTCATTTGCTACCGCTTTGGGCCTAATTGACTTTTATGATAAAAATCATAAAAAATTTGAGAACTAATGTTAAAGTAAGAGAGGGGATTTTCTCCTCTTTTACTCTCACAAAAACACCAGCTGGTTTTCCAGCTGGTGTTTTTGTGAGAATACTTATACTCGTCAAAAATCAAAATCTCGTCATTCATTCACCTTGCTGAGTAAAAAGCTCCACTGGAGCTTTTTAGCCTGTTCCAGATTTTGATTTTTATAGAGTATTAGCTCAAGTTCCATTATAAAAGAGAAACGAAACGGCTATCATTTCAAAGAGTATGACCAAGGAAGCGTTGTAAGAATTCCCTTGTTCGTGCTTCTTGTGGATTTTCAAAGATTTGTTGTGGGGTGCCCTCTTCTGCAATCAGTCCCTTGTCCATAAAGATGACGCGGTCTGAAACATCACGGGCAAACTCCATTTCATGGGTCACGATAATCATAGTTAAGCCAGACTTAGCAAGATCCTGCATGGTTTTTAAGACCTCGTTCACCATTTCAGGGTCAAGGGCAGAAGTAGGTTCATCAAAGAGAATCACTTCTGGATTGACAGATAGGGCGCGGGCGATTGCTACCCGTTGCTTTTGTCCACCGGATAACTGGCTAGGCTTGGCAGTCCAGTATTGTTCGGTCATGCCAACCTTGGTAAGGTTTTCTTTCGCAATTTGTTCAGCTTCAGTACGGCTGCGTTTCAAGACGGTCGTTTGGGCAACAATGGCATTTTCTAAGACATTCAGATTATTAAAAAGATTGAAAGACTGGAAGACCATGCCTAATTTTTCGCGATAGGTGGTCAAATCATAGCCTTTTGTCAATACATTTTCACCATGATAGAGGATTTCCCCCTCGCTCGGTGTTTCTAAAAGGTTGATGGAGCGCAGGAAGGTCGATTTTCCAGATCCAGAAGAACCGATAATGGAAATCACTTCTCCTTTTTTGACCGTCATTGAAATGTCTTTTAGGACTAGATTTTGACCAAAAGCTTTTTTCAGATGACTGATTTCTAAAATCGTATTAGTCATGAAGCACCTCCGTTTGCATCTGGTTTGCGCCAGTCGTATAGGTATCTGTATCCAAGCGCTTTTCAATCATGCGCAAGATACGAGTGACCGTAAAGGTCAAGATGAAGTAGATAATGGCAATCACAGTGAAAGTTTGGAAATACTGGTAGGTCTGGGTAGCAACGGTATTTCCAGAAAAGTAAAGCTCTACCACGGAAATCACATTCAATACGGACGTATCTTTGATATTGATGACAAATTCATTTCCCGTAGCAGGCAAGATATTACGGACAACTTGCGGTAAGACAATCTTTCGCATGGTTTGGTTATGGGTAAAGCCAAGGGCGGTTGCCGCCTCAAATTGTCCTTTGTCCACAGCGAAAATTCCTCCACGGACGATTTCACTCATATAGGCTCCGGTATTGATGGATACAATGAAAATCGCAGCCAAGGTTCGATCTAAATTCAATCCAAAGGCCTGGGCTGTTCCGTAGTAGATGACCATGGATTGTACAATCATCGGTGTACCACGGAAGATTTCGATATAGACATTGATGAGAATAGCAAGTGTTTTTTGAAGAAAGGCAAGTCCTTTATTGTCAGCCTTTGGAGCAGTGCGAAAGACTCCGATCAATAAACCGATAGCAGTTCCAATAACTGTTCCAAGGATTGAAATGAGTAGGGTCATGCCTGTTCCGCGGAGTAGCTGTGGCCAGTTATTGACCAAGATTTTCCATACTTGAACGGGGAAAGATGCTGATGCTTTTCCGCTAGCTGCTTCAACTGGTTGACTTTCAATCATCTTATCCATGAGTGCCAGCTGGTCTTGCTCTGTAAAGGCTTCTAAGACTTGGTTGACTGTCGCAATACGGCTATCGTTTTTACGCATACCGACAGCAATGGTGACGTCTTCTGCCTTGGTCTCAAAACCACTGGTCAAGGCTACCATGCGAAAGGCAGGATTGGTTTCCTGAGCTGTACGAGCTTCGGGACGTTCTGAAACGTAGGCGTCAATGATACCGGCCTCTAGGGCTTGGCGGATTTGAGAGAAGTCCCCCATAGCCGTCTGCTTGTCAACACCGTTGATTTGGTCAATCAAATCGTAGAGGTAGACCCCCTGCTGTGCAGTTATCCTTGCTCCTGCCAAGTCTTGGATACTCCTTGCATCCGCCCACTTGCTGTCCGAGCGTACGACTAGCGTAGGCAGGGAGGTATAGTATCTAGAAGAAAAGGCAATTTCTTTCTTGCGTTCTTCTGTCGGGCTCATTCCTGCGATAATCATGTCGATTTTGCTAGAAGTTAGAGCAGGAACGAGTCCTTCCCATTTGGTCTTGACGACCAAGACCTTTTTATCCATCTTCTCCGCAATCTTCTTTGCGACTTGAACATCATAACCATTAGCAAATTGGTTGGTTCCTTCAATTGGAACAGCCCCATTTTCATCTGTCTCTTGTGTCCAGTTAAAAGGTGCATAAGCAGCTTCCATACCGACACGGAGGTAATCATCTGCTTGGACTCTCGTACTGATGTGGAAAACAGTTATGAGTGCTACAAGCAGCAGTAACAATCGTTTTTTCATAGTCTCTCCTTTTCCAAAAGTAGTTATATTGTATAAAAAATGTAGACAGATTGCAAACTAATTGAAAAAAGATATGTTTTCGTTCTGGTAATTGAACTTGGGCTACGAGCTGTGCAAAAAAGATAGTTTTTCCTAGAACTTGTGGTTCTGCATCAAAACTCCTATTTTTGCTTTGCTCGCTTCCACAGTCTAGGAATAGACTGTGGGAGGTAGGAGATAAAACGAGCAGTGCTCGTGTCAAACAGTCTAGGAATAGGCTGTTGAAGGTTGGAAATAAAACGAGTGTAACTCGTGTCACATGCCCTTGTATCTTGTGTAATTGAACTCGGACTTCAACTCGCTGACAAAGCGTAGTCAAAAGGTTGAGAAACCTAGATAAGACACAGTAGGCATCTGATTGCCGCTACCACGCCAATCTAGTTGCCTTTGTGGGGGTTTCACAACGAAGCGAACCGCTTCTGTTCGGCCGCCTATTTTGTCTAAGAGTTGCTCCCACAGTCTGGGGATAGACTGTGGGAGGTAGGAGATAAAACGAGCAATGCTCGTGTCAAACAGTCTGGGGATAGACTGTGGGAGGTAGGAGATAAAACGAGCAGTGCTCGTGTCACACGCCCTCGTATCTTGTGTAACTGAACTCGGGCTACGAGCAGTGCAAAAAAGATAGTTTTTCCTAGAACTTGTAGTTCTGCGTCAAAACTCCTATTTTTGCTTTGCTCGCTTCCACAGTCTGGGAATAGACTGTGGAAGGTTGGAGATAAAACGAGTGAAGCTCGTGTCACACGCCCTCGTATCTTAAAGTTTCCTGATGTTCGCTCGCTTTTTCATGCCCTCATATCTTCTTTTTATGATATAATGAATGAAATGAAGAAGGAGTAAGCTATGTTTGTCGAGATTATAAAAGCGATTTTCTTTGGGATTGTAGAGGGAGTGACCGAGTGGTTGCCCATCTCAAGCACGGGGCACTTGATTTTAGTGCAGGAATTTGTTTCCTTTAAGAACGTGAGTGCTGATTTCACCTCCATGTTCAATGTCGTTATCCAGCTGGGGGCAATCTTAGCGGTTATGGTCATCTACTTCGACCGGCTCAATCCCTTTCAGCCCGGCAAATCAAGTCGTGATATTCAGTTGACGTGGCAATTATGGGCAAAAGTTGTGATTGCAGCCTTGCCAGCAGCCCTTCTGGGACTTTTATTCGACGATTGGTTGGATGATCATCTATATAACTTTATCGTTGTTGCCCTGATGTTGATTGCTTATGGTATTGCATTTATTTATGTAGAAAAGTGGCAGAAAGATCGCCAGCCACGAGTGGCCTCGCTAGGCAAGATGTCTTATCAAACAGCTTTCTCTATTGGCTTGTTCCAAGTCCTTGCCCTAATTCCCGGAACTAGCCGTTCGGGTGCAACAATCCTAGGTGGGATTCTCCTTGGCACTAGCCGTGAAGTAGCAACAGAGTTTACCTTTTTCTTGGGGATTCCTATTATGTTTGGTGCTAGTCTGTTGAAAGTCGTTAAACTCCTCGTGAAAGGCTTGAGTGTAACCGCGAGTCAGTGGCTCTTGCTCTTACTTGCAATGGTGACCGCTTTTGGCGTCTCTCTGATGGTGATTCGCTTTTTGACTGACTATGTGAAAAAACACGACTTCACCTTCTTTGGAAAATATCGAATTGCCTTGGGAACACTCTTGGTTCTCTACTATTTGGTGACACTTATCTTTTAATAGTCTTTGAAAATCAAAAGGATACTCTGTCAAGAGTTCGGATTATCATTGTATGAAAGAGCCATGAGGGTTACAATTTTAGTTGTTTACAGGTCTGGCTCTTTTTTCGAGCCTTAATTATTGGTTTTTGATTTTTATAGCCGTTTAGTTTATTTTTAGTACTAGGCAACGAGTCGCAGGTAGTACTGGAGTACAGCAAGACGAGTTAACGAAGTAATAAAAATATAAACTAAATGACTATATAGCGTATCAAAGATTGGTAGCTAGCTGTCAGCGATTTCTGTTTTATTCCCTCTCTTTTCTTTTGTAAAAGGGCTTATTTTTTTGTATAATGAATGGACTACGGGTTCTCAAATGCTTTTTGCAGATTTGGGAAGAATGGTAAAGTACGGAGTAGCGAAATGAAGATGAAACAAATTAGTGATTCGACCTTGAAAATCACGATCAAAATAGAAGACTTGGAAGAGCGGGGAATGGAAATCGCGGATTTTCTAGTGCCGCAGGAAAAAACAGAGGAGTTTTTCTATACTGTTTTAGATGAATTGGATTTGCCAGTAACCTTCCGCGAGAGCGGGATGTTGAGTTTTCGTGTGACGCCAAAACCAGACAAGGTGGACATCTTTGTCACCAAATCAGAGATTGATCAACATGTAAACTTTGATGATTTTACGGATATGGCAGACTTTGATGAGCTCTCGCAAATGACACCAGATGAATTTTTAAAGACACTCGAAAAGACAATTCGAGAAAAGAGTGCAGGAGACGATAAGGCTATCCAACATCTGGAAGAAGTCGAAGCAGATGAAGTTGAGGAAGTCGATAGAGTAGAACGCCAATACATTTACTATATCTTGAACTTTGCAAGTTTACAGGAGGCAGTCCAATTTGTCTCGCTGGTGGATTTCACTATCGAGGAGTCGGAACTTTACAAGATGGATGGTCGTTACTATATGACTGTCTTAATCAATATCGAAAATCGTTCGACATGCTATCCAGACTATATCTTGTCACGGATGCTAGAGCATGCAGATGATGCGTCTATCTCGCGTGCAGTCCTTCAGGAACACGGTGTTCTCTTGATACCGGTCGGTGCGGTTGATGAGCTTGGGAAGGTGAGCTTGGTATGATACCCTTTGCTTTGCAGTACATCATTGTCGTTTTGCTCACAATGATGGTCTCCGTTATGGTAACCCCCTTGGTCCGTTTTTTAGCGCTTAGGATTGATGCAGTAGACAATCCAAATGCCCGCCGTATCAACAAGGTTCCAATGCCCACTGCCGGTGGCTTGGCGATTTTTATAGCCTTCTTTATAGCCACCATGTGCTTTTTGCCCTTTGTGGTGACACGTCTTTCCCCTCGAGGGACCTATTTTGAGTATATCCTACCCCTAGTTATTGCTAGCGGTATCATCATTATCACTGGCTTGATTGATGATATCAAGGAGTTGCGTCCGTTGCCCAAGATGGTAGGAATGCTCCTTGCGGCTACGATTATCTGGACCTTTACCGAATTTCGCTTTGACAATTTCAAAATCCCTTTTGGCGGTCCCATGCTTCACTTTCCGGTCTGGCTCTCTTTTTGTTTGACCATTCTTTGGATTGTAGCTATTACCAATGCGGTCAATCTGATTGATGGGCTTGATGGTCTGGTATCGGGTGTGTCCATTATTTCCCTAACGACCATGGGAATTGTATCCTACTTTTTCCTGCACGACAGCAATATCTATCTGACCCTAACGGTCTTTGTTCTAGTTGCTGCAATTGTTGGTTTTCTTCCCTATAACTATCATCCTGCCATCATCTACTTAGGCGATACGGGAGCCTTGTTTATCGGCTTTATGATAGGGGTCTTGTCTCTCCAAGGTCTAAAAAATTCCACGGCTGTTGCCGTAGTGACGCCGATGATTATTCTGGGAGTGCCGATTACCGACACCCTAGTAGCGATTATCCGCAGAACCTTGTCCGGACAAAAAATCTATGAGGCAGATCGGATGCACCTGCATCACCGTCTCCTGTCACTTGGCTTGACCCATCGAGGGACGGTTCTCGTCATCTATGCCATTTCCTTTATTTTTTCCCTCATATCCCTTCTTCTAAATGTATCGAGCCGATTGGGCGGTGTCCTCTTGATGATCGCACTTTTGCTGGGAGTAGAAATTCTCAGCGAGTTAATTGGGATCTTTGGGGAAAACAGAACCCCGATTCTAACCCTGCTGCGCTTCATTGGCAATAGTGATGCCCGTCAGGAATATCTGGCAAAAAAACGAGCGCAGAAAGCAAACAAGTGGAAAAAAGGAAAATAAGAATATTTCAAAACAAAGAAAGAGCCTAATTGGCTCTTTTTTGATATAATAATCAGGTAGTACTCTTTGAATATCATGCTTGATCAAAGTTAAGGTCTGATTCTGACTTTAACTAATATAGTCATTTAGTTTATATTTTTATTACTTCGTTAACTCGTCTTGTATAATTGAACTTTAGCTACAACTCACTGACAAAAAGATAAATACTCCTAGAAGCCACAGCTTCTTCGTCGTATTTCCTATTTTGTCTAGGAGTTGCTTAACGCTCTCGTATCTTGAGTTGTACTATTGAGAAAAGTTACACTTTTCTTATCTATCACTTGAAATAGTTATCAACTATTTCAACTACCTGCGACTCGTTGCCTAGTACTAAAAATAAACTAAACGGCTATACTCTATAAAATGCAAAATCTGGAACTGACTAAAGCTGAAACAGTTATGTCCCAAAGGGGCACGCTTGACACGAGTTCCACTCGTTTTATTTCCAACCTTCAACAGTCTATTCCTAGACTGTTGAAGCAGGCAGAACTCTGTTCTTTCTTGTTTTAAGGGAACAGGCTAAAAAACTCCACTGGAGCTTTTTACTCAGCAGGTGAATGAACGACGTTAGAATTTGATTTTTGACGAGTATAAGTAACCTTTTGATTTCAAAGAGTATAAAAACGGAATGGAGGCAGGTATGTCAGTACTAGAAATCAAGGATCTTCACGTGGAGATCGAAGGCAAGAAAATCTTAAAGGGAGTGAACTTAACCCTGAAAACAGGGGAAGTTGCTGCGATCATGGGACCAAATGGGACAGGAAAATCAACCCTTTCAGCTGCGATTATGGGGAACCCGAACTATGAAGTGACCCAAGGTGAGGTTTTGTTTGACGGTGTTAATGTCTTGGAGTTGGAAGTTGATGAGCGTGCTCGTATGGGGCTATTCCTTGCAATGCAGTACCCGAGTGAGATCCCAGGCATCACCAATGCAGAGTTTCTACGCGCAGCCATGAATGCTGGAAAAGAAGAGGAAGAGAAGATTTCTGTCCGTGATTTTATCACCAAGCTTGATGAAAAAATGGAGTTGCTCAACATGAAAGAGGAAATGGCAGAGCGCTACCTCAATGAAGGCTTCTCAGGTGGTGAGAAAAAACGCAATGAAATCTTGCAACTCTTGATGTTGGAGCCGACCTTTGCTCTGTTGGACGAGATTGACTCTGGTCTTGACATCGATGCCCTAAAAGTTGTTTCAAAGGGAGTGAATGCCATGCGTGGAGAAGGTTTTGGTGCTATGATTATCACCCACTACCAACGTCTCTTAAACTATATTACACCTGATGTTGTCCATATCATGATGGAGGGTCGTGTCGTGCTATCAGGTGGTCCAGAACTTGCTATCCGTCTTGAAAAAGAGGGATATGCGAAAATTGCAGAAGAGCTAGGCTTGACTTATGAAGAAGAAGTTTAAGGTGAAACTTGTTCAGAAAGGAGAAAAAGATGACCAAAGAAGCCATTAAACTTTTTTCACAAGCACATGCAGAACCTACTTGGTTGAGCGACCTTCGTCAAGCAGCTTTTGAAAAGATTGAAAAACTGGCCTTGCCGACCATTGAGCGGGTGAAATTCCACCGCTGGAATCTTGGGGACGGAACCATTGTAGAATCAGAAGTAACGAACAAGGTTCCTGATTTCACAGCCTTGGGTACCAATCCTAAGCTGGTGCAAGTAGGCACGAAGACCGTTTTTGAGCAATTGTCCCCAGAATTGGTTGAAGCAGGCGTTGTCTTTACCGACTTTTATACAGCCTTGGAAGAAATCCCAGAAGTCATGGAGCAGTATTTCACCAAGGCAGTCGCCTATGATACGGATAAATTGGCAGCCTACCATACAGCTTATTTCAACAGTGGAGCGGTCTTGTATGTGCCTGATGATGTTGAGATTGATGTGCCTGTTGAGGGCATTTTCTACCAAGACAGTGATAGCACGGTACCCTTTAATAAGCACATTCTCGTGATTACGGGTAAAAATACCAAGTTGAATTACCTAGAGCGCTTTGAAAGTATCGGTACAGGCAGTGAAAAAGCAACGGCGAATATTACGGTAGAAGTCATTGCAGGAGCTGGTAGTCAGATTAAATTTGCGGCGATTGACCGCCTAGGCCAGCAGCTTACCACCTACATGAGCCGCCGTGGAAATCTGGCTCATAATGCCAGCATTGATTGGGCGCTTGGCGTTATGAATGAGGGCAATGTCGTAGCAGATTTTGACAGTGACCTGTACGGTGATGGTAGCCATGCGGATATGAAGGTAGTTGCCCTGTCAAGCGATAAGCAAGTGCAGGGGATCGATACACGAGTGACGAACTACGGTCGGCATTCGATTGG
This sequence comes from Streptococcus acidominimus, assembly GCF_001921825.1. GTDB lineage: Bacteria > Bacillota > Bacilli > Lactobacillales > Streptococcaceae > Streptococcus > Streptococcus acidominimus. Next base: position 54,906 of record NZ_MSJL01000009.1, read on the forward strand.
CAATATCCTCCAGCACGGGGTGATCCTTGAAAGAGGAACGCTTACCTTCAATGGAATTGGCCACATTATCAAGGGAGCCAAGGGAGCGGATGCCCAGCAAGAAAGCCGCGTTTTGATGTTGTCTGATAAGGCTCGAAGCGATGCCAACCCGATCCTTTTGATTGATGAAAATGATGTCACAGCAGGACACGCTGCCTCTATCGGTCAGGTGGATCCTGAAGACATGTACTATCTCATGAGTCGCGGCTTGGACAAGGCGACAGCAGAACGCTTGGTCGTACGTGGTTTTTTGGGAGCAGTGCTTACAGAAATTCCTGTTAAGGAAGCCCGTGATGAGATGATTGACGGGATTGAAGAAAAGTTAAATAAGAGGTAAGAAGCCATGCCAGTAGATAGCCATGCCATCAAAAAAGAATTTCCGATTTTAGACCAGTTGATTCATGATGAGCCCTTGGTCTATCTCGATAATGCAGCAACCACCCAAAAACCTCAAGTCGTATTAGAAGAGATACTGGACTACTACCAGACAGACAATGCCAATGTTCACCGAGGTGTTCATAGCTTGGCAGAGCGAGCAACCAGTCGCTATGAAGCAGCGCGCGAACGCGTGAGGCAGTTTATCCACGCGAAGTCTACCAAGGAAGTGCTCTTCACAAGGGGGACGACAAGTAGCCTCAACTGGGTAGCCCAATTTGCAGCTCAAATGCTGCGACCGGGTGACGAAGTTCTGATTTCCATCATGGAACACCATGCCAATATCATTCCCTGGCAACAGGTCTGTCAAGCGACAGGAGCCAAACTGGTCTATGTCTATCTGAAAGATGGATACTTGGACATGGAGGATCTGCAGTCCAAGTTATCGTCCAAGACCAAATTTGTCTCTATTACTCATGTGTCAAATGTCTTAGGCGTGGTCAATCCGATTAAGGAAATCACCCGACTTGCTCATCAAGTAGGAGCAATCATGGTGGTAGACGGAGCCCAATCAACCCCTCATATAGCGATTGATGTGCTAGATTTAGATGTGGATTTCTTTGCCTTTTCAGGCCATAAGATGTTGGGGCCCACAGGAATCGGTGTTCTCTATGGCAAGGAGCAGTGGTTGTTGCAGATGGAGCCGGTGGAGTTTGGCGGTGAAATGATTGACTTTGTCTATGAGCAATCTGCTACTTGGAAAGACTTGCCTTGGAAGTTTGAGGCAGGGACGCCCAATATGGCAGGTGCCATTGGACTTGCCAAAGCCATTGATGTCTTGGAAGAAATCGGTATGGAGCATGTTGCGACTCACGAGCAAGAATTGATGTCATATCTCTTTCCAAAATTACAGGCAATGAAAGGGATTGAGATTTATGGGCCACAGGAGCTAGCCCAGCGTTCAGGTGTGATTTCTTTTAATGTGAAAGGGCTACATCCTCATGATGTAGCAACGGCGCTTGATTATGAGGGGGTAGCTGTTCGGGCAGGACATCATTGTGCACAACCACTTTTAGCCCATTTGGGCGTGCAGTCAACTGTCCGGGCTAGTTTTTATCTTTACAACACCAAGGAAGACAGTGACAAGTTGATTGACGCACTAGAAAAGACGAAGGAGTTTTTCAATGGCACTTTCTAAACTAGAAAGCCTTTATATGGCGGTGGTGGCAGACCATTCCAAGCACCCTCATCATCAAGGAAGCATCGAGGGTGCCCATCAGGTAGATTTGAATAATCCCACCTGCGGTGATGTGATCAGCCTGTCTTTGAAACTGGATGAAGCGGGGGAAATCGTTGAAGATATTGCCTTTATCAATGCCGGCTGTACTATTTCAACCGCGGCAGCTAGTATGATGACCGATCTGGTACTAGGTAAAACCAAGGCAGAAGTGCTTGAGTTAGCAAAGATTTTTTCAGAGATGGTTCAAGGACAGACAGATGAGCGTCAGAAAGAACTGGGAGATGCCGCTTTTCTAGCGGGTGTTGCCAAGTTCCCTCAGCGGATCAAATGTGCTACGCTGGCTTGGAATGCCCTCAAAAAAGGCTTAGGAGAAGAGTAAGGCGCAAAGTATAGTTATTTCGTTTCTATTTTGTAATTGATTTTTATAGAATATGAGTTCAGCCTAAAACCTCGGAAAAAGAGACGCAACTCTTGCAACTCGTGTCGCCCAGTCTAGGAATAGACTGTTTGAGCTAGTATTAAAAATAAACGAAATGACTATACTACTTTTATAGCCGTTTAGTTTATTTTTAGTACTAGGCAACGAGTCGCAGGTAGTACTGGGGTACAGCAAGACGAGTTAACGAAGTAATAAAAATATAAACTAAATGACTATATTGCTTGTTTGAAATAGATACCAACTGCTTAAAGCGCCGCAATTTCGCTGCGGATCTGAAGTTGCTGTTCATTGACGATAGACTAGATAGAGGAGGAAAGAATGACAGAAGAAAGAGTAGAGCCAAAGCCGATTGACCTCGGCGAATACAAATTTGGTTTTCATGATGATGTAGAGCCGATTATATCGACAGGAAAGGGCTTGAATGAGGGGGTAATCCGTGCCTTGTCGGCAGCCAAAAATGAGCCAGAATGGATGTTGGACTTCCGTCTCAAATCCTATGAAGCCTTTAAAAAAATGCCCATTGAAACATGGGGGGCAGACTTGTCGGAGATTGATTTTGATGACTTGATTTACTACCAAAAAGCATCAGATAAGCCAGCCCGCTCTTGGAATGATGTGCCTGAAAAAATCAAGGAAACCTTTGAGAGAATTGGTATTCCAGAAGCAGAGCGTGCCTATCTGGCAGGAGCTGCTGCCCAGTATGAGTCAGAAGTGGTTTACCACAATATGAAAGAAGAGTTTGAAAAACTGGGGATTGTCTTTACCGATACAGACTCTGCCTTGAAAGAGTACCCGGAACTCTTCAAACAGTACTTTGCCAAACTTGTTCCACCAACGGATAATAAACTTGCTGCCTTGAACAGTGCGGTGTGGTCTGGCGGTACCTTTATCTATGTACCGAAAGGCGTTAAATGTGATATTCCTTTACAGACTTATTTCCGTATCAATAATGAGAGTACAGGGCAATTTGAGCGCACCTTGATTATCGTAGACGAGGGTGCAAGCGTACATTACGTTGAAGGTTGTACAGCGCCGACCTATTCAAGCGATAGCCTACATGCGGCGATTGTGGAAATTTTTGCCCTTGACGGTGCCTACATGCGTTATACGACGATTCAGAACTGGTCTGACAATGTCTATAACCTTGTGACCAAACGTGCCCGTGCCATGAAAGATGCAACTGTCGAGTGGATCGACGGCAACTTGGGGGCAAAGACCACCATGAAATACCCATCTGTGTACCTAGATGGTGAGGGTGCGCGTGGTACCATGCTGTCTATCGCTTTCGCCAACACTGGTCAGCATCAGGATACAGGTGCCAAGATGATCCACAATGCACCGCATACCAGTTCTTCCATTGTATCGAAATCCATTGCCAAGGGCGGCGGCGCAGTAAACTACCGTGGTCAAGTAACCTTTGCCCGCAACTCCAAGAAATCAGTCAGCCATATCGAGTGTGATACGATTATCATGGATGATATGTCCAAGTCAGACACCATTCCCTTTAATGAAATCCACAACTCTCAGGTTGCCTTGGAGCATGAAGCAAAAGTATCCAAGATTTCGGAAGAACAGCTCTACTACCTCATGAGCCGAGGCTTGTCAGAGGGCGAAGCCACAGAGATGATCGTCATGGGCTTTGTCGAGCCATTCACCAAAGAACTTCCAATGGAATACGCCGTTGAACTCAACCGCTTAATTTCTTATGAGATGGAGGGTTCAGTTGGATAGCATGATTAGACATGAGCAGCTAATATGCTGTTCGTGACAATCATCTGCCAACTGAAGCTGGAAATAGGGAACTGCGGAAGCATTTATACAGGTTTACTTGATCTATACTTGACCAATTGAAGTGATAGATATAGTCATTTAGTTTATCTTTTATTACTTCGTTAACTCGCCTTGCTGTACCATTGAGAAAAGTTACACTTTTCTTATTTGTCAGTTGAAATAGTTATCAACTATTTCAACTACCTGCGACTCGTTGCCTAGTACTAAAAGTAAACTAAACAACTATAAAGAGCAATGATAAGCGCTCTACCTACTAAACGCAAGCAACCAATAAGCATAGGCTTATTGGTTGCCGTCATTTTACCGACAGAAATGGTAGGCGTACTTATAAGTGATCAGATTGAAGAAAATGACTAATATTGACCATTTTTTTCAATCTTTTTTGACGTCACAAAAAACTCCTAGAAATGGTGAAACAATTCCATTTCTAGGAGTTCAAATAGAAGCCTCTCCTTGAGGGATTTTCTAATATAGTCGGGCACCTCTAAAAACTTTAAGTAGTTGTTAAGTAAGCCCTATTTGTAAGCATTAATTCCAGTAAGCTTCGCTTTCGAAGCTTACTTTTTGCTTATTTTCCTATTTTTGGGCGCACTAAGCCCATGATGGCAATCCCAGTCGTTTG
>NZ_MSJL01000090.1 GCF_001921825.1 Streptococcus acidominimus
TAATTGAGTTCAGCCTAAAACCTCGGAAAAAAGATAGACTTCCTTGTGTTCATCGAACACCTCGTCAGTCTCCTATTTTTCGTTCGTTTTTTTAACGGCTTCACATCTTATATAACTGAACTCGGACTAAGCACTGGGTGAAAAAGAGCGATAACTGTTTCAGTTTTAGCTGATGCTGGTTCTTTAAGAAATAGGCTGAAAACCTCCACTGGAGCTTTTCACTCGTCAAAACTCCTATTTTTCCGTAGCTGTTATGAGCTTGCTCGTTGTACAGATACGGATGCCCTAAGGGTATGCCTTTGCTCGCTTCCATAGTCTAAGGATAGACTGTGGAAGGTGGGAGATAGAACGAGTGCAACTCGTGTCAAACGCTCTCGTATCTTAGTTTAATTAATAGAAAATTGATAGGCCTTAGATTCTAAGACACCGCTTGGTAGGGTTTCTCCTCCATCTTGGTCTCCGAAACAGTCTCCGACCAATTGATTGAAATAGCTGGTCAATTGGCGAACCTTTCCTAGCTGTTCTGATAGGCTTGTAATGGCTTGACCTGTCATCTGACTGGAGATTGTTGTGATCACATAGTCTAGCTCCTGCAGGATACGACTGCTATAACTTTGGATTATTTTATGACTAGCAATGATCTCGTCCAGATCAAAAGCAGTATAGACCCCCTCCTCAATGATTGCCTTTAATTGAGGTTTTAGATTTTGCAGGTCGCTTTTAGCAGAACGGATCACCTCAAGTGCTCCTATCACATTGTCTGTGAGGGGTGGGAGTTCTTGCTGGGCAGAAAGAATGGCTGCTGAAGTGGTGGTATCATATAATTCCACCAATTGACCCCAGTAAGTCCGCGTGACCCTTGTCTTATCATCTACCATCTGTTTCTTATCGACATAGATCCTGATGTCAAAAGAAGCTTGCACCGCATCCACCGTATGCTGAAAGGGCAACAATTGCTCCGTCCATCTTTCTAAAGAATATTGAACTTGTTGAAAGGCTTCTGAAAAGGCAACTGCCACCTCCTTGGCATACTGATTGCTGCGTTCTTCTACTTGCTGATCAAAGGCCTGTAAGACATCTTTCACATCATCAAAAATAGCCGACTCTTCCAGATAAGCCTGATAAGAAGTTGGCACATGCTGGACGGAAAAACCTGCCATACTACTGCCACTGGACAGTTGACCTTGCAGCCAATCATCCATCGCTTTAAAGTTATTGGCTAAACTCAAGGTTAGGCGCGATACGTTTTCGACTGCCGTCTGCAGTTCCTTAAGATTTTTTTGCTCTACTTCCAAGACTTCTGTTAAGGATTGGCTAATACCGTCTGGTTTTCCCTCCCGCAACCCTGTCCCCTCAAAGATGCTTTCACTCTTCTTTTTGAGCCTTTCAGCTGTGTCTTCCAAAACCATAGAGGACTTGAGGGCAGTTGGGGTTGGATTGATGGGAGAGCCATTCTGGAAACCGCCCCGTTTCTCATCATTCAATTGCTGTGCCAGATGTCTACTATTTTCCGCAAGGCGAGACAGCATACTATTGTAGGCAGAAAGTTCCAAGTAGGCACCGGTCTCAATATAAGCTGGATCTGAAATCGGATTGGTCAAGGTGCGAGGAGACGATAGGTCTTCAAAGATCGTCTTTTTATTCAGCATCTGACCAAGAGAGTCGTGAAGCCGGTAGAAGACCTCGGTTAGCCTTGTTCCCTTAAAACGCTGGACAATACTTTCTTCCACCCTCTGCTTTCGTGTCTCAAAATCTCCTTGGATATTGGCATTTTTCTCTTGGCAGAGCTGACACGCTCGGATCATGGCTGGAATATCCGTCAGGGCTAACATCCTTAGATTACTCGAAAGCATTCTTAGACTATCTGGATTGACCTTAATCGTCCGACCGCCTGCCTGATCGAGCTTGCCACTTGCGAGAAACAGGTTCCTCGGGTCAACCTTATCAGGATCCAGATGGATATCCTCCACACCGTCTCCGTCAATATCAACTCCTGCTCGGTAATTCTGCCGATCCACAACGAGACCGTATTTGTCAATGAGATTGCCCTTGGTATCGTGGTCATACCCACCCCACATATGTTGACCAATCAGCCCCTCTGAACTTTTTTGTGAGTTAAATAGTATGACTTGTCCAACTGCTCCCTCTTTTTGATCATATCCAAGTCCAACAATATCTAGAGGGTCTACGTAATTAAAAATCCGATTATGAAGTATCTCCTCTTTTCTTCGTTGCTCCTCATCCATTGTTCTATAAATATTAGGACCGTTATAGACATAAACGCCTGAAACCCGATCTAAGTATTCCTCTTGCAAAGAGGTGACAGTATATTGAACACTCATTGAACCTAGTGAATGACCATAAAAAGAAAACGTAGCATTTCCATACTTGGCTAAACTGTCATTCCCAAAATCAGCTGCTTTTCGCAACTGGCTTGTGCCCCGTGTAGGAACCATATCTGGAACCAGTATACGTAAAGCCATAAGCGCGTCATTCGCCAGCCAGTCCGCGGTAACATCCCAAGGTTTTTCTAAAAACTCGTTGAAACCACTTGAACCACGATAGAGCATGGTGACATGTTTTACTTTATCATAATCAGCCTGACTAGGATTTTCTGGTAACTTCACATCTGTCACGA
>NZ_MSJL01000091.1 GCF_001921825.1 Streptococcus acidominimus
GGGAACTATATATCAGTTTACACCAAACACAATATGTAGTATTTCGACAGCATCAAAAAAAAAGACGACTTCCAAGAGGAAATCGTCTTTCTTGTTATTTCAATAGTTCATACTCAAATAATTTACTTTCAAGCTCATTGTCGTAGTAATCAGATAATCTTACTTTAAGCTCTTTTAGCTTAGTGTTAACCTTTTCATTATTGAAAATCTTTTTACCATTACCATCTTTGTAAGATGTATTTATGTCCAATTCAATTTGATAAGTACCATAATGGTATTTGGAATTATATTCTGGGGTATCTTTTGCTAACTCAAGTAATTCATCGAAGACACCTAGCAACATTAAATCAGCTCTATCAAGTTTTCCGTATTTGACTTGCTCTATCAATTCTTTTCTGACTAATGAATTTTCATCTAAGCACATTTCATTATTGTAAAATCGTCCATCTGAACCTTCAAAACTTAGGCAGTGGTTTTTATGTGAGATACAAGTCCATAGAGTAGCTTTCCTAAGAAAATCAGTATCTTGCTTATACAAATCTCCTTTATCAGATGTTGTATAATAAATATCCTTTTCATACCAGTTTCTTTGTGGATACTGCTTGGCAACAAATAAAACTGTCTGCTCTGCGTAATTAGTTGTCCTAACTTGACTACCTCGTCCATGATATATAGCAATTCTAGTCATTCGTATATCCTGCGGAGTAATACCAAAACCACTGGCTTCTATAACTGCTAAAATATTGTCATTATAAACAGGTTTTCCATAGCTTTTCAAGGGCACTTCTTTTCCATCGTAGCCAGTAGCAATTTTAGATAATACATCTGCCTTTACCTTTTTAGAGTAGTATTCTCCTAGCGTTTTATATACCTTTCTTATAGTGACATGTTTCACATCTTTAAGAATAGCATTCTCTGGTACATCAATGACCGCAACGCCTTTTCCAGTTCCCCATTTCTTGTCATTTTTCCAAATTTCTTTAGCTGGGACAGTTAAACTTTCTGTTTTGGTATCAGCTTCATTCTTCCATTGTGCTACCAAAACGGAGCTTTCTTGTGCTTTGAAATTCCCTCTATTTGCTAAAAAACCATCAACGAAAGTTTTTTGCATCAATCCTACCGATTTCCAATATTTTACTGGTGCAAATAGGACGTAATAATCATATTCATTCCTCATGAAATACTTCTCAAACGACCAGACAAATTGATTAAGTAAATCTTTTGCATGACTACTATCCCCAGTAAATTCAGCAGACATCAGTTTACGAATGTAACTGAATTTATCTTTAGATTTTACACTCCCTTCTTGAGCACGAGCTAATTCATTAGAATATGGGGGATTTTCAAAACCGATTATTGCTACATTTTTGTCATCAATAATTTCTTGTAAAGTAGCATGTTTTCCATCAGTCTCCATAGGAATATTTAAAAACTCTTTTGCAAGTGCATCGCCACCGCTTACTAAATTTCCTTTATTCGACTGTACAACTGTCAAAGGGGGAATAATTGCTCTAACTTTGCCAATATATTTGTTGTATAAGACAAGCCACTCCTTAATTTCGTAGGTATTTAAGACAACGTGGCTTAGCTCCTCATCTGTTAAGTAATGCTCCAACGCTCCTGTGCCAGCACACCTATCAATAATAACGTAGTCCTTACCTTTAGGAAGACTACTAATAGCTTGACGGACAAGTTTAGTAGCTTCCTTGAGTGTATAAAACGCACCTAAATCTTTTCTGTTTGCAGGGTCATTCAAAGCATCCATGACAGTATCAAAATCTGTCTCGTCTCCATTCCAAGGTAGAATATAATCCTCTATTATGGAATTAACAGGATTTCTAAGCATATCAAACATTTGAGATTTACTTGTTGACCTGTCATTGTGGTAAATATAATTTGCCCATCCTAATATATTCGGAAAATTTATATCGAATTTTTGATATTTGTCAATCTGAAACAGTTCAATCAATTCGCCATTTTTAGGACTGTTAGGCTGGAAAACTGCAAAATCAAATTCTTTTTCAGGTTTTGTAGCATTCTTCAAAGTTAATTGCTTAACATTTTTAGAAGCACTATTCGTATAATTTTGTAGAATTTCTGAACGATACTGTGTTGCATCATAAACATAAGCATGGTCTTTGCTAATATCAACCAAGACAATTTTACTTGGTATAGGAATACCACCTTTATTTCTTAATTTTGAAAGATAATGGATAGCTTGCACAAGTACGATGTTAAGGTCAGCTATACTATTTTTAAACTCGAATAAGGTTCCTTTAACAATGCCATCTGTGTTCTCGGTCAAAACATCCTTTTCATCAAAGCCAAAACTTCTCCAAAAGAATAAATTATCAGCTCTTTCGTTACCAGATTGCCAACTTCTATCAATAGCTAGAGGTGTCATTTCACACCTCCGATTGTTAGAATATTAGTTTCCGAATAAACATAAAAAACTTTCTCACAAAAATGTGAAAAAGCCTGTTTTAGAGCTTGACAAAAAACACGTCCGATTACATAATCAGCGTGAGCTGTGAGCTGTGAGCTGTGAGCTGTGAGCTGTGAGCTGTGAGCTGTGAGCTGTGAGCTGTGAGCTGTGAGCTGTGAGCTGTGAGCTGTGAGCTGTGAGCTGTGA
>NZ_MSJL01000092.1 GCF_001921825.1 Streptococcus acidominimus
GGGAACTATATACCAGTTTACACTAGATACAATATATAGTATTCAAGATTATCAAAAAAGACGACTTCTAAACGGAAATCGTCTTTTAATAATGTCTAAACTCTCCAGAGTGTTCTCTCATATACTCTGCCAACCACTCCATACCATAGGCAATTTCAAAGACTTCCAATATCAGTGAAATGTCTGGTTGAAAACCGTATTCTTTGAGCTTGTGAATAACATCTTTTATGGAACGGATTTTAACCAGCTTAATAATGTCCCCAGCATCCTGCCTGTCTCTATCTCGTCCGCTTTCTAGTTTCATTCCGAGAATGTAAGAAAGTGGAGGAACAAGGACAGTCAGGTTTGAATAGCTATATGCCTTCTCACAGATAGAGCGTGGCGGTATCCTATTCATATTGGCAACGTTATTGTTTAACCACAGTTCTTCAGGCTCGTTCACTCCGAAATCATTACCAACTTTCTCAATAATGCTTCTGATTTTAGCATCTTCTTGATAAAAGGCATCGACATCCTGTGTTCCTCGAAGATTATAATACTCTAGGACAAAACCACCAACACAAATGATTTCAAGGTCTATATTTTCCTTGGATAATTCTGTGTTGAGAGCTTCAAATAAAACTTTCTTATCCATAATTCCCCTCTCTAAACAGCTTCAGAATATCTTTTGGTTGGCTCTTACGATTGGCTTGTAAGACGTGTTCCCTTGTATGTGTACCGTCTGTTAAGGCATCTTGAAGGGTGGTCTTTTGAAAAGGTGTCAGGGTAGGATTTTTTAACAACTGCTTAACATCATCGGTGGTTAACTTTGTACCATCATCTTGAATAACCTTATAGAGATAGCGAAACCATAAATCGCCGTCACTTCCAGCATGTTTGCTGGCTCTTACCATATAATCATACCATGTTGTCATTATTCTTCCCCCTTGTCGTCTCTAGGGTTATAGTGCATGGCTATCCAAAGTTTCTTGTCAAAATCAGATAGTTCTTTTTTCTTTGGATAAACGCAGCCATCCAAATTAGGAAATTTTAGACTATACTTTTTCTCAAAAAAGTTTTGAAACTCCTCTTTGTTCTCTGCGACATCAATCAAGGCTTCCAGCTCTGCCATGTGTTTAGCGATTGCTTTTCTATCTACTTTTTTGAGACTTTCTTTCAATGCGTCGTAGACACAAGTCTTTGTTAGTTGAGCGTAAAAAGAACGATGGTTAGTAACAAAATCAAAACTGTACTTTTTATTCCAGAATTTCGTATACTTGTCATAAAATCTATCAGAAAGACTAACCTGATACCCAATTAGTTTACTATCAACTCTTCGAGAAATAGACCTTTCCAATTCAAAATGTAAATCATTTAGTGTATTAGTAGCCATAAATCAGCTCCCTATATTTAGTACGGACACAGGCATTTGAAAGTAAGAGATTAAAACGCTGAGTATCCGAATAATCACGAGTATTATAACGGAAGACAAATTCATCTACATAGTCTTGAAGATATTTCTTAGACCATGAGTGATAAATTCCTAAAACGCCACGTTTCAATCCAGCCCAAAAACCTTCAATCGTGTTAGTATAAACATCGCCTTGCACGTATTCACTAGAACCGTGATTTACAAAGTCATGTTGATACATCTTAGCCACTTTATTATAACCCAGCCATTCGTCTGTGTAAAGTTGAGCAGTCTCTTTGACATATTTGACGATTTGCTCGGTCAATGTTTTTGTCTTTGTATCTGGCACATGATGAGCATTGACTTTTCCTTGGCGTTGTACCATACCAACTACTGCAGACTTGTCTTTCAAAGAACGCCCTTGTGCGTTTTTGACTTTCTTAGAATTATGGCGGTTCTTGTTTTTACCGCCAATATAGGTTTCATCGACTTCTACGACATCATCAAGACTATTATTGTTTTCGGTACCAAAGCATTTGCGAATACGCTCCAACATAAACCATGCTGTTTTTTGAGTAACACCAATATCTTTTGATAGTTGCACAGAAGAAATACCTTTTTTGTGAGAAGTTACAAGCCAAATCGCCATGAACCATTTACGCAGTTCAATCTTAGTGTTATCAAAAAGGGTGCCAGTTTTGACATTGAAGTATTTCCCTGTATTTTTGCAACGGTATTTGTTCCCTTTGCATTTATAGACTTTTGAAGTAGCATCAAAAGGGCTGATAATCACATCGCCCCAAATCATATTTTCTAAATGGTCTATACATGACTGTTCGTCAGGAAAAGCAGATTGTAAATCAAATAATGACTTAAACTCAAACTTCATAACTGGTACTCCTTACTTCTTGATTCAATTATACCGAAAGAAAGAATTCTTGTAAACAAAAATGTAAATTTCTACTATGCAAAGTCCCAAAATTTTGATATAATAAGAGTATCAAAACACAAAGGAAATTAAGTATTATGAACGCAATCACAGCTCACAGCTCACAGCTCACAGCTCACAGCTCACAGCTCACAGCTCACAGCTCACAGCTCACAGCTCACAGCTCACAGCTCACAGCTCACAGCTCACAGCTCAC
>NZ_MSJL01000093.1 GCF_001921825.1 Streptococcus acidominimus
GTAACATCCCAAGGTTTTTCTAAAAACTCGTTGAAACCACTTGAACCACGATAGAGCATGGTGACATGTTTTACTTTATCATAATCAGCCTGACTAGGATTTTCTGGTAACTTCACATCTGTCACGACATAGGCTTGAAAACCGGAAGCTGTATCCTCAATTTCTGAAACATAGCCGATAGTGGTTTTATTTTCCCCAGTTCCTATTCTCAAAGGCTCTCCTATTTCATAAGGCTCATATTCTTGTTTAGCAATTTGTTCATTTTGTTTATCAGTATATTCAATCATCTAGCTTCTCCTCAAGCAAAGCTTGTAATTCATTAGAGATAGTTGAGCTATACACTATTAATTTATTCGTACTCTTATCCTTATCTATCCCGATTCTAATATAAAGTTTTTCATTCCCATTGATTATAAGAGCTGTAGAGAAGCCTCCCATTGGATTTTTATTAAATGAGTTGTAATTAATCGCATAAGACTTGATGATAGCTTTATCTGTTAGAGCTTCTGGCTCAATATACTTTAGTTCATCTTCAAAAATCTTTCGTACTTCTTCACTCTCCACTACTTTAATCATTTCTTGTTTTAGTTGTTCCTGTTTGTTCATCTGTTCTAATACTCCTATTCCAATTATGACCGCTACACTAAAAATAAAACCGAGGATCCATTTCTGCCAATTTTTCATCTAAATCTCTCCTTTCTTTTACAACTATTATACACTATTTTCTGTGGAATAACATTCTAAAACAATAAAAAAGCAATTTTTTATGATACACCTTCTGTATAGCCCGCAGGCATAACTGCCATTACCTGAATGCTGTTAAATTGCTTCTCGGACACACGGAGAACTTCATCATCTTGAGCAATTTCTTTTACGCTTCTACCACGACATAGGCTTGAAAACCGGAAGCTGTATCCTCAATTTCTGAAACATAGCCGATAGCGGTTTTACCTCTATCGATAGTATATCCATTCTTTTTAAACAATTTACTGATTTTACTAATCTGTACCATTTGCATCCATTGTTAATCCCTGCCATTTAGTATATCACTAAGTTTTTCAGAAATAATCGCACCACCTGGAAGAAATTGGTTCGAGTTCACATCTTTATTTAATGTATATGATATATACAATTCCTTATCATCATTCATAACAATAGAAACATCAATACCTCCCATAGGATTATGCCTTATAGATTCTAAATCTATTTTATATGACTGAATTTTTCCCTGTGCTGTCAATGCTTTAGAATCTAAATTTCTTAATCCCTCTTCTATAACCTGTTTTACTTCCTCACTTTCCACTACCTTAATCATTTCTTGTTTTAATTGTTCCTGTTTGTTCATCTGCTCTAATACTCCTATTCCAATCACGACCGCTATACTTGCAATCAGACCAAGGAGCCATTTCTGCCAGCTTTTCATCTAGACCTCTCCTTTCTTTTTACTACTGCTCTACATCCACTCATCTGCCATTGCCTTATAAGTCTGGTCTATTTTTAATTCGCATTTTCCCTCGCTATCTAAAGGGTTCGTTTTACTTTTTGAAAAATATGAACTTACCGCTGTCATCATTCTCCTAGATAAGTTACCTCAACATGAGAAATATCAACTTCTTCATTTTGGGGAATAATACTATGTCTACTAATGTCACGAAAGTCTTCGAGTGCTCCCAATCTTACACTTTCATAAGAATTATCAAATTCTGACAGTGTATTAACTGTGATTCCAGAATGCTGGTCTTTGTTTAGCTTAAACCTCAAATGATATGACCCAGTTTTTAAATCCTTATTGAATGTCATAAATTCGATTGACTCTACATTATAATTTCTCGCAATCCATCTAACAACATTGTCCTGTTGCTCTCTCGTCAAGGTTTCCTTTTCCATACTACAACCTCCTAAAATTCCAATTATACACATCACTAACAAAATAGATCTAAACCATTTCCTCATGCTTTCTTCCTCCCTCGCTTTATTATCATTATACACCATTTTCTATGTAAAATCACTTTATAATAGCAAAATATACTTTTTAGTATACACTGTATCAAAAAGAATATAGATAAAGGTTTGAAAAAATCTCAATTTTGAACCACATTTAACAATGATGTAAAACAAAAAACACAGAAAATCAAGGTTTTGTAACTGATGATATACTCCCCATATAGTGGACAGTGAAAAAACAAAAATTCACTAGACACTATAAGGGGAGTTTTCACATGTCCAAAAGAAGTCCAAAATCAGTAGAAGAAAAGTTAGAAATTGTTTGCTTATT
>NZ_MSJL01000094.1 GCF_001921825.1 Streptococcus acidominimus
ATAAAGAAAACAAAGTTTTCGTCAAAACAGTCTGGGGAGAGACTGTTTGAGATGGGAAATAAAGAAAACAAAGTTTTCGTCAAAACAGTCTGGGGAGAGACTGTTTGAGGTCGGAAATAAAGAAAACAAAGTTTTCGTCAAAACAGTCTGGGGAGAGACTGTTTGAGGTCGGAAATGAAGAAAACGAAGTTTTCGTCAAAACAGTCTGGGGAGAGACTGTTTGAGATGGGAAATGAAGAAAACGAAGTTTTCGTTAAAAGTCGCAGGTAGTTGTCTAGTTGATAACTAGACAAGTGACAGATAAGAAAAGTGTAACTTTTCTCAATAGTACAACTTAAGATACGAGGACGTCAAAAAAGCGACCGAAAATTAGGAAACATGACGAAGAGATTAGAGAGAGTTTGCTTCGCAAACTTCTATTTCTCGCCTCCAAAGGTATCCCATACCTTTGGAGCTAGGAATGTTTATCCCTAAAGGGAGCCACACCTGTAAGCAACTAAAGTTGCAACAGTTGCGTCTCTTTTTTCCGAGCTTTTAGTCCGAGTTCAATTTCAAGATACAAAGCCCGTTAAAAACTCAAAGCGCACTTCTTCATGTATTAACAGTCACTTCCCTGACTGTTAATACCATATCTGTAAAGCAGGCATAGCCTGCAACAGCTACGGCAAATTAGGAAATCTGACGAGTGAAAAGCTCCAGTGGAGGTTTTCAGCCAATTGCTTAAAGAACCATCTCAGCTAAAGCTGAAACAGTTATCGCTCTTTTTTGCACAGCTCGTAGCCCGAGTTCAATTATACAAGACGAGGTAACCAAGTAATCAAAATATAAACTAAATGACTATATCTCACTACCTCCCTATTTATCGAAAGGAAATCCTTACACTATCGTCTATCACTGAATCAATTCCTACTGTTTTTGAGCGGATTGATTGTACTAATTAAAGTGTTTTTACTCATAATCACACAGAAGAAAAGAATGCGTTTACATTTTCGCTGCTACATGATATTCTCAATATATATCATAACATCATTTCAAGAAAGGGGTCTTGCTTATGACCTTAAAAAAACTGTTAAAATTCGGGATTGTTGCTGGTAGTATTTGGACACTCCACCAAGTAACGACTATGGAAGTGCTCGCCCAAGAGCTGCCTTCCGAAAATCTCACGGCAAATCAAGAGACAGGGGCTAGTGAACAGCCGACAAATTCTGCTGGGGAGAATTCCGATAATTTACCGACAGAAGCAGCGACAGAGGTTCGTGAACGGTCAGCAGATCCTGCTATCACAACACCAGAACAACCGCAAAATGCAGAAGAGACTAATATCGCTCCAGATAGTCCTAGCACTGCTCCTCCAAGTATTCGACCAAAAGAAATTAAATTTGAATCGAATGCAGATATTGAAAATTGGCGAGAAGAAGATCAACCAGACCATGACCCCAACCGTGCGACTGTGCCACTCGCCAATCGGGTGCCTGGATCTCGTGTCGTCAATCCACTCGCCAATCCAGAAGCCAAGCTCCATGCTGTTTCACTGATGAACTCCAAAGCTGCCGATCATGCCTCCGTAGGTGGAGACGAATTTAAGGCATACGCTTTTGACTACTGGCAATATGTTGATTCCATTACTTTCTGGGATGGACCTATTCCCTCTCCTGACGTGATTGACGCTGCCCATCGTAACGGAGTACCTATCTACGGAACCCTCTTTTTCAACTGGTCATCCAGTCAAGAAGATCAAGAAAAACTACTTGACTTCATCAAGGAAGACAGCCCTCAATCTGGTACTTTCCCAATCGCCCGTCAATTGGCAAAAATGGCAAAATACTACGGTTTTGATGGCTACTTCATCAACCAAGAAACAACCGGAAACTCTCTAAGAGAGAAAGGGGAACAAATGCGGCAGTTCATGCTTTACACAAAAGAATATGCCAAATCCCTTGACTATCCGATCCGATTTGCTTGGTATGATGCTATGAGTAGCTACGGAACCCGTTATCACGTTAATGGAGTAGACTTGTTCGGTAACCAAATGTGATATACTATTTGTATGGAAACAATGTATGAAAAATCTCAAAAACTCAGTTCAGAGAACTTCAAACTTCTCATAGGTGTTCAAAAAGAGACCTTTCAAGAAATGCTTACCTGTCTCAATGTAGCTTACCAACGTCAACATCGTCAAGGAGGTCGTCCACGCAA
>NZ_MSJL01000095.1 GCF_001921825.1 Streptococcus acidominimus
ATTGATGCAGCAACCACTAACGAAGCAGTAGAAACAGCTAAGACAGCAGGCACAGAATCAATTTCTTCAGTTAATCCACCAGCAACTGCTAAGGATACCGCTAAGACAGCGATTGATACCGCTGCCGCAGCCAAGAAGCAGGAGATTGACAATCGCAAGGACTTGACGGACGAGGAGAAAGCAGCCGCTAAGTCAGATGTAGATACCAAGGCAAGTGAAGCTAAATCAGCTATTGATGCAGCAACCACTAACGAAGCAGTAGAAACCGCTAAGACAGCAGGCACAGAATCAATTTCTTCAGTTAATCCACCAGCAACTGCTAAGGAGACTGCTAAGACAGCGATTGATACCGCTGCCGAAGCTAAGAAGCAAGCAATTGACAATCGCAAGGACTTGACGGACGAGGAGAAAGCGACTGCTAAGTCAGATGTAGATACCAAGGCAAATGAAGCTAAATCAGCTATCGACAGCGCTACAACAGATGCTGGCGTAGAAACAGCTAAGACAGCAGGAGTAGATAGTATCAGTGCCATCAACCCACCAGCGACTGCTAAGGAAACAGCTAAGTCAGCGATTGATACCGCTGCCGCAGCCAAGAAGCAGGAGATTGACAATCGCAAGGACTTGACGGACGAGGAAAAGGCAGCTGCTAAGTCAGATGTAGATACCAAGGCAAATGATGCTAAATCAGCTATCGACAGCGCTACAACAGATGCTGGCGTAGAAACAGCTAAGACAGCAGGAGTAGATAGTATCAGTGCTATCAACCCCCCAGCAACTGCTAAGGACACAGCCAAATCAGCGATTGATACCGCTGCCGCAGCCAAGAAGCAGGAGATTGACAACCGTCAAGACTTGACGGACGAGGAGAAAGCGACTGCTAAGTCAGATGTAGATACCAAGGCAAGCGAAGCTAAATCAGCTATTGATGCAGCAACCACTAACGAAGCAGTAGAAACGGCTAAGACAGCAGGAGTAGATAGTATCAGTGCTATCAACCCACCAGCAACTGCTAAGGACACAGCCAAATCAGCGATTGATACCGCTGCCGCAGCCAAGAAGCAAGAAATTGACAACCGCCAAGACTTGACGGACGAGGAGAAAGCAGCCGCTAAGGCAGATGTAGATACCAAGGCAAGTGAAGCTAAATCAGCTATTGATGCAGCAACCACTAACGAAGCAGTAGAAACCGCTAAGACAGCAGGCACAGAATCAATTTCTTCAGTTAATCCCCCAGCGACCGCTAAGGAGACTGCTAAGACAGCGATTGATACCGCTGCGGAAGCTAAGAAGCAAGCAATTGACAATCGCAAGGACTTGACGGACGAGGAGAAAGCGACTGCTAAGGCAGATGTAGATACCAAGGCAAGTGAAGCTAAATCAGCTATCGACAGCGCTACAACAGATGCTGGCGTAGAAACAGCTAAGACAGCAGGAGTAGATAGTATCAGTGCCATCAACCCACCAGCAACTGCTAAGGACACAGCTAAGACAGCGATTGGTACCGCTGCCGCAGTCAAGAAGCAGGAGATTGACAACCGTCAAGACTTGACAGATGAGGAAAAGGCAGCTGCTAAGTCAGATGTAGATACCAAGGCAAATGAAGCTAAGGCATCTATCGACAGCGCTACAACAAACGCTGGCGTAGAAACAGCTAAGACAGCAGGCACAGAATCAATTTCTTCAGTTAATCCACCAGCAACTGCTAAGGACACAGCTAAGACAGCGATTGATACCGCTGCCGAAGCCAAGAAGCAGGAGATTGACAACCGTCAAGACTTGACAGATGAGGAAAAGGCAGCTACTAAGGCAGATGTAGATACCAAGGCAAATGATGCTAAATCAGCTATCGACAGCGCTACAACAAACGCTGGCGTAGAAACAGCTAAGACAGCAGGCACAGAATCAATTTCTTTAGTTAATCCACCAGCAACTGCTAAGGACACAGCCAAATCAGCGATTGATACCGCTGCCGCAGCAAAGAAGCAGGAGATTGACAATCGCAAGGACTTGACGGACGAGGAGAAAGCGACTGCTAAGTCAGATGTAGATACCAAGGCAAGTGAAGCTAAATCAGCTATTGATGCAGCAACCACTAACGAAGCAGTAGAAACAGCTAAGACAGCAGGCACAGAATCAATTTCTTCAGTTAATCCACCAGCAACTGCTAAGGATACCGCTAAGACAGCG
>NZ_MSJL01000096.1 GCF_001921825.1 Streptococcus acidominimus
TCATGGGCTTAGTGCGCCCAAAAATAGGAAAATAAGCAAAAAGTAAGCTTCGAAAGCGAAGCTTACTGGAATTAATGCTTACAAATAGGGCTTACTTAACAACTACTTGAAGTTTTTAGAGGTGCCCATAATAAATAGTTATCGGTAGGAGAAGTGAAAATGAACAACCAGTATCTTGAAAATAATTACAAAATTAAGTTAATTAGAACATCATCCGATACTGACTATATTGATTCTGTTAAAATTTATTCAAGAGTTACTCCTTCAGACATTAGAACAAACACAAACGTAACATATTGGCTAGATAATAAAATTGTAGAATTTGAGAGCTACTTTTTCTCTCTCTTCTTAAACGATACAAATATTGGCCTAGCAATGTGTATATACTTAAAATCCACTAAAACAGTTGTAATTGAGTATATAGCTGTCGAAGATGCATACAGAAAAAATAATACTTACCTTAGCTATTTAAATGAACTGAGAATGTTTATATCAAATTTATTAGAGGTCACATATTTCATTTGTGAAATCAGTAATAAAAATAACGGAGTTGAAGTTGACGATGAGAGTAAAATATTTAAAACTATTCTATCAATAGAGAATTTTTTCACTATAGATGCTGATTACCATACACCACCTTTAGGGATTAATAATGAGTTTAGCAGCTTCGAAGCTAAATTAATGATTAATTCTAATACTAACATAAAGACGATTCCCAAAGAGACTTATATTAGAATTATCCAATCTTTATATTTTGAATACTATATAAATTGGTATGTACCATTTTTTAATGAAAGTGAGAGACTTCGATATAATAATCAGATCCAAAATACTTTTTTTAGTATTCAAAATAAACTTGAAGAGTTACCTGAACCACTGCAGTTTATTGAAGTTAATAAGGATAAAATCAAAAGTGCAGGTGGCGTTGAAAAGCTACCTGCACCTAAAAAGAAACTAAACCATAATTTAACATCTATATTTATATCAATATTCGTTTTTCCAATTATTGTCATTGCGTATTATAAAGTATTTAATTTCTTTGGAATTGATACAACTACAAACTTTACCCCAATAATTGGTGGAATTTCTAGCATAATCGTTAGCATACTCCCATTCTTACTAAAAAAAGATACTGTCTAGTGAATTTTAGTACATTTCAAAATTATATTGCTAGAACAGTTGCGGATTCCTGGAAAAAATCTAACAATCTTATCTACTCCAGTGAACTTTGCTGCAAGATCGTAGTTATTCGTTATTCTAAGGATGATAGAACTTATTATATGGAACTGATACTTGGTATCAATTTGAAACCCCTGAGATTTTAATATATTTTCAATATACTTTATCGAAAATATCCAATTACTATGCCTAGTCTTTAAGTAATCCGTTTCTATAATTGAAACGGATTTTTTGTATTTATTACTGCCGAAATACTCAAAACTATCACTAGGTTCAAACTCTAAATACAAAGTTCCTTTAACTTTTAACACACGTTCAAATTCACTGATTACTTTGTTAGCATCACAATAATTTATTACAGAACCTACACAAACAATATGATCAAAGTAATTATCTCTCATAGGAATATTCTCAATATTTCCGATAATTTTGTCAGAAATTCTACTTAAGGTTTTCTCAGCTATATCCATATGGATTGTATGACCCGATAAACCATATGTATTGCCCCCAGAACCAGCATTTAGAATAATATCATCATTATTAAAAGAGCAATTATTCTTTAAAAATAATTCAATAGATTTATTTGTATATCGATACCAGTTATCATACCAAATGGCTTCGTGTTCATTATAAAACTTTTCTATTTCAACTAAATCTAGCTTTTCATTCACTACACTTCTCCTACCGATAACTATTTATTATCACTATTATATCATAGATTATTACTTCTAATATATATTTTTAAAATAATTTTGCAAACCAATCTTGTTCTGACGTTGCTCTCTTATGAAAAAAGGATGAAAAGTGTTGCCTTTTCAGGTAGTTGTCTAGTTGATAACGAGGCAAGTGAAATATAGTTGTTTCACTCTAAAATCCATGATATAATAGAACCATGACATATAGTATTGATTTTAGAAAACGTGTAATCTCTTTCGTTCAGGAAGGGCATACTCGAACAGAAGCCTGCGAACTATTTGGT
>NZ_MSJL01000097.1 GCF_001921825.1 Streptococcus acidominimus
GATAGTCTAGGTGAGGACGACCGCCACGACTGATGACTTTATCTTTACGACTGAATAACTCTGACAACAAAGGAAGAAAGATATTCCAATCCATAACGGCATCCAAACGTTCTAAGGGATTGCCTTTCTCTGATAGTTTTGACAAGATTTTTTCATCGTCTGTGAATAAATGCATGACAGATCTCCTCATTACTTTTTATTCCCCAATTATCTCATTTTGGGGAAATTTAGGAAGTTTTTAGAGGTCCCCTTATCACTGTACAAGACATCTAAATAAGTCTATAATAGCGTCATTATCGTTAAAGGAGATTCACATGGATTACACTACTATTTCTACTTATTTAGACTATTGCAAAAGCCATAAACGTCTCAGCTCACATACGCTGCGTGCTTATAAAAATGATCTTATGCAGTTTTATAAATCTAATCATGATTGTGTGAAAAGCTATATTCGACAGCTGACAGATTCAAGTATCAAAGCAAGTACTCTACGCCGTAAAATCGCTAGTTTAAAAGTATTTTATAATTATCTACAATCAAAAAATCTAGTTACTGATAATCCTTTCAATCAATTACGCTTTCAATTTCGAACAGAAAAAACACTTCCGAAAACAATTCCTTATGATAGTTTAAAAAATCTTTTCGCCTATCTAAAACAGAAAACTAGCAATGCAAAGACTAGTTATCAAAGACATAAAGCCGAACGGAACTTACTCATCATTTCCTTATTGCTTTCAACAGGCATTCGGATTTCTGAACTCTGTCACATTGAGCTCCAAAATGTTAATCTTGTAAATCGTACGCTCCATATTATGGGGAAAGGAAAGAAAGAGCGTATCTTATTTTTAGGCGATCAAGCTACCCTTCTCCTATTACAAACATATATAAAAACCTATTGCAAGCCATCGGACCACTACCTTTTCTCTGGTAAATATTCGCACAAACCATTATCAGAACAGAGTGTACGCTTATTTTTAACGACCATACGAAAACAATTGAACTTAACGACCCCCATCACGCCTCACATGTTTAGACATAGCTTTGCGACAATGCTTCTGGATAATGATGTGGATATTCGTTACATTCAGCAAATCCTCGGCCACAGTTCCATTTCCATAACTCAGATATATACCCACGTCTCACAGTCAAAACAAAAGGAAATTCTAAGTTCCTATAATCCTATTAGCTCTATTCATTCCTAATCTGATGTGCATCAGAGAATAGATATTAAAAAAAGTTTGCTTAAATTTTATGGTTATTTTACTAAAAAACATCAAAAACCTCTTCCTGTGCCATGCTGTACTTGAACTATTTATCGGATCATACTATAGTTATAAATCATATATTCTCTCTAGCGGGAAGCAAGTTGTCTAGGGACAACTGAAATACACTCAAAACGCTCCCACTTCTCTTGCATGGACTGACACCCTCTTAAGCTCCGGTGCTGAGGCGAAACAGGTATCGATTGTTACCTATTTCATCAATAGAGACAGGATAATCAGAAATCGTCTAATTTTTTTGAAATGTGGTTCGTAATCGTTTGAGTTTTTTAGGAGCTAACTAAAAGGACAACTACCCCCACATGTTCTGGTAGCAAGTTCCGGAAAATGAGTAAGTAGAGTTTGAAATGGTACTTTAGAACGAAAATATTTCCTATGTTGCTCTAATCAAGTAAAGTTCTAATAATCTAGAAAAACAGCCTCTAAAAATTACTAACTCAATTTTACAATAGTCTTATCGCCGGATTCAAGAATAGACTTGTTCGGTAACCAAATGTGATATACTATTTGTATGGAAACAATGTATGAAAAAGCTCAAAAACTCAGTTCAGAGAACTTCAAACTTCTCATAGGTGTTCAAAAAGAGACCTTTCAAGAAATGCTTACCTGTCTCAATGTAGCTTACCAACGTCAACATCGTCAAGGAGGTCGTCCACGCAA
>NZ_MSJL01000098.1 GCF_001921825.1 Streptococcus acidominimus
TAACCCGAAGGTCGTAGGTTCAAATCCTGCTCCCGCAATTGATTGTGGATACGGCTCGGTAGCTCAGTTGGTAGAGCAATGGATTGAAGCTCCATGTGTCGGCGGTTCGATTCCGTCTCGCGCCATTATTTTAATAATTTGGAAGGGTAGCGAAGAGGCTAAACGCGGCGGACTGTAAATCCGCTCCTTCGGGTTCGGGGGTTCGAATCCCTCCCCTTCCATACCTTTACGGGCATAGTTTAAAGGTAGAACTAAGGTCTCCAAAACCTTCAGTGTGGGTTCAATTCCTACTGCCCGTGTTATAATATGGCGGGTGTGGTGAAGTGGTTAACACATCAGATTGTGGCTCTGACATTCGTGGGTTCGATTCCCATCACTCGCCTATTTTATTATTGGGGTATAGCCAAGCGGTAAGGCAAGGGACTTTGACTCCCTCATGCGTTGGTTCGAATCCAGCTACCCCAGTTATCATATACTAGCCGGCGTGGCGGAATTGGCAGACGCGCTGGACTCAAAATCCAGTGTCCGCAAGGACGTGCCGGTTCGACCCCGGCCGCCGGTATAGTTGATTTGACAAGGTTTTTTAAGACCTTGTCTTTTCTTTTTATCTGCTTGTTTTTTGCAAAGAGTTTCTTAAAATTTCTTATGGTGTTTCTTGTCAATATAAATCGTCTAATTTAGTAGTAATTGAAGAATGACCTAAGCGTTCTTTTACAATATGATAGTCTTATAATAGATATAGATAGTGATTTTAGAACATACGGACAGGATATACAAGGATTGTTATCTGTTCAGTTTGTAAGAAAAGTTATAACTTTGATAAAATCAGAAAATTATCAGTTAGTCAAAGGATAATGTTTAGATGGATAGATACTGGAAAAATCGAGGTTTTTATCTCGTTTTTTTGTTTCTCAAAAGTAGTTGAAAAGACTACGCTATTTCAAGCGACTTTTGAGAAAGAAAATGATATAATGACGTGGTAGAAAAGTGAAGACGGTGGCTCCTTGTTCTGAAAGGTGGTGGTGCTTATGAGCATTTCATCAAAATCTGACGGAAAGGAGGAGCGTTTGTGAGCGCTTTTGAAGTTGTGCAAACAATTTTAGGCTTTAGTGGTTTCACTATTGCTGTAATTGGTTTGTGCTATAAAATCTTCAAAAATGATAACAAAAAATAATCCGTCCCCACTTTTGACTTGGTAGGACGGATTATAAATCTGTATACGAGTCACCGTCTTTTTAACGGTTCTACAAGGGTAGTTGTTAGCGCAACTGCCCTTTTCTGATTCCATTATAACATAAGATATATTGATTTTGAAGTGAAAAGAGAAATGTTAATGATCATCTAGCATTTACTGCGTAAATATAGGCTACATAACAGGCAAAATCTCCTATGCGTTTCCTATCATTGTTGAATACTTCAAACCAAGAAATACCATTACCTTCTTCATTGGCTAAGCTTTTTAGAATTTTTAATTGATAGATAACTTGATTGTGAATAGTAGTTCTTCTTTCATCACGATTGTGTTTTTCTTCCCTGGTAAGTGTAAGCCATTCTCCACGTGCAGAAGCATACTTTACACAGAGTTTTATAAAGGTTATCCATTCTTCTTGAAATTCTTTATTGAGTTTATTAGACTTGTTCGGTAACTACTTGGTTTCAAAATTAATAATCCTACAAATTAACTCAGCACGTATTTCAAAACGTTTTCTCCGACCACGATAGTCTTGTTTCATGATTTGAAACGTCTTAAACTTCGCATTGAAATGCTCAATTTGGATACGAATCGCTGCCATCTCACGATTTAGTTGCTTTTCCTCTTCCGTCAATCTGTGATGTTTTGAGTTCTTAGCTGGAATAAAGCTATTTTCAT
>NZ_MSJL01000099.1 GCF_001921825.1 Streptococcus acidominimus
ATTTTACAACACAGGCTGGCATCACTCTATCCATGTCACGAGTTGGGAAATGTATCGACAATGCACCAATTGAAAGTTTCTTTGGGCATTTCAAGACAGAGTCTTATCATCTCAAGAAATACAAGACCTATGAGGAGCTAGTCGCAGATGTGGAAAGCTATATCCAGTTTTACAATACACAACGTTATCAAACTAAATTAAACAACCTGACCCCTTGGGAATTCAGGAATCAGGTTGCTTAATATCTTTTATTATTTGACTGTCTACTTGACAGGGAGCAGTTCACCTATACTGTAAAAGAGTTTTTACCAGATAGCGCCGTCGTCTATGTTCGTCCGGAAACGATTGGATTAGAAAATGTAAAAACCTATGACTTGGTTTCCAAATTTGCTCAAGAGCATGCAAACGACTATAACAATTATAGTGACGCCCTTAAGGCTGCTGAAAAATATCTGCTAGAGCAGATTCCTGGTCAACTGGACTCAACACCATTGGTGACAGACGATCTAAGCGACCGCGACGGTTTCCGCTTAAAACTGACCAATAAAAAAGGAAAATGGACAGTGGATACGTCAGATTATCAATACGACAGTCTCTCTCAGGCTTTCCGAGGTGGATTATATTAAGATTAAAAGGAACACAGATTGGAATAAAACTCTAATCTGTGTTTCTTTCTATTGAGATATAGTCAGTCCCTTTTCAATTATGACTTCCTTATCCAAAATAACAAAGGAGAAAACATGGCAGAATATTGGAACGCCTACTTAGAAAATGGGCAAAAAACAGATAAGATTTTACAGCGGGACAAACCAATCCCCCAAGGGCTCTACCATTTAGTCGTGGAATGCCTGATCATTCACAAGGATAAGAGTATCCTTTTCATGAAACGAGATGGCAAGAAGCCATCTTTTCCTAACCACTACGAAGCAAGTGCAGGCGGCTCTGCCCTCCTTGGTGAAAGTTCTGAAATCGCCATTCTTCGCGAAGTAAGAGAAGAAACAGGGATCCAGTTACAGGTCGAACAACTCATTCATCACCTCCACTTCGTCAAACACGAACAGCAGTGTATCTTTGACACCTACTGGGCAGAAGTGGATTGCGAGAAAGGGACTGTTACTCTCCAAGAAGGGGAAACCACTGATTTCATCTGGGTAGCGCATGCAGATCTTCCATCTTTTTTAGAACAGGAACTCCTTATTCCACGCCAAAAAGAAGCTATCGAACAATTGTTCCTCGAAAAAGAGCAACCTCAAAAACAATAGTATAGTTATTTAGTTTTGGTTTTTAAAGAGGAGCAACTACCTGCAACTTTGGACGAAAACTTCGTTTGCTGCATTTCCAACCTCAAACAGTCTATTCCCAGACTGTTTGAGCTAGTACGAAACGTAAACCAAACATATTCCTTATTGCTAAACTAATATAGAAAAGCATTCGAAAAAGGAGTTGGACAGTCATGATTTCGCCATCACAATTGTCCAACTCCTTTTTGAACTATTTGCTCCTAAGCACGAATGAGAGTGTGAAAAGAGACGTAGCTGTTCCAGTTTTAACTGGTTACAGATATGGCTCCCTTTAGGGGGACGTAGGTGTTCTAGTTTTAGCTAGTTACAAATGTTACTACTTTTACGTGGCAGGCTGAAAACCTCCACAGGAGCTTTTCACTCGTCGTATTTCCTATTTTCTACCATTTGTCAAGTATTTCAATGGTTTTCGGGTAAAAAATTTATAAAGTTACTTGATATTATCCTCCATGCTCTCCATGTTTGGTTTATATTAGGAGAAAAAATGCAC